>JAGFJE010000696.1 GCA_024103175.1 Phaeodactylibacter sp.
TCCGGTATTTCAGTGGGATTGTTGGCTGTAGTATTTTTTTATTTTTCAGTCCCATATTTCTGGTCTATCAATTTTCATTGCTCTTAAATATGATAAAAATTGTCCTGCGTGTACAGATTCGTGATACCCAATCCGTAATAAATATTTTCCAAGGGTCTTTTTTTCACCGTTTCCAGGATGTATGATTTTAGTTTCGCTTAGTTCCTTATCGGAAAATTGTCGAACACTTTCTAAAAATGTATTTCTATAGGGTTCGGCAAATTCAAGTTCGTCAGTAACGTTAATGAATGGTCGATTTTTCCAAGGCGTTTTATAATTTGTCATACTCCCATTATTGATTATAATATTCCATCCATAATCGGCTTCTAAAACGTGCCTAATCATTTCTATCGCAGTCATTGCTTTTTCGTCAGGTTTCCAATTATAATAGCCCTCAGGAAGCCCATTCCAAAGTATTATGCTTCTTCTCCTTATTTCTGTAAAATTTAAAATTAAGAGTTCAGATTGGGTCATTTTCTTTGTTTTCGAGAATGTAGTTTCACATTACAGCCAAAACTGTATACCCATCGGCACAAACCGATCAATAACAGCATTGCCCTTTCCATCTGGCGATGCGCCATCCGGTGCGCATGAACACGATGGCCGGAATGGCCATAATCTGGCCTGCAAACATGCTCTGAGAGAAAGAATCGGCGGTTTGCCGGTTTCGGTGAAGTGCTCGCCGGTTTCTTTGGCCGCCTGCTTATATAAAACTGTATAACCAACGCCCCAGCCCGATCAACACCAGCATTACGCCTTCCCACCGGGCGATGCGCCATCCGGTGCGCATGAAAATAATGACCAGAACGATCATAAAAATAAGCGCCAGCAGGTTGGAACGCGCCTGTATGTCGACCGACAGGTCTTTCATCATGGCGGTCACGGCCAGCACGCCGTACATGTTGAAGATATCGCTGCCCAGCAGGTTGCCCACCGATATGCCGTGATTCCCCCGCAAGGCGGCGACGATGGAGGTGGCCAGTTCCGGAGCGGAAGTGCCCGCCGCTACAATGGTCGCTCCGATCACCCACTGGGAGATTCCCGCCAGTTCCGCCAGGTCGGATGCAGAGATCACCAGAAAGTGAGAACTGCCGACCACCATTACCAAGCCCAGGATCAAAATGAAGGGGTCGTACCAGTTGTAGCTTTGATCGTCTTCCGTTTCGACTTCGACGGGCTCCTTTTTCCAGAACAAATACCCCAGATAGCCCAACAACATGATCAGCAGCACGCTTCCCTCGAGGAAGCCGAGGGACAGGTCCCACAGGAAGGCCGTCAGCAACAGCGTCCCCAGTAACAGGAACCCTCCGTCCCGGACCACCACTTTGTTATTTGTTGCCAGGCTTCTGATGATGGCGGTGCCGCCTAAAATGAAGCCCAGGTTAAAGATATTCGACCCCACAATATTGCCTACGGAAATATCTCCCATGTCCCGGACGGCCGCCAGGAAAGTGACGGCAAATTCCGGCGCCGAGGTGCCTGCCGCCACGATAGTCAGGCCGATGACCAGTTCTGAAACACCCAATTTTCTGGCGATCCGGACCGAGGCGTCCACCAGCCATGCCGCTCCCTGCCCTATGACTAAAATGCTTATTAAGATAATTGCTATATCTATTAGTACGCTCATTTATTTATGGATATTCGTGAAATCAATTGCCGGCTTTTGCACTTTCGGCACAAAGTATGAAAATTTGCCATGAGTAAAAACGCCGCCACAACCATGCCCTAAAATTTTCGCCCTTCCCCTGCGTTCATATAAACATACAAATACGCAACACCTGCAAGCCCCGGTAAGATTAATCCATTTTCAAAGTCAAAGCCAGGAGCTGCACGACGGCCTATTAATAAACACTATAAAACCTTAAACCTCATGCGTACCGAAATTAGCAGAAGCACCATCCTCATTTTGTTTTCCTTGTTATGGTTTCAAACCGGATTCAGCCAGGAGGGCAGCTCCTACGAACTGGGATTGAAAGCGCTGGAAAGTGAAAAATATGATGAAGCCATTGACCACTTTTACGACGATTTGTTTGACCGGGAATATTCCTATACGGCTTTGGGGTTGGCAATAGCCCATAATGCAGTGTATGAATATCAGGTTGCGCTCGATTTTTTTGAAGTTGCCCTGTCCTACGAACCCAAATTTGATGAGGAAACCACCAGGAAGGTGGTTATAAAGTGGTGCATCAATGTAAAATAGACCACAAATTTATAGGCAGCCGGGACTTCCGGGCGATTGAGCTGGCTTTCATCGATCGGATCCAACCCGAATAAGGAAAAGATGGGAAAGGAACGGTAATTAATCAAATAGGCATTTCCCCGAAGCATAAAGTCAACAAAGCCGATCTTATAATGCGTTATCCCGGTTGGCAGAGCGGCCTGTTCCTCCTCCAGGTTCTGCAGGCTGGCATTTACAAGAGCATCCATTTTTTGTTCTTCCCTGGGCAAGTAAACTTTGGAGGTGCTTTTTCAATCTTCAGCTCTTTTTTAGCGAATTGTTACGATCATTGGAAATCGCCGCCATGGGGCGGCTTTTTTGGCTTTTCCGTAAAATAACACAGGCCTTTCTCCAAAGACGGCCGTCCTATTCAGTTTTCCGTACATCCACACTCGCCAACTTCCACTCGAATAAAAATAGCGCCAAAATCCCATTCTGCAAAACAACGGGCCCTTATTACTCCCTGCCGCAACTTAAGCAGCTATATCTTTTGCTGGCCCCGCCATCCTGGTTTTCTCTCAAAAATTCCCGAAGTTTAGAGCATTTCTGGCGTATACATTTTCTAAAAATGGCCTGATATGATCTTGAAGAGTATATCGAAAACCCTTTTCGTTTCCCAACTGCGGCCAGTTGCCCAATTCCTGTTCACCATTATTTTATCTACGCCCGCCCTGACCGCGGCCGGGCAGAAGGATCTCCCCTACCAGAACCCCGCCCTGCCCGCCGAAGAACGGACGGACGACCTCCTGGGCCGGATGACGCCGGAAGAAAAGTTCTGGCAGCTGTTCATGATCCCCGGCGACCTGAGCGATGGAAAAGAACGCTACCGGCACGGCATCTTCGGATTCCAGGTGGCGGCCCACGCCCGACAGGCGGACGCCGCCGGCCAGCTGCTGGAGTACGGCCCTTCCGGCTCCGCCCGGGAAGCGGCGGAACAGATCAACGAGATACAGCGCTACTTCGTGGAGGAAACCCGCCTGGGCATCCCCATCATCCCCTTCGACGAAGCCCTTCACGGCCTGGTGCGCGACGGAGCCACGGCCTTCCCCCAGGCCATTGCCCTGGCGGCCACCTGGGATACGGCCCTGGTGAGCGAGGTGGCCCGCGCTATCGTCCGGGAAACCCGCTCCCGGGGCATCCGGCAGATCCTTTCCCCGGTGTTGAACATCGCCCGCGATGTCCGCTGGGGGCGCACCGAAGAAACCTACGGAGAAGACCCTTACCTCACCACCCTGATGGGCCTGGCCTTTATCCGCCCCTTTGAGCAGGCCGGCGTCATCGCCACCCCCAAACACTTCGTCGCCAATGTCGGCGCTGGCGGGCGCGACAGCTATCCGATCCATTATAACGCGCGCCTGCTGGAAGAGGTCTGCTTCCCGGCTTTCAAAGCGGCGTTCACCCGGGCCGGCGCCCGGTCGGTAATGACTTCCTACAACTCCCTGGACGGCACGCCCTGCACGTCGAACGAATGGCTGCTGCGCCGGAAACTGAAAGAAGAATGGGGATTCGACGGCTTTGTCATTTCCGATGCGGGCGCTACCGGCGGCGCCAACGTCCTCCACTTCACCGCCGCCGGTTATCCGGAAGCCACGGAAGACGCCGTGGAAGGCGGGCTGGATGTGCTCTTTCAGACGGCCTATGAGCACTACCCGCTGTTCTGGGAGGCCTTCGAAAAAGGCATGGTGGATCAAAAGGCCATCGACAATGCGGTGCGCCGGGTACTGCGGGCAAAATTTGAACTGGGGCTGTTCGAAGATCCTTATGTGGACCCCGAAAAGGCAGCCTTCTGGAACGGGCATCAGAGCCATCGGGGCCTGGCGCGAAGGGCAGCCGCTAAATCGATGGTGCTTTTGCAGAATACCGGACAGGTGCTGCCGCTGGACAGGCCCATCAAAAAACTGGCGCTTATCGGTTTTGACGCCAAAGCGGGCCGGCTGGGCGGGTACAGCGGCCCCGGTAACGATGTCGTCTCCATCTACGATGGGATCATCCGGGTGCTGGGAGAGGACAAAGTCGCCTATGCCGGCGGTGTGCCCCTGCACGACACGCCTTATGAACCGGTCGGGCCGGAATATCTGGTGGCTTCGGAAGATGGGAAAACGGTTCCGGGCCTGCGCGGGGAATATTTCGACAACATACAACTGGAAGGAAGCCCCACGGTAAGCCGCATCGATGAAAAAGTGGACTTCCGGTGGACGCTCTTTTCCCCCCACCC
>JAGFJE010000716.1 GCA_024103175.1 Phaeodactylibacter sp.
ACCTCCCCGAAAAGGTCATAATCCAAAGCGTCTGTGATCTTTACCTGTGCAAAATCGCCGATGCGAACGTAATTATCGGCAGCCTTTACCAGCACTTCATTGTCCACTTCCGGTGAATCGCCTTCGGTGCGGCCGACGAAGTACTCCCCTTCCTTACGGTCGAACAAAACCCTGAATGTCTTGCCCACCTTCTCCTGGTTCTTCCGAAAGGAGATCTCCTGCTGTATTTCCATGATTCGGTTGGCGCGTTCTTCCTTGACCTCGGCAGGCACATCGTCTTCCAGATCGTAGGCCATGGTATTTTCCTCGTGGGAATACTGAAAAACACCCAGGCGGTCGAATTCCATTTCCTCCACAAAATCGCAGAGGTCCTGGAACTCCTCCTCGGTTTCGCCGGGAAACCCCACCAGCATGGTGGTGCGCAGGTTGAGGTTGGGAACCTTCTGCCGGGCAAGGCGGACCAGCTCGGTGGTTTCCTTGCGGGTGATCTGCCGGCGCATGCGTTCCAGGACGGCGTCGTTGGCGTGCTGCAGGGGCATGTCCAGGTAGTTGCAGACCTCGGGGCGCCCGGCCATTACGTCGAACACTTCAACGGGAAACTTGCTGGGGTAGGCGTAGTGCAGGCGGATCCACTCGATACCCTCTACATCGGCCAGGGCGTGGAGCAGCTTCGGCAGCTCCCGCTTCTTGTAAATGTCCAGCCCGTAATAGGTCAGTTCCTGGGCGATCAGTATGAGCTCTTTAACGCCGAAGCGGGCCAGGTTCTTCGCCTCTTTAACCAGCTCTTCGATGGGCCGGGAGGCGTGCCTGCCGCGCATCAGGGGAATGGCGCAGAAGGAGCAGGTGCGATTGCATCCTTCCGAGATCTTCAGATAAGCATAATGTTGCGGCGTGGTGGTGATGCGCTCGCCGATCAGCTCGTGCTTGTAATCGGCATTGAGCTTTGCCAGCAGGCCGGGCAGTTCCAGCGTGCCGAAAAAGGCGTCCACTTCGGGAATCTCCTGCTCCAGGTCATCTTTATACCGCTGAGAAAGGCAGCCGGTGACGTACAGCTTCTCGATGCCGCCCTGCTTTTTCACCTCGGCATATTCCAGAATGGTATTGACCGATTCCTCCTTGGCCAGGTCAATAAAGCCACAGGTGTTGACGATGACGATATTGGCGTCTTCATCGTTACTGTCGTGCACCACCTCGTAGTCATTCCCCCTGAGCTGGGTGATGATGTTCTCCGAATCCACCAGGTTCTTCGAACACCCCAGGGTGATGACGTTGACTTTATCTCTTTTTAGCGTTTTGGTTTTCATATATTTCTGCCTCCGTATTTCAAGTGCGCAAAGATAGCAAGTTGTTGCGACTTCGTTTTTTCGGCCTTGCAAACACTGTAAACAATCTTTGGGCGTTTTAGTTATGCTGAAAAATAGCGCTGCGGCGCACATTCGTGCGGCGATCATCCTGATCGTCCGCTCGCCTGCTCAACAACTGTTCGATTGTTTTACTCAGTACTCAGAACAAATAAAAAAGATCACCATGAAATATTTTGCTACGCTCACTTTCGCCATTCTTCTCAGCACCGCCACCTTTGCCCAGCTGGGCATTAATGCCACCTACCGAACCAACGATGCGCGGGATTGGCAATACATAGGCGCCGGCCAGCCTGATCAGAGCCTGCTCCCGGGATCGGCCTTCGCCATTGGCCTGGATTACTGGATACCGATGAAAGCCTACCGGATAGACTTCGTCCCCGAGTTCAATTTCAGCCGCATGAGTAATACCATAGAAATTGGGAACGGGGCTGAAATCATACAAGCAGCCCTCGACAACACCTGGCTCAGCCTTTTTCTGAACACCAATATCTACTTCCTTGACCTGGAAGGGGACTGTGATTGCCCAACGTTCTCAAAATCAGGAGGCACTTTTCAGAAAGGGTTCTTCTTTCAACTTTCACCAGGCGTAACCTGGATGGACAACCAGTCAAAAACCAGCGAAAATGAATCGCAATCTCAGCACTTCGCCTACAGCCTCGGCGTAGGGATCGGGCTGGACATCGGATTATCAGACATCCTCACACTGACCCCTTTCGCAGGGTTTCGGTACTACCTGCCCACCCAATGGGATGGCCTGGATATCCTTAGTAACCCGCAGCCCCCTGTAACCCCAACAAGAACAGATGCAGTTCTGAATGAAGAAAGCAGCGTACGCCAGTTCTATGCCGGCCTGCGGCTGGGAGTGCGGCTGGACCAGAGGTGAAAGGAACAGTGTAATTTCTCTTGATACAGCTTTATCAACTTTGTTTTCGGTTGTAAAGAAACAAAACCAAAGTAATTCCGATCAAAAGCTATTTTACAAGCGAATGCAATCAAACAATTTGCCAACTCATCACGCTCTCAATCCAACCGCCTCCGCTTCATCTTCTGCTTATACAGGATAGTCCGCTCGGAAGCGATCCAGACGGAACCGGGATCGATGTAATCCAGCGCTTCGAATTGGGTGGGCCAGAGGCAGCGGGCGCCCTTCCGCCTCCTCACTTTCCCCTTCAGAAAATTGGTTCCGGTAAAATCCGTCAGCACAAAAATATCGGCAGGGGTGATGGGAATGAAGCCCAGAAAGGGCTTGAACCAGTAGGCCAGCAGGGCTACGCTCCGGCCGTCCGGGCTGACGGCGGCGGCCGTGACCACCCTTTTCTTCAGGTAAAGGCTGTCCCGAAGCGCCGCCTCATAAGCGCCGGGGCGGGCGGGGAGGGTGTAGTGTTTGGTGTAATAATTCCCCTGGTGCAGGCGATTTTTCGAGAACAGGTGCAGGCTGTCCTGAAACCAGAAAAAGGCTTCCATGTCGAAGTTCTGATCATGGGGTTCCGGGGGAAAAGCCTGCTGGTCCGGGTAGCGGTAGAGGATAGAATCCAGTGTTCCGGAAGCCGGATTGTAAATGTAGATGGCGCAATCCCGCCGCCGGTTGAGGTTATTGCCAAAATCGCCGATGTAGATATTCCCTTTGTCATCAGCAGTGAGGTCTTCCCAGTCGCGGTTGACAGCGCCGGGAACGGCGCCCTTCCACCGAAGGTTGCCTCTGCCGTCGGACAGGAACAGCTCCGCGCCGTGCCCGCCGTCGTTGTGCCACCAAAGGCTGTCGGCAGAGGCGCGATAAAGCCCGGATACTTCAGTGAGTTCTTTTGGCAGCTTATATTTTTTCTTATTGGGAAAACTCTGACTGAGTAACGGGAATGACAGAATGATTAAAATCCCAGTAATAAGAAGGTGGTGTTTCATGGAGATGCAGTTTATTGTAAATAATCCTTTCCCATCAGCAAGAATGTATTTTACCTGCCGGGTTTTCAGTTCAGCTGCACCTTGGACAACCCGGCAGCGTTTGTCGAAGGAGGTTTTCGCCAGCCGTATCCAAAATGCCCGCCCTATTGGATCTCCGATAAACACTACCGGGTAAACGCGAGCTGGTGCTTGGTGGAAAACCCGGCAGGTAGGCCCTGCGGAATAGCCCCCTTGAGCATTCCACAGGGTTGGGTACTGCTGGAAAGCAGCGAAGCTAAGAAAAATCAGGGGGTTGAGGGGAGGCTCCTACCCTATTCCCGGTATTTTACTCCATAAACGGTTCCGGCGCCTTGCCATTTTCCTCAAAAAGCGGCACCTTGCAGGACACATTAGCATTTTATGCATTTTTCGTCAGTCAATATCATTACCGCAATTTCTGTAGTTGTGACCATTACCCCACCGCTACCGGGAGGATGGTATTGACCGAGATGAAAGATCCAGCAGAAAAGCCGTTCTCCCCGGAGAGCGGCTTTTTTTGTTGGTTGGCGTTTTGGAGTGGTGGAGTTCGGGGAAGTTGGCAGGGATCGGCGCCTTACGGTAATCGTAAGAAAGGGCAAAACAAAAAACTGATTTTCAGTCCATTAAAGCAATTCGCCCCGAGCTAAACATCGTAACAATATTTTATTTTAATTCGCAAATGCCTGTTGCCCCGATTACTTTTGGAAACTTTACGAGTTAATGATCGAATATACAATTGGCCGCGATATGTCAGGACAAGAGCTGAACAAATACAGCAAACGGATCACCCAGGATGACACCCTGCCCGCCGCCCAGGCCATGCTCTACGGCGTGGGGCTGAGCGATGAGGACATGAAAAAAGCCCAGGTGGGCATCGTCAGCACCGGCTGGGAAGGCAACACCTGCAACATGCACCTCAACGGGCTGGCGAACCAGGTGAAGCAAGGCGTGCAGGATGCCGGCCTCATCGGCCTCATTTTTCATACCATCGGCGTTAGCGACGGCATGTCCATGGGCACCAGCGGCATGCGCTACTCCCTGCCCTCCCGCGATATCATCGCCGATTCCATCGAAACCGTCGCTTCGGCCCAGTGGTACGACGCTATCGTGGCGGTAGTGGGCTGCGACAAGAACATGCCCGGCGCCATGATGGCCATGGGGCGCCTCAACCGCCCTGCCATCCTCGTCTATGGCGGCACCATCAGCCCGGGGCGCTACGCAGATAAAACGCTGGACATCGTCTCGGCATTTGAGGCCCTCGGGCAGAAGATCGCCGGCCAGCTGGAAGAAAAGGATTTCAGAGGCATCATCAAAAATGCCTGTCCCGGCCCGGGCGCCTGCGGCGGCATGTACACCGCCAATACGATGGCCTCGGCCATCGAAGCCCTGGGCATGAGCCTGCCGTTCAACTCCTCCTACCCGGCCAATAAACCGGAAAAGGTGACGGATACCATGCGGGTTGGGGCGGCCATCCGCAACTTACTGGAAAGGGACATCAAGCCGCGGGACATCATGACGCGGGAGGCCTTCGAAAACGCCCTCACCCTGATCACCGTCCTGGGCGGCTCCACCAATGCCGTCCTGCACATGGTCGCCATCGCCAAATCGGCGGGCGTGCCGCTTTCCATTGACGACTTCCAGCGCATCGGCGACAAGACGCCTTTCCTGGCGGACCTCAAGCCCAGCGGGCGCTATGTCATGGAAGACCTCTATAACGTGGGCGGCGTGCCGGCGGTAATGAAACTCCTCCTGGAAGCCGACTACCTGCACGGAGACTGCCTCACCGTAACAGGAAAGACCGTGGCCGAAAACCTGGCCGAAGTGGAAGGGCTGAAAAAAGGGCAGGACGTCATACACTCCTTCGACAACCCGATCAAAACCAGCGGCCACATCCAGATTCTGTACGGCAACCTGGCCGAGCGGGGCGCCGTGGCCAAGATCACCGGCAAGGAAGGCGAAGTATTCACCGGAACGGCCCGCGTATTCGACGGGGAAGACGCGGCCAACGCCGCCATCGGCAATAAAGAGGTAGAGGCCGGCGACGTAGTGGTCATCCGCTACTGCGGGCCGCGCGGCGCCCCCGGCATGCCGGAAATGCTCAAGCCCACCTCCGCCATTATGGGCGAAGGGCTGGGTAAAAAAGTGGCCCTGATCACCGACGGGCGCTTCTCGGGCGGCACCCACGGCTTCGTGGTCGGCCACATCACCCCCGAAGCCCAGGACGGCGGCCTGATCGCCCTCCTGCACAACGGCGACCAGATCACCATCGACGCCGTCAACAATACCCTCACCGCCCACCTGAGCGACGCCGAGATCGCCGAACGCAGAAAACAGTGGCGGCCCCCGGCTATTAAAGCGGAGAACGGGCTGCTGCTAAAGTATGCGCGGACGGTATCTTCGGCCAGCGAGGGGTGTGTGACGGATGAGGGGTAGGAAGGAATGAAGGAATGAAGGAATGATTGAATGAATGATTGAATGATTGAATGATTGAATTTTTAACTCAGCAAGCATAGTACCATGAAACAGGAGAACCAGCAGCAGAGCGGACAAGCTGCAGTAGCGACTAAAACCAGGGAAAAAATGACCGGCGCCGAGGCAGTGCTGAAGTGCCTGATCGAAGAGGGGGTTGATACCATTTTCGGCTATCCCGGGGGGGCCATTATGCCCGTTTACGACGCCCTGTACCACTATCAGGACCGGCTGCGCCATGTGCTGCCCCGTCACGAGCAGGGCGCCATCCATGCCGCCGAGGGATACGCCCGGGTAACGCGAAAGACCGGCGTTTGTATGGCGACATCAGGGCCCGGGGCCATGAACCTGGTCACCGGCCTGGGCGACGCCATTCTGGATTCCACCCCGCTGGTCTGCATCACCGGACAGGTATTCTATAAGCTGCTCGGTTCTGACGCCTTCCAGGAAACGGACGTCATCAACTGCACCATGCCGGTGAGCAAATGGAACTACCAGATCACCCGCGCCGAGGAGATCCCGGAAGTCTTTGCCAAAGCCTTTTACGTGGCCAACTCCGGCCGGCCCGGCCCGGTGGTGATCGACATCACGAAGAACGCTCAGCTCGAAGAGCTGGAATTCGAATACCGGCCCCGGCCGTTTATCCGGTCGTATACCCCCTACCCCAAACCGGACCCCGAGATGCTTCAGGAAGCCGCCGAACTGATCAACAATGCTGAGCGCCCCATGATCCTGGCCGGCCACGGCATCCAGATCGCCCATGCCCAGGAGGATTTCCGGAAATTCGTAGAAAAAACGGGCATTCCGCTTGCCTGCACCATCCACGGCCTGTCGACCATCCCATCAGGCCACCCCTTGCACATGGGTATGCTGGGCATGCACGGCAATTATGCCCCCAATGTCATGCAGAACCGCTGCGATGTGCTCATCGCCATCGGCATGCGCTTCGACGACCGGGTGACCGGCAACCTCGACAAATACGCCAAACAGGCCAAGGTCATCCACATCGAAATCGACCAGTCGGAGATCAATAAGAATGTGCACGCCCATGTGCCTATTCTTTCCGACGCCAAGCTGGCCCTGCAGCGCCTCCTTCCGCTCGTCAAAGAAAGATCCTACCCGGACTGGGCCGCCAAATTCCGGGAAATGGATAAGGTGGAATACGAAAAGGTCATCAGAAAGGACCTCAACCCCAGCCCGGAAGGCCACATCAAGATGGGGATGGCGGTGCGGGAAGTCTCCAACCAGACCGGAGGCATGGCCATTGTGGCCACCGACGTAGGGCAACACCAGATGGCCGCCGCCCGCTATTACGAGTACCAGAGCACCAACCAGTGGGTGTCTTCCGGGGGCGCCGGCACCATGGGCTACGGCATGCCCGCCGCCTTCGGCGCCAAGATGGCCCACCCCGACAGGGACGTCATCGCTTTTGTCGGAGACGGAGGCTTCCAGATGACCATTCAAGAGCTGGGGCTCTGTGCCCAGTGGCATGTTGGCGTAAAGATCGTGCTGCTCGACAACAACTACCTCGGCATGGTGCGCCAGTGGCAGCAGCTCTTCTTCGACCGCCGCTATTCCTCGGTCGAGCTGCAGAACCCCGATTTCGTCAAGATCGCCGAAGGGTTCGGCGTTCCGGGCAAAACCATTGAAAAGCCGGAGGAACTCAAAGGCGCCATCGCCGAAATGCTGGCTCACGACGGCCCCTACCTGCTGCACATCCGCGTAGAGAAGGAAGAGAACATCTTCCCCATGGTGCCGAGTGGAGCGGCAGTGGATGAGATCGTGCTGGAGTAGCCCTTCGGCAAGCTCCGGGTGAAATTGTTATATTGCTATATTGCTATATTGTTGGACTGTCGGCCGATAGCAAGCCCTTCGGCTGAAATCTTGTAAATCCTGTTATCCTTTTATACTGTCATGGAAGAGAAAAAATATTATACCATCATCGTTTTCACCGAAAACCAGGCGGGCCTGCTGTCGCGCGTGGTTTCCGTTTTCAGCCGCCGCCACATCAATGTAGAGAGCCTGACCACCAGCCGGTCGTCGATGCCCGGCATCCACCGCTTCACCATCGTGGCCCACGTCGACGAGGTAATGGTCCGGAAGCTGGTGGCCCAGCTGGAAAAGCAGGTGGACGTGCTCAAGGCCTTCTATTACGAGCCGGAAGAGATCGTCTACCAGGAGCTGGCCCTGTACAAGGTGCCCACCCATATCTTTTCCAATTCGACCAGTGTGGAGAAGCTCATCCGCTCCCACAACGCCCGGGTGCTGGAGATCGAGCCGGAGTACATCGTCCTGGAAAAGACCGGCCACGAGCGGGAAACGGAAGCCTTTTTCAAGGAGCTGGAAAAGATCGGCATCTACGAGTTTGTGCGCTCCGGGCGGATCGCCATCGTCAAGCCTATGGAGCGGCTCAACCGGTACCTGAAGTCGCTGGAGGAAGAAGCCGTTTAGAAGCCGGAGGACACAATCCCGAAAAGTGAATCTTTATCCGTTACTTTACCGCTTCCTGACGTCTCAACTTCCCAATGACAGATTAAACCGCAACAAAAGAAGCTATGAGTAAACTAAAGATAGGCCTGGTACAACAATCCAATATCGATAACCGCCAGGCCAATGTGGAAAAGAGCATTACCGGCATCCGGGAATGCGCGGCCAAAGGAGCGGAGCTGGTTGTATTACAGGAACTGCACACCGGCATATACTTCTGCCAGGCGGAAGATACGAGCAAGTTCGATATGGCCGAGCCTATTCCGGGCCCGTCTACGGAAGCGTTCGGGAAAGTGGCCAGGGAACTGGGCGTCGTCCTGGTGGCGAGCCTGTTCGAACGGCGCGCCCCCGGTATCTATCACAACACTGCGGTGGTGCTGGAGCGCGACGGGAGCATCGCCGGCAAATACCGCAAGATGCACATCCCGGACGACCCGGCCTATTACGAGAAATTCTACTTCACGCCCGGCGACCTGGGCTTCCGGCCGGTCGACACTTCGGTGGGCAGGCTGGGCGTTCTGGTTTGCTGGGACCAGTGGTACCCCGAAGCGGCCCGCCTGATGGCGCTGGCCGGAGCGGAAATGCTGATCTACCCCACAGCAATCGGTTATGAAAGCACGGACCCCGGAGAGGAGCAGGGCCGGCAGTTCGGCGCCTGGCAAACCATCCAACGAGGGCACGCCGTAGCCAACGGCTTGCCGGTGATCGCCGTCAACCGCACCGGTTTTGAGCCGGACTGGAGCGGAGTGACCGGAGGCATACAGTTCTGGGGGCAGAGCTTCGTCGCCGGGCCGCAGGGAGAGATCCTCTACCAGGCCCCCGCCGACAAGGAGGTGAATGCCGTGGTGGAGATCGACCGGCAACGCACAGAGGATGTGCGCCGCATCTGGCCGTTTTTCCGCGACCGCCGCATCGACGCCTACGGGGAGCTGACGAAGCGGTATATCGACTAAAGTTGTCGGTTGTCGGTTGGTTTTTTGCCGGACAAGCCTGGTAAAACAACCGACAACCGACAACCAACGGCACTATTCAAAATCAACGGGCAGGCTTGCAACTCCCACCTTTTTTCCCCACTTTGCCCATAAAAAACATGGGCCCATTCAAATTCATTTTCGGCTTTCTTTTTCTACTGCTCCTCTTTTACGCCTGCCCCCGGCAGCCCGTTCCGGATCAATCCTTGGAAGGTACCGGCTGGGTCCTGCTGAAGTACAGCCTCGAAGACGGCATCCTGCAGGAGCCCGGAGCAGAAAGGCCCGTTACCCTGAAATTCCAGGATGACAGAGCATCGGGCAACACCGGCTGTAATTCCTACTTTGCCGGTTACGAGGCCAAATCCGGGCAGCTCCAGTTTGACGGCATTGGCGCTACCGAAAAATACTGCGAGGGGCTGATGGAGCAGGAAAAGCATTACCTCGGCTTGTTGGAAGGCGCCCTGTCCTACACCGTGCGGCCCGGCCAGCTGGAGATCATCAGCAAGAA
>JAGFJE010000765.1 GCA_024103175.1 Phaeodactylibacter sp.
GATTTTACCGGCTATCCTTTTCTGGTGACGGCCGGAGGCGTTATCGACCTCAGGGATGCCTACTGTAATGTTGGCGCCTCCTATGTGGATGGGGCATTGGTTGAGGTTTGCGTTTTGTCTTACAAATTCGTTCGCAACTGGACCATCATCGACGAATGTAACCCGGATAACCCGCTGGAATTTAGCCAGGTCATCAAGATTGGGGACTTTACGGCGCCGGAGGCCAATTGCCCCCTGATCGACCTGACCGGGGATGGGTTTCCCGACCCGTTGGTGTATTCCACCAGCCCCTTTGAGTGTTCGGCTTCGTTTGCTGTACCTATGCCGCAGGTGAGCGATAATTGTTCGCTCTGGGAAGTGACTGTTGAAATTGTTACCGACGAACCCAACATCATCTATGGCCCGTCCGGCAACCCTGTAGATACGGTATGGGAAACGGCCGTCCTGGCCACGGTCCTGCCCGGCGCTCCCAACCGGATCGTGAATGGCATTCCGGTTGGATGCCACCGGTTCCGGTATCTTGTGGAGGATGAATGCGGCAACAGTTCGGTTCTGGAGTGCGGCTTTTGCGTAGAGGACAGGGTCGAACCGGCTGCTTCCTGTGATGACAGCCTGAACATATCTATAGGGGCAGCCGGCGCAGCCCGTCTTTTTGCCGAAAGCTTTGAAGAGGGAAGCTGGGATAATTGCGGAATCGAACGGATCGAAGTACGCCGGGAAGTGCGCCTGAATGCCGATTGCGAACCGGTGGCCCCATACTTCACACCCTGGGCGGAATACGTGGACTTTTCCTGCTGTGAGGTGAACAGCAACCTGCGGGTGGAATTGAGGGTGGTAGACGCCGCCGGAAATGAGGATTTCTGCTGGATGAATGCTGTGGTGGAGGACAAAGCCCGCCCGAACTGCATTCCTCCGCCTCCGGCCACGGTTAATTGTGGCGCCCTGCCTGCCGGTTTCAGCCCGTTGGATACCGAACAGTTGCAGAACCTGTTCGGTACGCCCACCGCTACGGATAACTGTGAGGCGGAATGGGTAGAATTGGCGCCAGTCAATAACCTGGATCAATGTGGCGTAGGGGTGCTCACGCGCCGGTTCCAGGCGGTTGACATTTACGGCAATGTATCCGATACGAATTGCCAGCAGGCCATCGCCATACAGGAACAGCACAATTACGAGATAAAATTTCCGGCGGATGCCGGCGCCAACTGTGGTTATCCCAACCCGGACACCATCGGGGTGAGCGGCCTGGGGTGCGACCTGCTCGCCGTCAGTGTGGATGACGCTTTATTATCGGCTTCGGGAGATGAATGCTACAAGATATTTCGTACCTACCGGGTGATCAACTGGTGTGAATACGACGGAGAGAGCAGCCCGGTCGTCGTTGGCCGTGATGAAGACTGCGACGGCGCCCCCGGCGATGAAGCCGTCTGGGTGCTGCGCCGCCCGGAACATACCTACATCGACCGGGATAGCGACGAGAACAACATGGCCCCTGCCGCCGGGGAACGCGGAGCCTCCTGCCAGGATAATCCGGAGGGCTACTGGCGCATCGCTTCTTCCAATGGCTACTGGCAGTACTCCCAAAACCTGAAGGTCTACGATACCATCCCGCCTCAGATCCAATTCGTCATTCCCCCTCCCTTCTGCGCTATCAGTGACGATTGCCTGGCGGAGGTGGAGTACTTGTTTATTATATCCGATAATTGTACTCCCGACGACCTGGAGTTTGAGATCTACTACGATGAAGATTCGGACGGCGTGCCGGATTCCATGGTTACCAGTATTTTTGGCGTTTATCCAAAATGGAAGATCAACGGAGAGTACCCCATTGGCACCCATTCTTTCGAAGTCAGGGTCAGAGATGGATGCGGCAATGTAGCCTCCGCCAGCCTGCCCTTTGAGGTTGTCGATTGCAAGGGGCCTTCTCCCACCTGCATCAACGGGCTGGTTACGACCCTGATGGCGGTTATTCCCGATGCCGATGTGGATGGTGACGGCGACATCGACCCCGGCGCTCACACCGTCTTTGCTTCGGATTTTATCGCCAGCCCGGCAGTAGACTGCTCGGGCCCGGTAAGGTATTCGATCAACCGTCCGGGAGAGGAGCCCAGCCCCGATAAAGATGCCCTCATCCTCACCTGCGATGACCTTGGCGTCCTCATCGTGGAGATCCATGCCTGGGATACCGCCGCCAACCCCTATGTCATCATGCCTGATGACCTCGATATCAGAGGGCCCAATCACGATTTTTGCGAAACCTTTATCCTGGTGCAGGACAACGGGGAGAACTGTGTGATCAGCCAGGGAATGATCGCCGGGCTGGTGCAGCGGGAAGACGGCCAGCCGGTGGCCCAGGTAGAAGTCGATCTCAGCGGTGATGATGCCGCCAGCACCATTACCGCTGATGACGGCCTGTATACTTTCTCGGCACTGGAGCTCGACTATGATTACACCATCACCCCTTTCCGGGATGGAGATGACCACAACGGCCTGTCTACTTTTGATATCGTACTCATCAGCCAGCACATACTGGGCGTCCGGCCGCTGGATTCACCCTATAAGATCATCGCTGCCGATGTCAATGGCTCTGGCTCCGTCAGCACCATTGACATGATCCAACTGCGGCAGCTCATCCTGAGTATCACTTTGGAGCTGCCGTCTAACGACAGCTGGCGGTTTGTTCCCCGGGATTGGGTATTCTCCGACCCGAACGACCCCTGGGAACCCGCTTTCCCGGAGGCTATCAGCATCAACAACCTCAGCGGGCAGCAACTGAGCGAGAATTTCGTAGCCATCAAGGTCGGCGATGTAGACCTGAGCAACCAGGCCAACGGAATGCAGGGGTTGGAGGGCCGCAATTATCCCTACTCCCTTCACCTGGAAAGCTTGGACAAATCCCTGCGGGCAGGAGAAAATTATGTGTTGGATCTGCGTGCCGGCCTATCCGGCATTCTGGGCATGCAGGCAGCCTTGCGGTTCGATACGGATGCCCTGGAGGTGGTGAAAGTAAAAGGCGAAGCGATCGAGGAGCAGTATTTCAACCAACAACAGCTCGGCGAAGGTATGCTGGCCCTGAGCTGGAATACGAGCCGGCCCTATACTTCCGATGCCGTAGTGGCTTCTCTGCATCTGCGAGCCCGCAGATCCTGCCGGTTGTCGGATGCTGTTCACCTGGATGAAAGCCGTATCGCCGCCGAGGCTTATGACGAAAACTACCAAAAGCTGGGCCTTTCTCTGGAATGGGAATCCCTTCCGGCTGAAGAAAATTCCAACCTTTATAACTATCCTAATCCCTTTAGCGCCAGTACTACCGTCCGCTTTGAATTGCCGGAAAACGGCCCGGCGCGCCTCGAACTATTCTATCTCGACGGAACCCTGGTTAAAGCCATTACCATCGCCGGCCAGGAGGGGCTCAATAAGATAAACATTCACGGAGAAGAGCTGCCTGCTGCCGGGGTCTATATTTGCCGACTGCAGGCCGGCGGCCAATCCTGGGTACGGAGAATGGTTTTCTCCGGCAGCTGATGTGTATGTTCCTATCTTT
>JAGFJE010000773.1 GCA_024103175.1 Phaeodactylibacter sp.
GCTTGCCCGGCTGAGTGCGGCGAAGACGGGGCGGAAGGCGGAACATTGCCTGGACTTCGGCGTGAGCTCAGTCGAACGCTCATATGCGCAGGCCGCCGTTTCCCACTCATCGCCCCCCTCCTCTGTCTGCAATCCGCCAATTTTACAAACAACTCCGGACAACTTTGTATAAATCTTTTTAATTTAGATGGCAAAGAAACCATTTCCGGCCTATGAAGCAAGTTTACGCAATCCTCCTTGCGATGCTCTTTGCCGCCGCCGGCCTGTGTACGGACCCGGTTCGGGGCTACATCGTCACCAAGAACAGGAAGCGGCTGACCGGCTACATCGGCGAGGTCTATCACAGCCAGTTCAGGAGCATCGTGGTATTCATCAACGATTTCGGTTCGGTGTACAACATCGAAGCGGAACGCATCCGAGGGTTTGTGCTTGCCGGGGAGGAGGGATATACCGCCTACGAGAGCAAAAACTACCGCGGCCGCTGGTATTTCCTGCGCATCCTGGAGAAAGGCGCCTCTCTCAACCTATACCAGTCGCCCGAAGAGCAATACTCCATACGGTTCAATAACGGCATCCTGGAGGCCAGCACCCGCACCGTTACCGAATTCTGGGTGGAAGCCAGGGAATGGAAAAAACCCGTGCGCGTCACCCGCTTCAATTTCCGGCGCAAGATGAGGCGCCTGTTCCACAAACTCGACGCTCCGGATTACCGGGACAAGATCGGGGAGGATGGCTACCGCTTCGCGAACCTGCCCGGCATCATCCGCGAATACAACCGCGACCGCTCGATCTACACCCGGGAATTATGAGCCTCATCCGGCACAACTGGAGCCTCTCCCCCACCGAGGCCGTCGGCCTGCAGCGGCAGCTCCGCGAAAAGATCCGCCTGGCGCCCTTCGAAGGGCCCATCCGGCATATCGGCGGGGCCGACCTGTCGTACAACAAAGGCTCGGATGAATTCTACGCCGGCATCGTCGTGCTGGATTACGACACCATGAGGCCCGTAGCGCACAGCACCGTCATCCGCCGCTCGCCCTTCCCCTACATCCCGGGGCTGCTCTCCTTCCGCGAGATCCCCTCCCTGATGGAAGCCTGGGAGCGCCTGCCCTTCCGGCCCGACATCATGGCCTTCGACGGCCACGGCATCGCCCACCCCCGCCGGATGGGCATCGCCACCCACTTCGGATTGCTCACCGACAGGCCTACCATCGGCTGCGCCAAGAAGCGGCTCACCGGCCAGTACGAGGAACCTCCGCTGCAGCGCGGCGCCTATACCCCCCTCCTGGACGGAGAGGAAACCATCGGCTTCGCCCTCTGCACCAAAAACAAGGTCAAGCCTGTCTTTGTCTCTCCCGGCCACAAGATCAGCCTGGAGCAAAGCCGCGAGATTATGCTGCACTGCGCCCGGGGCTACAAGATCCCCGAACCCACCCGGCAGGCGCACCTGCTGGTTAATAACCTCCGGCGGGGAGAAATGGAGGCGGGGGTGTGGGAAGGCGGCTGAAAAAGCGAGCAGTCCCCAATTTTGATGTATGTCCAAGTATCTCTTTCCAGGCACTTATAATGTCCCAAGCCCCCTTTCTCCCCGGCCGGCTTAACATTCAGGCCCTCTTTTTGAAACAAACAGCCCCCCTCCTTCCCTTTCC
>JAGFJE010000783.1 GCA_024103175.1 Phaeodactylibacter sp.
GGCCGGGCGTGCGCCCGATCATCTGCCCGGCGATGAAGACGGCCACCACCAGGAATACGAAGAAATTGATGAACCCCACCCCCACGCCGCCATAGAGGGCGTTGATGAACATATCCAGGAGGAATACTCCTCCGGAGAGCGGCATGAAGCTGTCGTGCATGGCGTTGACCGAACCGTTGGAAGTAGAGGTGGTGGACACGCCCCAGAGCGACGAGGCCACTGCCCCGAATCGGGCCTCCTTGCCCTCCATATTTATGGTTTGTTCCAGCCCCATGTCGGCAAAAGCAGTGTTGCCTTTGACCTCCTGCCAGGCGGCGAAGGCAGCGAAGCTGATGAACAGCAGCGTCATGATGCCGAAGAACAATAAGGCCAGCTTCCTCCGGCCCAGGTAGAAACCGAAGGCGAACACCAGCCCGATGGGTATCAGCAAAATGGCTATGTTTTCAGCCATGTTCGTCAGGTAATCCGGGTTTTCGAAGGGGTGGGTGGAGTTGGGTCCGAAAAAGCCGCCGCCGTTGGTGCCCAGTTGCTTGATGGCTACCATAGGGGCGGCCGGGCCGCCGGCGACCCTCTGCGTTTCGCCTTCGAGGGTGGCAACCTCCTGCAGGCCCCTGAAGTTGGCCGTCGAGCCGTTGAAGCTCAGGAAAAGCGACAGTACAACTGCCAGGGGCAATAAAATGCGCGTGCAACTCCTCACCAGCAGCTTGTAAAAATTGCCCAGCCGGCTGCCCGATCTGTTGGCCAACCCTTGAAAGAGCAGGGCGCAGGCTGCTATGCCGGTGCCTGCGCTGACAAACTGAAGCCATGCCAATACGCCCAGCTGTGTGAAATAACTCGCCGTGGTTTCGCCGGAGTAGTGCTGCAGGTTGGTGTTGGTGGTAAAGCTGACGGCGGTATTGAAAGCCAGAGTGGGTTCCCAGCCTCCAAAACCGTTGGGGTTCCAGAACGGGATGAAGCCCTGAAGGGAAAGCAGCAGAAAGGCCAGCAGGAAAAAGGCGATATTTACCGACAGCATGGCCTTCATGTTCTGCTTCCAGTCCATCTGCTCATCGGGGTCGATGGCGCAAAGCCGGAAAATGGCGTTTTCCAGAGGCGCCAGAAGGTCCAGCAGGCTCCGTTCCCCTTTAAACACTTTCGCCATGTATCGGCCCAGCGGCCAGGCGAGCGCCGCCGAAAGCAGGAAGATCAGGATAGCCCCTGTAATTTCCGTTTGCATGAACATTAGAATTTTTCAGGTTTGACAATAGCGTAGAGCAGGTACCCCAGTACCAGCAACGAGAGCAAAAGCAAAGCTGTCATGATTATTCGTTTATGATCTGATCGAACCAGTCGATGAATTTCCAAAGGATTCCAAATACAGCCGCCGCCAGGATGAGCAGGGCCAGTCCGAGTAGCGTTTCCATTTTCAGATGATGTTTAGGTGAAACAGGATGACGATCAGCAGCACCAGGAGGAACATGGCGGCCAGGGGCCACCGCAGGTGGCGTTTGGATTGATACCATTCATCCAGCGTCATTTCGGGTTGTTCTTTCCGTTCTCTTTCATTTTTCGTTCGTCGTTCCACATTGTATAAATTTCCTTGACCCAGGCGCCGATCATGGCCGCGTTCAGCGACGCCAGAATAAAAATTGCTATGGCCTGGATCGTATCTGACATAATACTGGAGTATGCCAAAAGGGATGCCAGAGGAGCCGGTTGGAAAGGATGTTGATTATAATTGGTAGAATGTCAGGGCCTTACATAAAACAGGAGAAGGTTGTGCGCCCCGGAAATGAAGCTGCGGCCATGCAGAATCTGAAGGGAGGTTGCAGAAATTGAAGGGGGCTGCTAAGCCGGAAGTGGGAAGCCGGAAGTGGAAATTTGATAGCCTTATCCCGGCTTCCGATTTCCGACTTTGGCGTCAAAGGCCGTATTCCCTGATCTTGTTATAGAGGGTGGTCAGCCCGATGCCCAGCAGTTCGGCGGCTTTGGTCTTGTTGCCCCCGGTGTAGGCCAGCACGTTGGCAATGTGCGCTTTTTCCATATCCTTCAGGCTAAAGGCGCCGGAGGAGAGGCCAGCCTGTTTTTTGATCAGAAAATCGAAAGGCAGCAGGTTGGCGCCGAGGTGGGGCGTTTCGGCCAGGATGACGGCCCGCTCTATGATGTTGCGCAGTTCGCGGATGTTGCCTTTCCACTCGTGCCGGAGAAGGGCGTCGAGAAAATCCGGGGAAATACCGGTGATCTGTTTGTTTGTTTTGGCCGCAAAGTAGCGCATGAAATGTTCAGCCAGCTCGGGGATGTCTTCTTTGCGTTCGCTGAGGGAAGGCAGCCGTATCGCAAAAACGGAAATGCGGTAGAACAGATCCTCCCGGAAGCTGCCCTCCTGCACTTCCTGCTCGAGGTTCCGGTTGGTGGCGGCGATCACGCGGACATCCACTTTAGTCTCCCGGGTGTCGCCCAGTTTGATGAAAGTGCCCGCTTCGAGCACCCTCAGTATTTTGGCCTGCAGCTCGGGGGGCATCTCTCCAATCTCATCCAGGAAGATGGTTCCTTTATGGGCTTCCTGGAACAGGCCGCTTTTTTCTTTATGGGCGCCGGTAAAAGCGCCCGCCTTGTGGCCGAACAGCTCGCTTTCCAGCAGGTCTTTGCCCAGCGCGCTGCAATTGACCGCCAGGAAGTTCTCGGCCGCCCGCGCGCTGGCGGCGTGAATGGCCCTGGCGAAGACCTCCTTGCCGCTGCCGGTCGGCCCCTGGAGGAGCACGGTGGTATCCATCGGCGCTACTTTCCGGGCGAGTTCGATGGCTTCCTGTACGGGCCGGGAACGGCCGATGATGTTCCCGAAGCCATACCTTTCCTGCAGGCGGGATTGCAGGCGGGCGAGCTTGAACTGCAGCCTGGCCTTCTCCACGGCCTTGGCCACCAGAGGCAGTATCTTCTGGTTGTCGTCGCCTTTTACCAGATAATCAAAAGCGCCGTTCTTGATCGCCTGCACCCCGTCGGGGATGTTGCCGTATGCCGTCAGGCAGATCACCTCGGCCTGCGGTTTGAGGGTTTTAAATTCCGCCGTAAGCTTGATGCCGTTGCCATCCGGTAGTTTTACATCGACGATGGCGGCCTGAATGTCTCTTGTTCCGAAAAGTTTTCTTCCAGCCTCGGCGTCCATAGCTTTCAGCACTTCATAGCCTTCCAGCTCCAGAATGCGGCTCAGCAAGTTGAGAATATCCTTTTCATCGTCGATGATTAAAACAGAACTCATAAACTTTGCGGTTTGGGCTTTCCAATCCTCCAATATAGGGATGAACAATAATTGCGAACAACTTTTTTGGCAGGCATTCCGCCCCGCCCCACCGGATCTTCAGCCCTTTACTTTTTTGGGAAGTATGTTTTGTGGTTCCGCTGTGGCGGTAATTGCCCCAAAATCTTACCTTTGCTGCCGTACTAGTGTCTTGGGCATTAAATAAGGGGAGAATAGCGCGAGGTTATTTTCCCGCCAGACAAGGCGCGAGGAAGAAGCATAGCCGGAGCTACGTGACTGACGAGCAACGCCGTATGGTGGGAAAAGAG
>JAGFJE010000022.1 GCA_024103175.1 Phaeodactylibacter sp.
ACCGAACACCGAATACCGAATACCGAACTCCGCTGGGCGGCGGTTCGCGGTTCGCGGGACGCGGGACCGCGGTTCTCCGTTCGCAGGACAGCACATTCAAAAACATCTAAAATACCGTAACATGAGAAACTTTAGGAACCTGGAAATCTGGCAATTAGGTATGGACCTTTGGGTTATGAACTATCAGTTGACAGAAAAACTACCGTCCTCCGAGCAATTCGGGTTACGGTATCAGCTGCGCAAATGCGGAGTTTCCATACCATCGAATATTGCAGAAGGCTGTAGCAGAAGCAGTAATAAAGAACTGAAACGATTCCTTGAAATCGCATTAGGTTCTGCTTTTGAAATGGAGACCCAGTTTCTGGGAGCGGAACGTATTGGATATTACGATCCTTCCGAACTGGAAGAGATACTGGAACTTATAAATAAGGAGCAGAGAAAGATTAATAGGTTTATGTCGAGTCTGTAGGAGTGAGGGCCACGGGCGGCAGTTCGCGATTCGCAGTTCGCCGTTCGCGGGACCGAACATCGGAGGGCGGCAGTTCGCAGTTCGCCGTCCACAGAACGCAGGACCGAACACCGAACTCCGAATACCGAACTCCGCCGTTCGCAGTACGCGGGACCGAACTCCGGAGGGCGGCAGTTCGCAGTTCGCGGTTCGCAGTTCGCGGAACGCAGGACCGAACATCGGAGGGCGGCAGTTCGCCGTTCGCAGTTCGCAGTTCGCAGGACCGAACTCCGGAGGGCGGCAGTTCGCCGTTCGCAGTTCGCGGGACGCAGGACCGAACACCGAATACCGAATACCGAACACCGCCGTTCGCGAGACCGAATACCAAATACCGAATACCAATGTACGAAGCACTCAAAAACAAAGAAAAAACCATCTCCGTCACCGGCCTGGGCTATGTGGGCCTGCCGGTGGCCCTGGCTTTCGCCCGCCACTTCCGGGTGATCGGCTTTGACATCAACGCCGACAGGGTGGAAATGATGAAGCAGGGCATCGACCCTTCCGAAGAGCTGGACAGCAGCGCTTTCGAGGACAAAGACATCCTATTCACGGCCGACCCCGGGAAGCTGAAGGAGGCCCATTTCCACGTGGTGGCCGTGCCGACGCCGGTGGATGAGCACAAGGTGCCCAACCTTACCCCTGTGTATAAGGCGTCTGAAACGGTGGGGCGCGCCCTGAAGAAGGGCGACTACGTCATTTACGAGTCGACCGTTTATCCGGGCTGTACCGAGGAGGACTGCCTGCCCATCCTGGAGCGGGAATCGGGCCTGAAGGCCGGCCGGGATTTCAAGCTGGGCTATTCGCCCGAGCGCATCAACCCCGGCGACAAGGAGCGTACCATCGAGAAGATCCTCAAGATCGTCTCCGGCAGCGACGCCGAGGCGCTGGAAGAGATCGCGAGCGCCTACGGCGCCATCATCGAGGCGGGCATCTACCGGGCGCCCTCCATCAAGGTGGCCGAGGCGGCCAAGGTCATCGAGAATGCCCAGCGCGACCTCAACATCTCCTTCGTCAACGAGCTGGCCATCATTTTCGACCGGCTCGGCATCGACACCCAGGAGGTGCTCGAGGCGGCCGCCACCAAGTGGAACTTCCTGAAGTTCAGCCCGGGGCTGGTCGGCGGCCACTGCATCGGCGTCGACCCTTATTACCTGACCCATAAGGCCAAGCAACTGGGGTACGACCCGCAGGTCATCCTCAGCGGGCGCCGCATCAACGACGGCATGCCGGGCTTCATCGCCAAGCGCCTGGCCCAGATGCTCATTCAGAAAGGCAAAAACCCCAGCAATACCAAGGTGCTGGTCATGGGCATCACGTTTAAGGAAAACGTGGCCGACATCCGCAACTCCAAAGTGGCGGACCTGGCCAAGGAGCTGATGCAGTTTTCCATCAACGTCCACATCACCGACCCCCATGCCTCCCCCAATGAGGTAGCCCGGGAGTACAACCTGACGCTCGTGGACAGCATCAGCGACGACTACGACGCCGTTGTCGTCGCCGTCAACCACGAGGAATACAAGAGCCTGGATATGGGCTATTTCCGGTCTATCACCAACGGGGCCCCCATCCTGATGGACATCAAGGGGCTGTACGGGCGGCCGGCGGAAAACGGCATCACGTACTGGCGCCTGTAGAAAAAAGCAACCACAAAAAAATCCATAAATAAAACAAATCGATCATGAGTACGACCGCCCCCCAATTCGAAAACCACCTCCACGCCCGGGAAGCGCGCTGGTTTGCCGTTTACGCCCGGTACAAACGGGAGAAGCAGGTGGCCCGGCGGTTGCAGGAGAAGGGCATTGAATGCTACCTCCCCCTGCAGCGGCTCACCCGCCATTATACCCGCAAGGTCAAGCATGTGGAGCTTCCGCTCATCAGCGGTTACCTCTTCACCCGGATCACCAAACGGGAATACGTTCCGGTGCTGGAAACCCAGGACGTGGTCAACTTCGTGCGCTTCTCCCGCAACCTGATCTCCATTCCCGAGCAGGAGATTGACATCATCCGCCGGGTCGTCGGAGAAAATGTGGAGATCGAAGTGGAGCCTTCCAGTTTCCGCCCCGGCGACGCCGTAGAGATCATCGGCGGCCAACTGACCGGCATGAAAGGCATCCTGCTGGAGCGCCGCAGCGACAAGAATTTCGTCATCGAGCTGGAAAGCCTCGGCTACTCCCTGCTCATGCAGGTCGACCCGGCCCTGCTGCGCCGCATCCGGCCCGGCGCCACCCCTCCGCCCGGCAAGGGCGGGCAGGGGATGTTTGAGCGGTATTAAAGCCTCCCCTAACCCCTCCGAAGGAGGGGAATTGGCTAACGGGAGCTGCACCAAAGGAACGAAGCCCGGGGAAAGGCTTCTGCGGCTCAGCCAGGGTGACATCTTTCGCCTTATTTACCGGACTTTAGCTTATGTCACTGCAGTTTTAGGGCGAAAGAGCCTGTCCCGATATTTTCGGGATGTCGTCTGGCGAGGTTAGATGCCCCCCTTTTTTGCCCTTCAATACTTCGGAAGGGCAAAGAGAGGCGTCAATAATAATGGGAACACGTTACATACCCAGCCATCGGGAGATAAGCCCTTGCGACTTATCTGAGGCGAAGCCGTGTTTCGAAGGCGGAAGTCGGAAGTGGGAAGGCGGAAGGCGGAAGGCGGAAGGCGGAAGGTGAGCTCTTTCTGGCAGTCCCCTCCAGAACTTTCCGACTTCCGACTTCCCACTTCCCACTTGGAAACCTTCCGCCTTGGAAACTTTCCGCTTTCCGGAACGTAACATTAATTTAATACATCCGTAACATAGAGGAAAAATACAAATACTTCCCCCCACAGAACAGTATAGCGCTACAGTAAATCACAATTTTTAACACCACCAAAAAGTACAAAGTACTAAACACCATTAAAGATGAACATAGCAGTCATAGGCACCGGATACGTTGGCCTGGTCACGGGCACATGTTTTGCCGAGACGGGCAACAACGTCACCTGTGTAGACATCGACGAGTCGAAGGTAAAAAAGCTGAAAAGCGGCAAGCTGACCATCTATGAGCCAGGGTTGGAACTGCTCTTCGAGCGCAACTCGCGCCAGGGGCGCCTCAAATTCACCACTTCGCTGGCCAAGGGCATCAAGGATGCCGAGATCATCTTCCTGGCTCTGCCCACGCCTCCCGGCGGCGACGGCTCGGCCGACCTGTCGTACGTGCTGGGTGTGGCCAAGGAGCTGTCTTTCCTGATCGAAGATTACAAGGTCATCGTCGACAAGAGCACGGTGCCGGTGGGCACCGCCGAGAAGGTGCACGCCATCCTGGCCGAGAACCTGGACGAGGAGCTCTTCGACGTTGTTTCCAACCCCGAATTCCTGCGCGAAGGCGTTGCGGTGGAGGACTTCATGAAGCCGGACCGCGTGGTGATCGGAACCAGTTCGAAGCGTGCGCAGGACACGATGCGCCAGCTGTACGAGCCCTTTGTCCGCCAGGGCAACCCCATCTACTTCATGGATGAGCGTTCGGCGGAGATGACCAAGTACGCGGCCAACTCCTACCTGGCCACCCGCATCTCCTTTATGAACGAGATCGCCAACCTGTGCGAGATCGTGGGCGCCGACGTAGACATGGTCCGCCTCGGCATGGGCTCCGACACCCGCATCGGCAAGCGCTTCCTATTTCCGGGCGTGGGCTACGGCGGCAGCTGTTTCCCCAAAGACGTACAGGCCCTGGCCCTCACCGCCCGGCAGAGCGGCTATGACTTCAAAATCCTCAATTCCGTTATGAAAGTGAATGAAAAGCAAAAGCACATACTGGCAGACAAGATCATCAAATACTTCGACGGCGACGTGGCCGGCAAGGCCATAGCCGTCTGGGGCCTGGCCTTCAAGCCCAATACCGACGACATCCGCGAAGCGCCGGCCCTGGCGATTATCGACCAGTTGCTCGACGCCGGCGCCAAGGTAAAGGCCTTCGACCCGGAAGCCATGGAAAACGTGCGCGCCCTCTACGACGGCCGCATCGATTTCGCCGACGACCAGTACGAGGCCCTCATCGGCGCCGACGCCCTGGCCATCGTCACCGAATGGCACGTCTTCCGCAGCCCCAGCTTCAAGGTGATGCGCCAGCTCCTCTCCTCCCCCGCCATCTTCGACGGCCGCAACATCTACGATGTGGACGACATGAAACGGGAAGGTTTCTACTACGACAGCATCGGCAGGACGAAAGTGGAGGTGGGGAAGAAGGTGGAGGGGTAGAGCCTCCCTT
>JAGFJE010000027.1 GCA_024103175.1 Phaeodactylibacter sp.
ATTTATTCCAAAACCTCCTATGAATTCTTAATTTAAGCCATTCTCTGCCTGGAAAACTTCCAATATGAGGCTAGAAGGCCTGATCTTCATATCCTGGATATTGTCCGTTTCCCTGTTCGGGCAGGCGGACGCCCCGGTTTCGCCCCGCCCGTATCTGGCGCTGGAACAGGCGGATTCCTGCATTCAGTCGGAAGATTACCTCGCTGCCCGGGCCTTATACCTTGAGGCCTTGCCGCATTTTATTGAGCAGGAAGATTATCGCCGGGAGGCCTACATTTACCTTTGGCTCAGCGAGACTTCCTATTTTGCCGGGGCGCTCCGGCAGGCCCTGCAGGAGGCGCAGTACAGCCGCTTGCTGGCGGAGTCCTGCCTCAATCCCGACACCCTCCCGTTCTACTGTACCATCCTGCAAAACCTGGGCGTTTTTCACTCTGCCCGGGGCGATTTCGATTCCCAGATGGCGTGCTATCTGGAATCGCTGGATGCAGCGCTGCACTACCACGGGAAGGGCAGCGAGCGGGCGGCCGACGCCTACCTGAGCGTCGGGGCGGCTTACGGCCGGAGGGGGCGGTGGGGAGAATGCATAACCTACACGGATACTTCTCTGGCCATCGCCCGCCGGGCGGCCTACCGGGCGGGCGTTGCTTCCGCCTTGCTGAACCTTTCTCACAGTTTTGCCGAGCAGGAAGATTTTGAAAAGGCCATTCAATATCAAAAAGAAGCGCTGGCCCTGGCCCCCCGTCAGGAGGAGCAGGCCCGGGGGCTGAATAATTTAGGAACCCAATACATCGATATAGGGAAATATCCGGAGGCTCTTGGCAGCCTGCATCGCGCCCTGCGCCTGCGCCAGGCTTTGTATCAACCTTTCGATGGCAATGTGTTTTCCACGCTGCTCAATATTTCCAGGGCCCATTCGGAGAGCGGCCAGCCGGATTCGGCGGGATACTATCTGGAGCGGGCCATCGAGGGGCTGATGAAGGGGGGGAAGGAAGCGGATAAAGGGCTTTTGCAGATCGCTTACAATTACAAAAGCAAGTTGCTGTTGTCGGCAGGGTTGCCGGAGCCGGCGGAGCAGGCCGTTCGAAAATCACTATCCGTTCGGGGCAACTGGAGGGGGATAAACAGCAGTTCTTTTATGCTGCTGGGAGAGGCTCTGCTGGCCCGGGGGCGTTACGGGGAAGCGCTGGAAGCGGCCCAGGAAGGATTGCGGTGGGCGGCTCCCGGCTTCGATGCCGCCAACCCCATGGATAACCCCTCCTGGGAAAGCCTGGAAAGCATAGCTCAGGCCCGAGGGTTGCTCAAGCTCAAGGGCGACATCCTCCGGGAAAACGGGCTGGCCTCAGAAAGCCGGGCTTTGCTGGAGGCGTCCCTGGCCACTTTCGGGCAGGGCGATTCCCTGGTGATGTGGCTGCGCAATACCTATCAGAGCCGGTTATCGCGCGACCAGATGGCCGCCAACGCCAACGAGTTGTACGCCGGCGCACTGCGCACATTATACCACCTGTATCAGCAAACCGGAGACACGATCTATTTTGACCGGGCCCTGGCTTTTTCAGAGAAGAACCGGGCCCTGTCTGTCCTCGAGAATCTCAACGGGTTTTATGCCCGTTCTTTCTCCGGGATACCGGACTCCGTGGTGGAGGCGGAGCGGCAACTCCTGGAAGAAATTGAATTTTATTCCACACAGGTAAACCTGAACCGCGGCTATGAAAGCGATAGCCTGTTGAACGCCTGGGAACGCCTGGCCTTTGAAAAGCGGCAACTGCAGGATAGCCTGCTGGAATACATCCGTATGGCCTATCCCCGGTATTACCGGATGAAGCACGGCTTTCAGTTGTCGGCGGTCCGCCCCCTGCAGGAAAAGTTGTTGTCCGAAGGAGAAACCTTGCTGGAATACTTCTGGGATGCCGATTCTGTTTTCGTCTTTTTGCTATCCGCCGGCCAGCGGCAATTCTTTCGTTTGCCCGCTTACCGCCTGGAAGATAAAATACTGGCCCTCTGCCGGGCGGTGATAGAGCGGGAAGCCCATTTTTATGCCCAGAGCTTCGAGCTTTACCGGATACTGCTTCAGCCCCTGGAGCCCTATATCGAAGGAGAAAAACTGGCCATAGTGCCCGACAAGGAGCTGTCGTACCTGCCATTCGAGCTGCTGCTCGAAGCCCCCGCAAAGCCCGACAGCCTTCCGCACGCTAAGCTTCCGTATCTGCTTAAAAGGTATTCCATCCGGTATTTGTTTTCCGCCAATGCAGCCCTTCAGGCCCAACACAACAAGAGCCTTATTCCCGCCCGGCGGGAGGTGCTGGCTCTGGCGCCTTCCTTCAATCCTGCGGAGGAGGATAGCCTGAATTTGCCCGGCCTGCCCGGCGCCCGCTCCGAGGTGGACAGCCTTGAACTGGCCTATCCGGGGCTTTTCCTCAGAGATGAGGAAGCTTCGGAAGCCAATTTCCGAAAGTACTGCCGCCGCTACGGCGTATACCATATTGCCACCCATACCCGGATCAACCAGAATCTGCCTTCCGCCACCCACCTGCTGCTGGAGGAGGGAGGCGGTGAAGATGGGCGGCTTCATGTTTTCGAGTTGTACAATATGCGCCTCGACGCGGAACTGGCGGTCCTGAGCGCCTGCAATACCGGTGTCGGTGAGATCAGGGTGGGAGAGGGGAGCGCCAGCCTGGCCCACGCCTTCGCCTACGCCGGCTGTTCGGATCTGGTGATGTCGCTCTGGCCCGTCCGCGACAGGACGACACCCGTGCTGGTGAAACAATTCTACGACAATCTGGCGGAGGGAATGGACCGGTGTGAGGCTTTGCGGCAGGCCAAGCTGTATTGCCTGGAATATGACGAGCTTTTTGCTCACCCTTATTATTGGAGTGGGTTCATTTATGAAGGAGGCCGCGGCCCTCTGGTTCTTCAGGCACGTGGAGGAATCCCCCAATGGCTGCTCTGGGGAATAGCCGGCCTGCTGATGCTTGGGTTTACAGCTTTTTTAATACGGCGCGGGCGCCTTTAGCGTACCGGTCTTTTCCGTCCCTGAGCTGAAGGAACCGTTCCCTGGCCTCTTCCGGCTGACCGTTTTTCAGATAGGCAAGCCCCAGGTACCAGGACGCGGGGCGCAGGTATGCCGGCTTGGGGAGGTTGGGCAATGCAGCCTCCAGGTTGCTAATGGCCGGTTCCGTTTCGCCTTCTCCGAGCAGTACGATACCCAGATACAAGCGGGCCTCTGCATCCCTTTCGTTTTCGGAGAGGTGCTCCTCCATTAATTTCCGGGCCCGTTGGTGGTCGCCGGTTTCATAAGCTCGCATGGCCCTGGCCCGGGGGCTGGCATTTTCACTGTAAGCAGACGGCAGGTTCCTGTCCACCCCTTCGGTATCCACCGCGCTGGGCAGGTAGTCGAAATGCTGGGCGAACAGGGCCTCATTGGACGGAGGCCTTAAGAAAAGGAAATACCCGGCTGCCAGAAGGAGGGCGGCCGCAGCGGCCATGCTGAGGATATGCCGAAGCCGAAACGGGCGCCCCGGAGCTGCGCCCAGCCTGCGGTCCAGCCGGGCCAGAGTGGATTCCAGGGCTTCTTCTTCGGAATGGTATTGCAGGCCCGCCAGCGCGCGGCGGGAGAATTCGTTGAGTTCCTTTCCCGTGTCTTCGTATTCCCGGCGGCGGTGCCGCTCGAGCATTTCCTTGCGAGACAGGGTTTTTCCGTTTCGGGGTATATCTTCTTTCATGTTAGCTTGAGTATGAGGTTTTTGAGGTTGCGTCGCCCGTTCTGGATGTGGCTTTTCACTTCGTTCAGGTTGAAGGAAGTGAGCTCGGTTATTTCCTGATAGGACCGGTTTTCCAGGTAGAACAGGATGATGCATTTTCGCTGCCCGCCTTTAAGCTGGTCTATGGCGTCACTGAGCACCTCAAAACGCCGTTCTTCTTCATCTATATCATAAAGAGCATTTTGAGGGGCGGATTCCACAAAAACTTCTTCGCAAATTTCGTCCAGCCCGTCGGTGCGCAGCCGCGCCCTTTCCTTGAGCAACCGGATGCAGTAGTTGCGGACCACCAGGTAGAGCCAGGATTCGAAGTCTTCAATGTTGTACTTCAGCATTTTGGGCGGCAGCTCCGCGAAGCAGTCCATCACGGCATCTTCGGCGTCCTGTTGGTTTTTCAGGTAGCTCAGGCAAAGGCCGTACAGCTTGTGGGAGTGGCGCCGGAACAGCAGCCCGAGGATGGCCTCGGAGGGCCGGCGCTTGTAGGCGGCGAGCAGTTCTTCGTCCGTTCGGTTATCCGTCCGCTTTTTGAATAGGAGCATAAAGTGGGCCCGGGATTTTGGTGCGGGGTAAAATTAGGGCTTTTTTTGGTACTGCAGGCATGGGGCTTTGGAGCTTTTCTTGCCACGAAGACACAAAAACACTAAATCCGCACCAAATTTTCGGGAGCCTTTCTAATTGTTCATGAACTTCAGGGATAACTTGCGGATTTCCATCTTCATCCAGATAAACATAGCCTTCCGTTCCTTCGAGGTATTTTCCGGACATTTGTAAGCCATACCTTACGCCAATAACAACAAGGATGAGGAAAACTAAAATTAGAAATGGGAAGTATGTAGATTTTAGAAAAAAACTTCCCTATACTTTTAAGGCGCCACAACCTGCTGGGTTTGCGGGGTGATCGCGTTTGGCTAAACCCAGCAGCGTTTGTCGGAGATGCTGGACAGCGCTTCACATTACTCCTGGCAAAACCCTCCAGTTTTTTAAAATGCAGGAAGGTTGGTGATTTTAGCGGTTTCCCCCTAAAAAAGCGCCTCTCCAGCCAGCATTTCTCCCCAGATAACCGTAATATAGCATTGCAACCCTGTACCCCGAGCCTTTTTTGAGGTAGCGCCGGGGAGGATCAGCAGGCTACCTCAAAAAAGGCTCGAAAAAATTTAATATGGTCCGTAAAGAGAAGCACCTCATCGAATGCCCCTGCCCGCGCGCCAAGCGCTTCGAGATCGTCCTCCAGTACGAGGACGGCAAGCGCAAAGGCAGCAAAACGCGCGAACTGGAATGCCCCTACTGCGAAGAACTGCTCACTGTCGAAATGCCCGGCACGGTGGTGCAGAGCGAGCAGGTATTTCGCGGCATGAAGAAAATGGATGATACGCCAGGGCAATAGGCAGTCACGATTTTTGATTTTTGATTTTTGATTTTTGATTTTCGATTTTTGATGTAGGCTCGCGCTTGGCAGCCCGGGTGTGGCAGCCCAACGCCAGACAAATCAAAAATCAAACATCACAAATCAAACGTCGCAAATTCAACACGACCCTCAATTGTCAGGAACCAGAAAACCTCCATAACCCATGGCCCAGCACCACACCCTGCCCCTGCAACTGAGCGAAGAAACAGAAAAACAACTGCTCCGCCAGTACAACGCCTTCGTCCACCAGCTGGAAAACGGCAGGCCCCTGCAGCCCCAACTGCTCGATAGCCTGCGCGCCGCCATGCTTACCGCCCTGGAAGCCCAGCCCGGCTTCCCGGAATGGCGGGCCGACGCCCAGCTGAACCACCACCTGCTCCACCTCACCCACCCCGGCAACGAACTGCTCAACCTGCCCTGGCGCCTCGCGGTGGAGGATACGCTCTTCCTCTACCTCACCAAAGGCCTGCCGGCAGGCGGCGCCCTGCCCGCCTACCTGCCCGACAACGCCCTGCCCCTCAAAGTGCTGGTGATGATCGCCTCGCCGGAGGATGACAGTGCGCGCCTGTCCTACGAAGAGGAAGAAGACAAGATCATCCGCGCCTTTCAGCCTCTGTATGAGCACGGACAGGTGCAGATAGACTTTACCGAGGACGGCTCCCTGCCGGGCCTAAAGCGCAAGCTGCGGGAAAACCACTACCACATCCTGCACTTCAGCGGCCACGGCATTTTCAAAGGAGGGGAAGGCTGGCTGCAGCTGGAAGACGAGATCACCATGCGCAAGGTGCAGGTGAGCGGGCTGGAATTTGCCCAGGCCCTCAATGCCCACCCGGAGCACCGCCCCGCCCTCGTGCTGCTGTCCTCCTGCCAGACCGCCCAGGGCAGGGCGACGGATGAGTTCAAAGGCATCGCCAACCAATTGCTGCGGGCGGGCGTGCCCGCTGTGGTGGCCATGGGGCTGAGCGTGCTCGACTACTTCGCCACCGCTTTCGCCGGCCACTTCTACCGGCAGCTGGCGGAGAAGGAACCCCTGCACCGCGCCTTCCGCTCCGCCATCGAGTTTATCCGCCACGAGGAGGCCCGCCTGCGCCCGGACGCCGCCCCCGGCCAGTGGATGATCCCGCAGCTCTACTGCTCGCAGCGCTGCGAGCAGGTGGTGGACTGGCAAAAGCCCTTTACGCCCCTGCAGTTCAGCAACCTGAA
>JAGFJE010000042.1 GCA_024103175.1 Phaeodactylibacter sp.
GCCGTCCATGTAAAAGCCGGCGCCGCCGAACATCTTTTTGTACGTCACCTCTCCGAAATCGGAGAACTGATCCATCAGAAAGTCTATGTAGTCTTGAGAAACGGCCATAGTCGGTTGGTTTGGTAAAGTTCCGGGTAATTTACGCAATTCGGATAAGAGATTCCATTGGGATATACCTATCTTCATGGCTGTACCCTGCCCTGAGAGCAGGTTTGAAGCCAGGGCACGCCTGGAAAGCGCACTCTGGCGGAACCTCAGGCGCCACCCGGCCAGCTTATTACAAAAACCGGGCAAAAAACTACAGCATGTTGCACATCGATGGTTCACAGGGAGAAGGCGGCGGCCAGATGGTGCGCACCGCCCTGGCGTTGGCCACCCTCACCGGGCGCCCTTTCCGGATGGTAAACATCCGGGCCAACCGGCCGCAGGCGGGCCTCAAGGCGCAGCACCTCATGGCCATCGAGGCGCTGCGCGCCATCAGCCTGGCGCAGGCGGCCGGCGTAAAACAGGGCGCCCGGGAACTGGAATTCCACCCCGGCCAGGTACTGCCGGGAGAATATTTTTTCGACATCGGGACGGCGGGCAGCATCTCGTTGCTGCTGCAGGCCCTGCTGCCCCCTCTGCTCTTCGCCTCCGGGCCCACCATTCTGCGGATGCGGGGCGGAACCTGCGGAAAATGGCAGCCGCCGGTAGAGTATACGCAGCAAGTGCTCCTCCCCTACCTAAGCGATTTTGCCGAAATTGAACTGAAGATAACCCGGCGGGGATACTATCCGAAAGGAGGTGGAGAAGTGGAAGCACATATCCGGCCAAAATTACCTTCCTGGAAAGCCGCCGCTCAACTCCCCCCCTACTCCCTTACCAGGCGGGAAGCGCCGGCCCGCATCGCCGGCCTTGCCTTCGCCGCCGACACACTGGCGGAACGGCAGGTAGCTGAACGTATAGCCTCCGCCGCGGCAGCTGAATTGCAGGAATGGGGTTGTCCTGTAGACATTGCCACCGCCTACGGCCCGGCCCGCAATCCGGGGGCCGGCATTGCCCTTTGGGCGACGGTAAACCGCTACGCTGCCGGAACGCCCCTCTCCCTGGGCGCCGATGCCCTGGGCGAACGCGGCAAACCCGCGGAGGCCGTCGGCAGGGAAGCCGCCCAAAGGCTCAACCATAGCCTCCGCTCCGGCGCCCCTGTCGACGAGCACCTGGCCGACCAGTTGGCGCCTTACCTGGGGCTCATCCCGGGCAGCCGGATGAGGGTATCCCAGCCCTCCGGCCATCTGCTCAGCAATATAGATATGACGGAATTGTTCTTACCGGTGCAGTTTCACCGAAAGGGAGAAGTTTTTGAAGCAAGCGCAGTATAACCACGGGCTCGGGCTGTCCTGAAAATGGCTGAGAGGATGATGCCTGTCATGAACTAATCAGCCTGAAACACCGAATACTCCACCTTCACCACGTAGTCCTCCGGCAAGGGGGTCATATCCTGTTCGGGATACGGATTCAGGGAAAGCAGCTTGAATTTGTACCCCATAGCCGTAGCCTCGCTACCACAGGAGCCGTCTTCTTCGTAGCAAAGGCCCCGGGCCGCCAGTTCAATGTTCTCGCTGGCGCCCCCTTTGTCCACTACCATCATCACCTTAGCCTCTCCGGCGGAGATGCATTGCACATCTTTGGGGCAGCGGCTGTCGTTCACGTCTCTGAACGTAAGTTTCATCTGTTCTCCGGCGGCCTCTTTCGTTTCATTGTATTTGATTTCCAGCATCTGTTGGCTGGATTGTTCGGGCGGGCAGCCTGTCGCCAGGAGCAGCAACAAGCCAAAAAAGAATGTTTGTTTCATGATATTTGGGATTTTTATTGGAAAACGAGTAAAACACATCCACAGCAACAGGCCCATGCATTTCTCTATATTTCTGCCCCCGGGCCGGATGCCTGATCTATTCAGGCCACTACCTCCTCTTCCTCTTTCTTCATTTTGGCCAGGGCCTTGTCGGCGTCGCGATAACCGGCCTCCATGCGCTGTTCGATCCGTTTGCGGCTGAAGTCGAAGGGGCCGGTGACGATCTCGGGGTCCCGGTTTTCGATACAGATGACCTGTTGCAAGGCCATGTATTGCTGCAGGCGGCGATAGCCCGGCATCGCCCGAATTTCGGCAGCCAGGCCGGGGTCGCCGGCCGCATCCAGGACGCTGTCGATCTGATGAATGGCATCGACGTATTCGTTGATCCGCCCGGCAGTTTCCACATCCCGGTTGAGCTTACCGGAAAACACCATTTCCAGGATGCGGTCAAAGACCTGGTTCATATTTTGAGGGATCAGCCCCTCATCGGGAAAAAGCTTCACCACAAACAGGCGTTTCCGGACTTTCGGGCTGTCATCGAGCCGCTCGATGGCCGGCAACAGGGGGGTGTTGTCGAAAAGGCCGCCATCCCAGTACCATTCCTCTCCGATGCGGGTCATGGGAAAGCCGGGCGGCAGGCTGCCGCTGGCCAGGATGTGTTCGGGGGCCAGCCCTTTTCCGGGGCTGTGGTTATCGAACACCTCGACATTGCCGGTGCGGACGTTGGCGGCGGTGACCGCTACTTTAACCTTGCTCTTGTTCAGTTTTTCAAAGTCAATATACCGCTTCAGGACGCCTTGCAGGGGGCTGGTATCGTAGATGCTCGTCCAGAAGGGAAAGGCGGCAAGGTCGGTACGCAGCTGATAAAAGCTCCTGTTGCCAAAAACGGAAAGGTAAGGTTCCATGGCCTCGGGCACCAGCCCGGAAGCGTTGACGGCAAACTCCTCCCACATCGTTTTCAGGGTGTGCAACGGGTTTTCCCGCGCCCCCACCAGCGCCGCGGCATTGATGGCGCCGATGGAAACGCCGGTAACGGCCACAGGGTGAAAATCACCCTGCTCCATCAGGCGTTCGACCGCCCCCACCTGGTAAGCCCCAAGGGCCCCTCCGCCCTGAAGGATAAGGGCGTCCTGCGTCTTTTTCATAAGAAAAGGCTTTCAGAGAATTGAATAATGCCGCATATTAAGCAAATCGCCCCGGAAAGGCAATGACATTTGCAGCCCTTGAGGAATTTGTCTTCAACCTCTACTTAAGCGCTTCTTTATATTCTTCGATAAAATCCTGAAGGCGGCGGGGTTTGCGCTCCAGTATGTCTTCCACGTCGGCGGTGGTTTCTTCTTCCCTGCCCTCCATCACCAGGCGGTAGAGTTCTACGGTGTGCTCGGCTACGTCCCGGGACCAGCCCTTTTTCATCATCCGTTTGATGTAATCCAGGGGGCCCATGGGTTGGTATTCCACCTTTTCGCCAATGGCCCGGCTGATCATTTCCGCCACCTGATAGTGGTCGAAAGCCTCATCACTTACCAGTTCGTAGGTGTGGCCGGTATGCCCGCCGTGGATGAGGGTAAGGGCCGCCACCTCGGCAATGTCGCGCACATCGATAAAAGCGGTTTTGGCGTCGCCGGCAGGCAGGATGATCTTTCGCTCCTCCCGGATGTCGTCCCCGATCCAGCCGGTAAAGTTCTGCATGAACCATCCCGGGCGCAGAATGGTCGCCGGGATGAAGCTGTCCCAGATCCGTTGCTCGATGGTATGGAGGGGTTTGCCTTCAACGCCGCCGGTCGTCCGGCCGGAGCTGAACGTCAGTTGCTTGAGGTGTTTGGCGTGCTGGAGGAATAATTCCACGGACGGAACCGGGTCGTCATGAGGAGCGATGAAAAAGCAGCGTTCTACCGCCCCTACCGCCGGTTCGAATGTTTCCGGTTCGCTGAAATCAAAATGGATGTAACTGGCGTGGTGTTTCCAGGTGGCCCTGGCCTTTTCCGGTTCGCGAACGCCCAGCAGTAGCTGCTGGCGGCTTTCCAGGAGGGTGTCCACCAAATGCCTGCCAATATTTCCCGTTGCGCCAATAATGAGGATAGCCATAAAAAGATCCGGTTTCGGGCTAAGATAACAAAAGATGTGAATTGGTTGGTGGTTGACTGTTGACTGTTGTTGGTTGGTGGTTGGTGGTTGTTTGTTGGGCTACCCGGAGCTACCCCGGAGTGTTCCGCAAGGGGTGTCAACAAACAACAAACAACGAAAAACTCCAATTGCAACCCGGGCCTCCCCCACTCCATTCAGAGGCTTTTTACCGGGGGCACAGGTCATTTCAGCTCCCCGCCCCGCTCCAGGATATCCAGCCGTTCGAGCAGGAAGTCGAAATCCACGTGTTCTTTGATGAGGGAGATGGCCTTTTTGACTTTCCAGGGCGTACGGGTATTGATCTTCACTTCGATGCGGCTGATCTTGACCACCGAGCCGTAAGTATCGAGGATGGTGGTCAGGATGGGAATTTCGTTATCGAGCAGGTAGGGGTGGCGGATGTCTTCCAGCTTGTACCAGTTTTCGTGCCGCCCGTCGCCGGTGACGATAACGCCGGACAGCGGTGATTTGGCCAGTTTTTTCACTTTGGCGATGGCGTGGATTTTGTCGATGGCCTCCACCAGGCGTTTGTAGCTCACCACCAGCAGGATATTGCGGAAAGTATTGAACTCATCAATATCGACCAGGGAGCCGGCGATGATGTCTTCCACCCGGTTGGAGAGGCGGTGTTCATTGACGATCACCTTGCCGTTTACCGCCTGGTTGATGGTTTCCAGTATGGGGAAGGACAGGGATTTGTCGTAGGGCACCACCCCGAGTAGCGGCATGCCCATCTGGCCCAGTTTCAGGGAAAGGTAATGCTGGATCTCTTCGTGTTTTTCCGGGATGACCTTGTTGACGATAATGCCCAGTATGGGCAGGTTTTTCTCCCGGAAAAGAGCGGTGCTCATGTGCAGGCGGTCGATGGTGCGCCCCACGCCTCCTTCAACGACCATGATGATGCCGGCGCCCAGCAGTTCCGCCACATCGGCATTGGACAGGTTAACGACGCTGCCCACTCCGGGATGGCCCGTACCTTCATACACCATAATGTCGTTGGCCGCTTCCAGTTGGGCGGCGGCACTCTGGAGTTTTTCCACATACTGAAACTGGCTGGGGTCATCCAGAAAAGCCTTGGTGGCGCCACGGGCAAGGACCACCGGGCTGTGGATCTCCGGAATGATATCGAACCCCACCACCTGAGAAAAAAGTACGGCGTCTTTATCGGCGATCTTGCCGTCAACGGTCAGGTATTCCTGCCCAACGGGCTTGCAGTACCCGGTCCGGTATCCTTTGATCTCCAGGTTGGAGACCAGGCCGAGCGTAGAGGTCGTTTTACCAACGTGCTGGCCGGTGGCGGCAACATAGATCTTCTTCATGAAGGCAGCTTTTTGAATACGGCTGAAATGAAGGGCTTATTCTTCGACGGGCCCTAAGTTAATCGTTTCCGAAGATTATCGGTGGTTCCCGCTACGGTTTTTTCAAATCCCGGCGCCTGTTAATATCGGCTGGCCGGGAGCAGGAAAGGCACGGCGGCATCAGCGGCGTCAGGCCAATTGTTTGAGGGCCGCCCGGTTGATCTTCCCGGTGTCATTTTTGGGCAGTTCCTCCACAAAAATGAAATATTTCGGCACTTTGAAGCCGGCCAGCAAGCTGCGGCAGTGCGCGTCGAGGTCCGATTCGGAAAGCGTAGCGCCTTGCCGGCGCACTACAAACGCCTTGCCCACCTCCCCCCATTTGGGGTCCGGCACGCCAACCACTGCTGTTTCAGAGACCTCGGCATGGGTTTGCAGCACGCGTTCCACCTCCGCCGGGTAGACGTTCTCCCCTCCGGAGATGAACATATTTTTGATGCGGTCGACCACAAAAAGGTAGCCTTCTTCATCGAGGCGAACCATATCTCCGGTGCGGAACCAGCCGTCGACAACAGCCTTGCGGGTGGCCTCTTCATTACGCCAGTATCCGGGAGTGGCCATTGGCCCGCGGAGCAGCAGTTCCCCGGGCGTATTTTCGGGTACGTCCTCCCCGTTGCTGTCCACCACCCGGATATCCACGTAAAAGTTCGGCCGCCCGATGGAGCCCTTTTTGCGGATGGCGTCATTCTGGTGGAGGGAGGTCAGGTTGGGCCCTACTTCCGTCATGCCATATCCCTGCCGGATGGCGACGCCCTTGGTATACTGCCAGCGCTCAATGAGCGGGATGGGCATAGACTCCCCTCCGACGATGATGTAATACAGGCTGGGAAAGGTGGCCTCTTCAAATTCCGGGGCTTCCGCCATCATTTTGAGCATGGTCGGCACCCCCATGAACAACGTTACGTCCTCCTCCTGAAGAAGGCGCAGCACGGCCTGGGCATCAAACTTTTTGACCATGCAGGTGTAAGCGCCATGGTGAAGGAAAGGGGTGGTGAGCACATTCCACCCTCCGGTATGGAAGGGCGGCATCACATTGACGGTGCGGCTTTCGGTATTGACAATAAGGCTGATGGCCGTATTGACGCTGTTCCAGAACAACATCTTGTGGCTGTACATGGCGCCCTTGGGGAAGCCCGTCGTCCCTGAAGTGTACAAAATGAATATCGGGTCGTCTTGCTCAACCGGCTGCAGGGGAAAGGGGGTATTGCCATTCCCGTTCTTCTCCCTTTGACAAAAGGCGGCCAGTTCCTCCAGCGGCCAGAAGTGAGGAATGCCGGAAAAGGCCGGGGCTCCCTGGAGGATATGGGCAAACTTTTTCTCGCAGATCGCCAGGGAGGGCTCCGAATCTCTGAGCAGATAATCGACCTCAGCGCTGGCCAGGCGGTAATTCATCGGCACGAGGATGCACCCCATCTTCTGAGCGGCGGCGAACAGGGCGATATACTCCAGGCAGTTTTCCGCCAGTATGGCGATGCGGCCGCCCTTTTCAATACCGTAACGCTCCTGCAGGTGAAAGGCCAGGCGGTTGCTCAGGCGGTGTAATTCGGCGTAAGTGAAAGTATTCCCGGTTTCGAATTCTTTAACGGCTACCTTGTCGGGGCTGTACAGAGCCCACTTGGCGATCCAGTCTTGTTGTGGTTGGCGCATTGGATTTATTGGTTGGTTGTTGTTGGTTTCCTGTTATTTGTTGGTTGCCGGCCGGGCCGCCAAACAACCATCAACCAACAACCGGATGCCTCCTGGAAACGAACGGCAACACCGACCCTCCGCCAGGGGAGATGAAAATACTAAATCTCCGGCATTTAATATGCCTTTTCTCCTGGGATCATTAAAAGCCAGGGGATTGCAAAAAGTCCTGGCAATAAAATGACAAAGGCAATGACTTTTGTTATTGACTTATTGGCCCATTGCTGTTTATATTTGCATTCATTGTTTATTTAGATTAATTAAAAACAAGGAGCGCTTTCCTAGCCAGCGCGTTAAAGGATACCAGAACAATGCAAGCCAGAAAAAACAGAATGGACACCAACCCGACGGCAATGCGCCTGCCGTTCCCGCTGCCAATCGTAGAAGCCAAGAAAAAAAAGAAATGTTGCAAGAAGTATAAAAAGGGAAAAAGATGTAAGAGTTGCCCGGGGGGGTAGCGGCGCGGGAGAAGGGCAATTGTTATATTGTTATATTGTTATATTGTTATATTGTTTGGCCGCCTGAATTCGGGATGGGGACTGTTCGCGATTCGATGTTCGCCGTTCGCAAGTTCCTGAAAATCAAAGGGGGGGGGGTTCGAAAGAGGCTACCATTCTAGCGCTGGACAAAGTCGGAAATCGGAAATCGGAAGTCGGAATGGCTTGGGACGTTCCGCAACATCTTGGCTATCAATAGTGTCCAACGTTAGACGGGTGGCCTCGAAAGACACAGAAAAATGAACTATCCCTTCGGGATGGGAAGCAATCCAGCCATATAACCATCCAACCATGCCCACGGCGCCCCCGAAGCATTCCCGATGGAGCGCCCCTATCAACTTCACTCCAACACCCCCGTCACATAATCTATTACTTCCTCCACCCACAGGGCGTACATGGCGCCGGAGGGATGAAGCCCATCCCCTGCCACCAGGTGAGGCTCAGCCAGCCCCCGGCGGGAAATGGGGGTGATGTTGAAATAAGCCACACCGTAGCTTTCCGTGATCTCCCGGTTAATGGCATTATAGGCATCGATCTCCGCGCTGATCCGGCCAGGATCGGAGCGGGCCTGCCCGAAAGGCGTATAGGCGTAGTCGGGAATAGAAAGCACGATGACCCGGGAGGCCTTATTACCGGCAAAAGAAATGGCCTGCTCGAGCAGGGTTCGGAATTCCGTCCGGTAAACATCAACCGGCCGGTTCTGGTACTGGTTGTTGACCCCGATAAGAAGGGAAACCAGGCCGTAGGAAGGCTGCAGGGTATCGGCAAGGGCGATGGCGTCCAGGAGGTTGCCCGTCGTCCAGCCGGTCCGGGCGATAATGTCCGGTTGCGCTGTATGATAAATAGTATCGGAAAACTCCGCCCTGAGCCTGTCCGCCAATTGGACCGGCCAGCGTTCCTGATAACCAACCGACTGGCCGATGGTGTAGGAATCGCCCAGGGCCAGGTATCGAAGCGTATCCCAGGCCGGCGGTTCCATACCGGGCTGCGGATTGGAAAAAGGATAGGCCTCCTCCTCCTTATTACAGGAAGTTATAATCAGAAAGAAGGCAAGAACCGGCAACAAGAAGTATCTGTTCATAGAAAGGTTTTTCTGTGTTCCGGCGGCAAATCAAAAATTTTAACCGGCTCGGCAGAGACGGTCAAAAATCCCAAATCAAAAATCCTCCCCCCTCCATCATTCTCCCCCAAAACCAAACTGCTCCAACACCTGCCAGCGCCTGCCGTCGTGTTGTAACAAGGTAAGCGCGCCGGCAATGAATTCTCTTTGGTATTGCTGTTGAGAAAAATGGGCCCAGGCTTCCGGAAAAACCCGCCGGTGCAGGTCCTTGAAGGCAACCGTCATATGGGGGTTGTAATCATGCCGGCTCTTGAAGGCCAGGCCCAGGCTTGCCGCCAGATAGGCTTCTAAACGCCATTGCAACTCCAGAAGTTCAACCTTCCGCTCCACTTCCACAAAAATAACCCGGGGAGGGAAGCAGCCGAAGTTGTTCAACCCCAGCCGGAAAGGCTTTTCTTCCCCGGCAAAAGGCTCCAGGGCGGCACACAGCTCCTCCACCCTGCCGTCCGGCCAGCGGAACGGAGGGATCAGCGTAATATGTGGCGGAGAACGCAAGGCCCGCGAGGTCCGGAAACGTTCGGCAGCATACGCTTTGAATTGCGTGACCTCCTCTTGTATTTCCTCATCGGGAAGGAGGGCAATAAAAAACAAAGGAGAAACCATGGTTGAAAATTAGTGAATTAGTGAAGGAATTTTACCCGGAAGAGCCGATGGCGAAGACAGGGAGGGAATGAGTAAGTCGCTGACATTCATCCCCTCCCCTCCTGCCATTCCGGCACAGCCGCCATTTTCAGGCTTTTTTTTCCGGACAGGTTGTCATTTACTCAACATTGGCACTGCGGTTGTGTGTTATACATCTACTGGTTTCCCTTACCCCCGTTTCAGGTTTAGCATTAAAAATCAGGACTTTTACAGAAAACCAAAAAGATGGCAGAAGAAAAATTTAAGGCAGAACAAACAGATACTTCTTCCGAAGAAGATCTGATAGAAGTAAAACCGGAAGGGAAGTACCTGCAGGCAATGGACAATGTCCTTCCCCAGAACATTACCATCCTTCCGCTTATCCAGCGGCCGGCCTTTCCTGGCATTGCCCTGCCCATGACCTTTTCGGGCAAAGAGCAGGTTCAGGCTCTGAAGCAGGCGGTTGAGGAAGATGAAGGCTATGTCGGGCTGGTATTCGCCCAGGAGTTTAACGAAGAGGATTATACCGAATCTGACCTGTACGATGTGGGCACGCTCTTCCAGGTGATCCGCACCAACCAGATCGCGCCCAATACGATCCAGGTACTGGGGCGCGGCGTCACCCGTTTCCAGAAAAAGAAGGTGCTCCTGGTCAAACCCCGGCTGCGCTGGGAAGTCCAGTACTACAGCGAGCCCAAAGAGAAACCGGACCCCGACCTCAAGGCCTACATGATGGCCATCAGTTCCGACATCAAAGAGCTGCTCAAGCTCAACCCTCTTTTTCAGGAGCAGGTCAATATGGTGGTTTCGCAGCTCAATTACGAAGCGCCGGGCCTGACGATGGACATCATCAGCAACCTGCTGTCTTCCGACAGTGAACAACTGCAGGAACTGCTGGAAACCTTCAACCTCGAAGCGCGCGCCAAGCTACTGCTCCTCATGATCAAAGAAGAGCTGGAGATCGCCAAAATACAACAGCGCATCAGCCAGCAGATCGACGAAAAGGTCAACAAGCAACAAAAGGAATTCTTCCTGCGCGAGCAACTGAAGGCCATCAAAAAGGAGCTCGGCATGGAGAAGGAAGAAGGGCAGACCGAGATCGAAAAGATCGAACAGAAACTGGCCGACAAGGAGCTGCCGGAGGAAGCCATGAAAACGGTGGAACAGGAACTGGACAAACTCCGTGTGCTCAATGTACAGTCGCCGGAGTTCAACGTCACCCGCAATTACCTGGAAACGATTGCCGATCTGCCCTGGGGCGTCTACTCCGAAGACAATAATGACATCAAAAAGGCGCGGGCCGTCCTCGACCGGGACCACTACGGGCTGGAAGAGGTCAAAGAACGCATCCTCGAATTTCTCAGTACGATCATCAAGCGCGGCACGGTCAGCGGCTCCATCATTTGCCTGGTGGGCCCTCCGGGAGTCGGTAAGACCTCGGTGGGCCGGTCGGTGGCCAACGCCCTGGGCCGGGAGTTTTTCCGCTTCTCCCTGGGTGGCATGCGCGATGAAGCCGAGATCAAAGGCCACCGCCGCACCTACATCGGCGCCCTGCCGGGCAAGCTCATACAGGCCCTCAAGCGGCTGGGGACTTCCAACCCCGTCATCATGCTGGATGAGATCGACAAGATCGGCGCCAGCTTCCGGGGAGACCCCGCCTCTGCCCTGCTCGAAGTTCTCGACCCCGAACAGAACAGCACCTTCCTCGACCACTACCTGGACATCCACTACGACCTGTCCAAGGTGCTCTTTATCACTACCGCCAACCAACTGGACACTATCCCCGGCCCGCTGCTCGACCGCATGGAGGTGATCCGCCTGGCGGGTTATATCATGGATGAAAAGGTGCAGATCGCCAAACAGTACCTGTTGCCCAAACAGCTCAAAGAGCATGGCTTCGGGGAAGATGAGATACAGATCAGCGATGAAGCGCTGAAGGAGATCATCGAGAATTACGCCCGCGAAGCCGGGGTGCGCAACCTGGAAAAACACATCCGAAAGATCATCCGCAAAGCCACCCTCAAGCTGGCGGAAAATGAGGAAGTGAAGTTCCACGTAGCAAAAGAAGACGTGGAAGAGCTACTCGGCAAACCGATCTTCAATACCGAACAACTGTACAACGAACCCAAGCCGGGGGTGTCCCTGGGCCTGGCCTACACCTCCCTGGGCGGCGCCACGATCTATATCGAGGCCAACGGGGTGCGCAGCAAAAGCCCCTCCTTCAAGCAAACCGGCCAATTGGGGGATGTGATGCGCGAATCTTCAGAGATCGCCTACAGCTACGTCCGTTCCCTGGTTTCGGAAATGGAGGAGCACAGCGATTACTTTGACAACCATTCCATCCACCTCCACGTTCCGGCCGGAGCCACCCCGAAAGACGGCCCTTCGGCAGGCATAACCATGGCCCTCGCGCTCTACTCCCTGGCCGCCGGCCAGTCCGTGCGCAATGACGTCGCTATGACCGGAGAGCTGACCCTGACCGGAAAGGTGCTGCCCATCGGCGGGGTGAAAGAGAAAACCATCGCCGCCCGGCGCGTCGGCATTCACAACCTCATTTTACCACTGGATAACCGCAAGGACTTTGAGGAACTGCCGGGATACCTCCGGGAAGGCATCAATGTCCATTACGCCGATTATTTCAGCGATGTCCTGGAAGTGGCTTTCGCTGAGAAGGCCGCCCCCGTAGCCTGACCGGGATGAAAAGCCCCCTCCTGTCTTTTGGCGCCAGCTTTACATCCCATTTTTTTATCAATTGTAATCCAAAGGGTTTGCAGGCTTCACAATTTTTTTCTTTCTTTACAACAGCTTCCATTCTCCGTGAACTTTATCCAAACCCAAAAACCGGAGGTTCATACAAACATCTTTCTATTCAAACCAGGCAAGACAGTCAAAAGCCTACCCCTTGAAAACACAGTTGAGGGCGCCTGCCCGTATACTGCTGCCTCTTTTTATCAGAGCATATTTCTGAACGGAAGCAAGCTGTATGGCGGAAAGAGGTTTACGGCCCCTTCTCCAGGTTGACTGCCGACAAAACAACGGCTAAACAGATCCAGGAATTTGAGGATATGGTTACATCCTTTGGGCATTTGCCTAAAGGGGTAGCTGTCCATTCTGTATTCAATCAATTTCATGAAATGAGGAACGCATACCAATTGAGCACACAACGGAGCATGGCCCGTCAGCCTGGCCGCTTTTTCCGGCCATGGGCCTCTTTTATTCTGATCGCCGCTATGGTCTTTTCCTGGCAGGATACCGCCCGAGTACAGAACAATACGCCCTGCGAGTGTGTCCAAAGATGGGCCCAAGGGGCCAGCTGGAATCCGGATGGGTCGATCAACGACGCGCCCAATGCACCGGCGCCGAACGGGATCATCCGCTGCGGCAGTTCGGCTGAGACGCAATCACAGGTAGCGCCAATAAATAATTGTGTCTATGATTCAACCCGTTTCGAAATCGACCCCACGCTGGCGCCTTGCGTAGACCCCAGTACGGGAGCTGAAGTAACCATACGCCCTCCGGAAAACGGCCAGCCCATCATCTGGCTGAATTTCGATGTCCGGCCCAATGCAGGCAGCTTCGAGGTGCAGATCAATGACAACAACGAAAATATTGGCTGGGCCCTGTTTTCTTCGGATTCCATCACCACCGGCACTTACCTGAACCCGCTGTCCGGCGAACAGATCAGCGGAGATTGTGACAGCATAAAACTCACCTTGCGCGCCTGCGGCGTGGAAAGTACCAACACCTGGAATACCCTCCCGGCGCCCAATTTTACCAAAACCACCAATTATTACCTGGCCATCTGGGACCAGGACGCCGACGGCGACATCCGGCTCAACAACTTCAAAGCCCGTTATGGCTGTGGAGACGCCGAGACGCTGGTATGCTCCATCGAGGGGGATCTCGACACCCTGTGCAATGGTGACGGAAGCACCTATACCCTGGAGATAAATGTAAATGGCATCAATGGGGAATTTATCGCCTATGAACGAAACCAGCAGGTTTTTATCGACACCATCTGCCTGACCAATAATAACGAAGACTCGCCGGTTACCTCAGGCGCCTTCCAGTACACCTACAATGCGGGAGACAGCTATGATATCATCATATTCGAATCCACCAAAGAACCGGATTCCATTCCTATCACTCCAGTGGTAACGCCAGACGACAACTGCCTCCACCCTTCCCCTTTTCCCAATAACCCAGCCAGCAACGGCAATGCAGATGACTGCTTCCTCATCTTTACCGGCGACCCCTTGCCATCCATGCTCGAATGTGGGACCATTTCGGGCGCTCCGGTCTCCTGTGATGGAAATGGCAGCGACGGAACAGCCACGGCCTTCCCGGTAGGAGGCACGCCCCCGTACGCTTACCTCTGGGATAATGGGGAAGATACCCAAACCGCCACCATGCTGGACCCCGGCCCGCATACTGTCGTCATTACCGATTCATTGGGATGCTCCATTATCTGCGAGGTGAATATCCTGCCCGCCCAGAATTGCTGCACCTGCGAAAGCCCGCCCATGATCGGATGCCCCGATGACGTGGACCTGGGTTGTAACCCCCCATTGGATGACAATGGAATACCTCTCGCCTTAGGCGCCGGCGGCCAATATGCACCAGACATCACCCTGGTGTCCGTTATGACCGACAACATGGATTGTATGGCCACCGTCACCCACCAGATGGATATCCTTCAAACCAGCCCCGACGGATGCCGCTTTACCCTGATACGAACCTACCGGGCAACAAACGATTGTGAAGGCCTGTTTTCTCAATGTCCCCAGGAGTTTACCTGGACTACCGATAATACCCCCCCTGCCTGGGGCCAGCCGCCGGGCGCCTTAGATGTCGCTGAAATTTGTGCCGATGATGTTGTGGTTCCCAACCCGCCAACCGCTACCGACAATTGCCCGGATAATGCGGTTACCGTTACTGTTCAAAGCGACGTTACCACACCGGGCCCGCTCGGCTGCGCGGGCCAGTACACACGCGTGATCACTTACGTTGCCACTGATGAATGTGGCGATAACGAATCCGTGCCCTACACCGTCGCCATTTCCGTCAACGACGATGTAGCCCCAGGTTTTGCCAATTGCCTCAATGGAAGTGCCGGGGCTATTGACCTGGGTTGTGTAGCCACTCCACCGGCTGCTGATGACGCCATCAGTGCTGTCGGTATGCCAAGTGACAACTGCAACCTGGGCGGCAACACGCCAAGCGCAATGATGACAAGCACCAATACGGTGGATTGCATCACGACTGAAACCTGGGAAGTCAGTATTGACGACGCTTGCGGCAATACCGGCGCCTGCACAGTAACTTTCAGTTATACGCTATCTACCGACATCACCCTAAGCGCATGCCCGGGCGGCCCCATGCTCGACGGATGCTCCACACAGGCGCAGATCGATGCCGCCTGGGACGCCTGGATCACCGGCCTTCAGAACATGACGGTTTCCGGAGGGTGCAACCCCCGGATCGTTTATTTCGAGGACCTTTCTACGCTTCCTGTACCCGAGGACTGCGCCAATGGCCAGCAACAAGTTTCCGTCAGCGTCTTTGCCTTTGACCGTTGCAGCCAGGCCCCGCTTGTCACCTGTACCTTCACGGTAGAGGCGCCGGGCCCGCTGATGGCCAACTGCCCCGGCGACATGGAGGTCGGCGACTGCCTCACCCAGGCGGAAGTGGATGATGCGTTTGCGGCCTGGCTCGCTCAATTCTCCGCTACGGGAGGGTGTAACCCACAGGGCTCGGGCCTTGGCCAATACAGTGCGCCCAACTTCTGTGGAGGCACGGTAACGGTTGATTTCACCGCAACGGATGACTGCGGCCGCACAGATGCATGTTCCGCCACATTTACCGTATCTACGGGGCTGGCGGTCAGCTGCCCGTTAAATGTAACGCTGGACGGCTGCACCAGCCAGGCTGAAGTGGACCTGGCTTTTGCCAGCTGGATCGGCCAATTTTCGACTACGGGCGGGTGCAACCCTCAGAGCACCGGCCTTAGCCAGTATTATGCTCCGGACTTCTGTGGAGGCCGGGTCACGGTGATTTACAAAGCAAAGGATATCTGCGGGCGAGAAGCGAGCTGCCAGGCCACCTTCGCAGTGGAGGAGCCGGAGCCGCTGGCAGTGAGCTGCCCGCAGGATCTTCAGCTGGGCAGTTGCCTGACGCAAGCACAGGTCAACAGTGCTTTTACCGCCTGGCTCGGCCTGTTTTCCACCTCCGGCGGGTGTTTTGCGGAAAGCAGCAATCTCCAGAGCTATACTGCTCCCGATGCCTGTGGCGGCAGCATAACGGTCAAGTATTATGCCTGGGACAGGTGCGGACAATCCGCTCAATGTTCAGCTGTATTTAGCGTTGCGAACGCCGGCCCGGTAGTGGTGAGTTGCCCGGATGACCTGGAGATCGACGGGTGTTCGTCCTCCCAGGCGCAGATCGATGCCGCTTTTAACAGTTGGCTGGGCCTCTTCACGGCTACGGGCGGTTGTTCCCCACAAACGAGCAGCCTGCAGAATTATTCTCCCCCTGGCGCCTGCGGCGGAAGCGTAACAGTAGACTTTTATGCCTGGGACAAGTGCGGAAATTGGGATATCTGCTCCGCAACCTTTACGGTAAGGCCTTCGGCAGAACCATTGGAAGTCTATTGCCCCCAGAATTTCAAACTCAGCAGTTGTTATTCCCAGCAGCAAATCAACGCCGCTTTTGCAAGCTGGCTTGCCCAGTTCTCCACTTCGGGGGGGTGTTCTCCACAGAGCAGCAACCTGCAGGGCTACTCTGCACCCGATGCCTGTGGAGGTAGTGTAACGGTACAGTACAACGCCTGGGATCAATGCGGGCAGTCGGCTTCCTGCTCAGCCACCTTTAGGGTGAAAGAGCCGGCCCCATTGCAGGTGGTTTGCCCTCCGGACAAGAACCTTCCCGCCTGCCTCTCCCAATCTCAGATCGACGCCGAATTTGCCAGCTGGCTATCCGGGTTTAATACCTTCGGCGGTTGCGCCGCCCAGCACAGCAGCGTGATAAATTACGATGCCCCCAGTGCCTGCGGCGGTAGTGTAACCGTTAAATACTATGCATGGGACAGGTGTGGCGACTCCGGCTTCTGCACCGCTACTTTCACCGTGGCGGCCTCCCAACAGGCAACGGTGAGTTGCCCGCCGAGTGTGACATTGGGCAGTTGTATCTCACAGGCAAATGTCAATAGTGCCTTTTACAACTGGATCAGCCAGTTTGAATCTACCGGGGGCTGTAATAGCACAGCTTTCTATTTCGTCGATGGCAATCCGGCCTTGTCTCTGGATCATGTGATGCCGCCCCCGGCCTGCGGCGGGCAGGTTTACATTCACTTATTGGCCAAGGAGGAATGCAACCGGCCGACATTCTGTTCGTCCACCTTTACCGTTCCGGAAGGAAGTAACGGGCCCCAGCTTTCTCCGGCTCAGGACCTCACGGTAGAATGTGACGGCAACGGCAATTCGGGGGCGCTGGCAAACTGGCTGAACAACCAGGGTGGCGCGACAGCCTCTGATGATTGCGGGCAGGTAAGCTGGTCGAACAACTATAACGGGCTCACCGATGCCTGTGGAGCAACCGGAAGCGCAACCGTCACGTTTACGGCTACCAGCCAGTGCGGGAACGCATCCGCCACTACCGGTACCTTTACCATCAAAGATACGGCGCCTCCCGCCGGCAACTGCCCGCCGGGCCTTACTGGGCTGGCCTCGCCCGGCGATGCGCCCGGCCCGGATATCGCAGCAGTGCGGGCCGCCTATGCCGACCTATGCGGCGACATTCAGGTGGTGTTCGACGACACGGAGACGGAGTTCTTCGGGGGTTCCTGTTCCGGGTTTGAAGTGCGCCATTCCTTTATCATCCGTGATGAGTGCGGCAATAGGACAACCTGCACCGTAGTCCATTCCGGCGGGGGAACCGGTTCCATCACCGGAGATTGCCCGCTGGGAAAAGAAGACCTGACCTGCGACCAGGGCCTGCAGGAATTCGATGCCGACTACCTGGCCACTTTCTTTACCGGCGCCGACGGGGAAAGGGTCCTGGCCGTTCCCGTCGATACCCACTTTACTATTGTGGGTTGTGAGTTCACACTCATCTACGATTATGAAGTCAGAGACAACTGCGGAAATGTCAAGGAATGCTCTATTACTTTCACCGGCTTTGACACGACGCCTCCCATTGGGGAGTGCCCCAGGGAGCCGGTCATTTTACAAAGCATTGAGGAGATCCCGCAGCAAGGAGACGACAGCTACATTCGCCAGTTCTATATGGACGAATGCGGAGAGTTGGTGATCAACGAACTGGAAAGGGATTACGAAGGCGGGCCCTGCACGGATATCAGAATTACCATTACCTACGAAATTACCGACCCCTGCGGGAATGGGTTTGAGTGTTTTGTAGAGTATGAGATACCGGAGGTAGGCGACTGTGGAGATTTCACCGTTACGTATCCCTATCGGGCCTATGATGATTGTGACAATTTTGTCAATTGTTATATTGTACACAGCGGTAGCGAGCCGGGCAATGGGTTTGCTGTTGAAGAAAGCGCCGCTACTCTGCCGCCCGGAGAAGCGCTGGGCCTGTTCGTCTACCCGAACCCCACCATCGGCGAGCTGTTCCTCGAATTTGAGCACTTCAACGGGGAACGGGCTGAGCTTACCGTTTACAATGTTTACGGCAAGCCGGCGCTCACCCGGACGCTGGCCCTGGACCGCCCGAATTACCGGCTGAGCCTAACCGAAGAGGGGCTCTCCAGCGGCTCCTACTTCATCAGCGTACGGACGGAGAACACCGTCCTGGCGCGTAAGATAGTACTGGCCAGGCAGTAGAGCGGCGGGGTTTGGCCTCATCTTTACGAGCCGCTTGAAAGTGGCCCGTCCGAAATTCCGTATCTTGGGGCCATGACAAAAAAGGTGATACTCAAAGCCAAACG
>JAGFJE010000049.1 GCA_024103175.1 Phaeodactylibacter sp.
TGTACGTTTCGCAGGCCCTGGCGGTGGTGATGTACATTTTCGGCTTCCGGGAGGGGTACCTCTGGGCCGCCGAAGCGTGGGGCATTACGGAGCTGCCCTCCCTGGCCATCGACCTTCTCATCTTTGCCATCATCTTCGGCATTACCTTCATCAGCACCTCTCTGGCGTTCAAGGTGCAGTATGTCATCCTGGCCATCATCATCGGTTCGCTGATCTCGATCGCCATCGCAGCGGCGGTGGGGCCGATGGATAACCCCATCGTGCTGTGGGGCGATTTCCGGGGCAGCCCGGAGAACAACTTCTCGGGCATCACCTTCTGGGCGGCCTTCGCGGTGTTCTTTCCGGCCTCCACCGGCATCATGGCGGGGGCCAACCTGTCGGGCGACCTGAAGGACCCCCGCAAGTCCATCCCCATCGGCACCATGGCGGCCGTCGGGCTCAGCCTGCTGGTCTACCTCGCCCTGGCCTACTGGCTGATGCGGGTGGCCACGGTCGGCGAGCTGACATCCAACTACACCATCATGATCGACCGCGCTTTCTGGGGGCCGGCGGTGCTCGCCGGCCTGCTGGCGGCCACCTTCTCTTCGGCCCTGGCCTCTTTCGTCGGGGCGCCGCGCATCCTGGAAGCGCTGGGCAGCCACAGCATCGTGCCGGCCTCGGGCTGGTTCGCCAAACGTACCCGGAAGGGAGAGCCGCGCAACGCCAGCTACTTCACCGCCGCCATCGTGCTGGCCGCCATCATGCTGCGCGAGCTGAACGCCATCGCCCCTCTGGTGACGATGATCTTCCTGCTCACCTACGCCACCATCAACCTGGTGGTGGCCATCGAGCAGAGCCTGCGCCTCATCAGCTTCCGCCCCCTGCTGCGCATCCCCAAGGCCGTGCCCGTCATCGGGCTGATAGGCTGCCTGTTCGCCATGTTCATCATCAACCCCACCTTCAGCCTGCTGGCCGCCGGCGTCGTCACCGCCATCTACTTCGTGCTCATGCGGCGCAAGCTGGCCGCCCCCACCGGCGATGTGCGCAGCGGCCTGTTCACCGCCCTGGCCGAGTGGGCCGCCAAGCAGGTCAAGCTCTCGGAAGGGGCCGCCGAACGGGCCTGGAAGCCCAACATCCTGGTGCCGGTGGAAGACCCCCACCGCCTGCGCGGTTCCTTCGAACTGGTGGAGCAGCTGGCCTACCCCATGGGGTCGGTCAAGTTGCTGGGCATCGCCCCGGCGGATGGCCTCGAAGAACTGGAAGTGCGCCTGGTGGACGCCCAGCAGGCCCTGATGGACGCCGGCGTTTTCACCTACTCCACCGTCATGGAAAGCAACCGCTTCCCGGACGACGTGCGCGTGGGCATGCAGGCTCTGTCCGGCTCCTTCTTTCGTCCCAACCTGCTGTTCCTCGAACTGCCCAAGGACAAACAGACCCATCAGGCGCTGGAGCGGGTCATTCAGGAGGCCAAACGGCAGCGCATGGGCGTCGCCCTCCTCGTGCAGCACGAAGTGGCCGGCCTGGGGCGCCGCCGCCGCGTCAACCTGTGGATCCCCGACCGGGGGCCGGACTGGAAGCTGGAAATGGAATTCACCGACCTCGACCTGGCCATCCTGCTGGCCTACCGCATCATGGATAGCTGGAACGCAGAACTGAACGTGATCGCAGCGGTACAACACGAGGAAGAGAAGGAAAAGGCGGAGAAATTTCTCAAACGCCTGGTTAACTTCGCCCGCCTGCCCGCCAATACCGCCGCCCACCTGGCCGACGATGATTTCGAGCGCTACGCCAGCAACGCCCCGGAAGCAGACCTCAACATCTTCCCCTTGCCGGCAGAACTCGACGCCGATTTCCTCTGGAAACTGCGCGACGCCACCGGCTCCTCCTGCCTGTTTACGCAGGACAGCGGGGATGAGAGCGCCCTGGCCTGAGAGCAGGAAGATATGGTACACTGATCTATTAGGATAAATTAAGATTTTTTAGGATCGTAAAGTACAGAAAGAATGATCTTAATGAATCTTAACCAATCTTAATAAATCAGTGTACTATCCAGCGATTCCTGCTTTGGCAAAATGATGCCTAAAATCCTGCCACAAAAGCACGAAAACACGAAACTTTTACCCGTCCGCATGTATGTGTTTAGCGACCTGAAGGGCCAAAAGAACTCAGCACGGGGCATCCGCCCCGTGTTGAGGGCGCCAAATCGTAGGATACGCCCTGAAAGGGCAGAATAATATAAAGGCCCCGGCAATTATGTTGCCCTTTCAGGGCGCCGCCAATGGCCTGCCCCATTTTCACGGGGCGAATGCCCCGTGCTTTGATATACCAGCCCTACGGGCTGAACCGAGGCATTGCCCCTCCCGCGCTAAACACATACGTCCGCATGGACGGGTAAAAGTTTCGTGCCTCTGTGTTTTAGTGGCATTCCAAAACGAGAACTGCTGTGTACTATCAGCCCAAGGGGCTATCGCCGCTACGCGGCTTTTTTTAAGTTAACAAAGTAGAATTAGAGCAAATGCAAAATTACTGCAACGAAAATTGACAAGAATTCAATGGTGGCCTCCAAACAGGCTCTAAGCGTACGCTTTCGAGAAATGAAAAAACATGACACGCACCTATGACTCCATCCGGCCCTACCGCCTCACCACCGGCAGCCGCACCTGCGACGGATACTGCGCCGAATGATGCACCTTATTCCTGGCCACTACGCCTTCCACCTCGTCGTAATTGTTCCCTCCCGTATTCAGGTTGCGCGTAAAGCGCGGGAAGTTGCTGCTCGACACCTCGATGCGGATGCGGTGGCCGGGCGCGAAGTAGTTGCTGGTGGACAGGGGCGTCAGTTCCAATTTGTACACTTTGCCCTCCTCCATGAACACCTCCCTATCGTACCCCTCGCGGTAACGGGCGCGCTGAATGGTCTCGTCCAGGTTGTAGGCCCGCCCGTCCGGGTAGACGTCGATGAGCTTGACGGTGAAGTCGGTGTCTTTGGCGTCCGAGGAAACATAGAGGGTAGTTTCGATGAAGCCGCTGACTTCTACGCCTTCCGCCAGGGGCTCAGTGGTGTAGACGAGCACATCCTGCCGGGCTTCGTTCTCCCGCTGGTCGAAGGCGCCGCCCTCAATGGCGTTGCCGGTGCAGCAGACATTGCCGCCCAGGGAAGGCACGGGGTTGGCGGGGTCGTAGGTGAAAGCGTCGGGCTTGTTTTCTTTGCCGGGTTGCTGAGTGGTGAGTTTTCCATCCCCGTACATGGTGTTGGCATTACCGGCGCTGGACAGATAGTACGTAGCCATTTCCGCCCCTTCCGGCGGCCAGGCGCCGGCCGTCTGCCACTTATTCGAGCCCATAGTATAATAATGCACGCGGGGTGTTTTCTCCGGAAAGCCGTTGTCCTCCCCTTTCAGCCAGTAGTCGAACCAGCCGTACACGAGACCGTCGTAGTCGAGCCTGGCGTCGCCGACGCTGCGCTCGCCGACGACGGTGTTCTCGGTGGCGCGGGTATAGCCGCAGTGCAGCACCGGGGCGATGACCAGGTACTGGTTATTGGCCACCTCTGGGTCTTTGGCGTTCTGGCGCACGTGGTTGAACAGGGCCAGGTTGGGGCTGATCGACACGTCGTACCAGGAGGCAAACCAGAAGCTGGGCACGCCGAAGGGCATGTCGTCGTGGTACAGGCCGCCTTCGTACCAGGCGGGGTCGTTGGGCTTGCGGCGGATCATCTTTTCGTAGATGCCGATGGGGCCTTCCACGTTTTTGATGATGTCCTGCACCGGCAGGCGCCAGAACGCTTCGGACCAGTCGACTTCCGGCCGTTCGGGCGCCAGGTCAAACCAGCGGGAGGCGCGGATCAGTTCCTCCTGGGTGGCGTCTTTGGGGAAGGTGGGGCGTATCCTGCCGTTCTGCACCCCGTACAGCCAGGAGGTGAAGAGCATCTGCTGGGCGCCGCCGCGGTACCAGTTGCCCTGCTCGTAGTACGCCCCTACCCTGCCCACGCCGGCGCCGAAGCCCTGCGGAACCATAGCGGCATGGGCGGGATGATCGAGGGCCGCCACCGCCATCTGCCACTCGGCGGTGGAGGAGCAGCCCAGGGTGCCGATCTTTCCGTTACACCACGGCTGTGCGGCCATCCAGCTGAAGGCGTCGTAGCCGTCGGTGATGGGCACGCCCAGGATGTCCCACTCGCCTTCCGAGAAGTAGCGCCCGCGCTCGTTCTGCACCACGTAGGCGTAGCCGCGGCTGACGGCTTCGTAGGCCCGCTCGAAGGTGCGGGTGCGCCGCTCGCCGTCGCCCCAGGAGTTGAAGTTGTAGGGCGTTTTGGAGAAGATGACGGGAACGGGCTCGTCCGTCTTCGGCCGGTAGATGTCGGTGGCCAGGCGGACGCCGTCGCGCATGGGCATCATCACCTTCTGATCGATGATGGCGATAGCCTCGAGCTTTTGGAGGACGTTGTCTTCCTGGGCGGGCAGGTGGAAAACAGAAATACAGAACAGAAGGAGTAAGCAGAGCCGGTTTTTCATTTTGTCGGATTTGAATTTTGCGGAAGGGAGCAAAATACGAAATTCCTGATTATATGATTGCGAAGGCGCTTCGCCAGCGGAACTGGCGAGCCCGCCCGCTGTGCCGCAGGCCGGCAGGAATTGACGCTTTTCGTTTTCAATCCCGGACTCCAAATAAGCGCTGAGGTTGCCGCCTTCGACGCCAAATAATTTTGGCGGGCCGAGGAGATGTCAGAACCCATAGCTCCGGATTACAGCATCGGCATCCATATTCCATTCCGGGCTCAATAGATTCAAAGGGTTATTGGCCAGTTCAGTCCTTTTGTCCTCTTTTACCTTGTAGAATGAAATACTCCTTCCGCTGGTGGGAACCCACAAGATGGAGCCCAGATGGGGTATTTTTTGTAAAAACCCGGCGGGAATAGTTGGAAAGGAAAACTTCGGCGGGTTCCGGATATCACCATAAACCTCCCAGGTTCCACCTACATCGAGGCCATTGTAATTAAATTGATATACACATGTTGCCTTGTAGAAAACAGCATCATTATTGTGGAAGGCTATATTAAAGTCCTGGTAAGTCGAGCGGATCACATCAAACTCCGGGTCAAAATCCAGGGGGATTGCAGAAGGCAGCTCATCAAATTTAGAGGAAAAGCTGGTATGGATACCGTCCTTTTTTCCGCGAAGCCGGAAGTGGATATCACTGAGTTCGGCCCCATCCGGCAAAGACATACTGACCGTCGGCGATTCAGTTTGCCCCGTAGCGTTAAGAGTATTAAAAATACACACCCTGTTCCCGGTCGAGCTGTTAATGGCATAGATACTGCCGTCCCACTCGGTTGAAAATGGCATGTTGATCTCATGTACCTGCAAACTGCCCGTAAAGCTCGCCCAGTCGGTTTCAGCCTCAGTGGCTTCGCTCAAAGCTTCTTGATAGTACATCTTTTTTTCCTGCTCGTTATTCGCTCCTAAAACGAGTATTTGATCGAGCCCTTCGATACCCTCATACGAAATGAATGCCGTATCATCTTTGATCTCAACATCAGCCTGACGTTGATCAAAAGCGCCCGGCAACCAGTATGCCTCGATCGAAGTGATGCCGGCAATTTTGAAATGGTAATCAACCAGGCTTCTGTAATACGACAGATACTCCGGGTATTCCAGATAGAATCCATCCTCAGGGTTAATGAATGACCAATTGGAAAATAGATTATAGGGATTATTATCGCTCTGGTTGGCAACAATTGTCAAAATGACGGTGTCCCGTTCATTTTTCCGGAATGAAACAACCCAATCTTCCCAGGGCCGACCCTCTTCGGCGATCGAATCCAGAAGCACCTTTCCCGATTTGTCGGAGACCAGGAAACCGACAAACCTTTCCTGTGCGATTATTCTTTTTCCAATAGTGAATGTAACGGTTTCGGTAATCGTTTCTTCCTCCGGTGGGCCGGGCACTACTTCGTTTTCCTTTTTCATGCAGGCCCCTGCAATCCCCGCAATAAGCAGGGCTAATAATAATTTTGATGCGCGTTTTTTCATG
>JAGFJE010000063.1 GCA_024103175.1 Phaeodactylibacter sp.
GATCCTTACCTTTTGTAAACATTATTCCCAATTATGCGAATCATCCTCTTTACGGGTAAAGGAGGGGTTGGCAAAACCACCCTTTCCGCCGCCACCGCCCTGCAGGCCGCCCGGCAGGGCGTCAAAACGCTGGTGATCTCCACCGACCCGGCCCACAGCCTTTCCGATGCTCTGGACAGGGAACTGGGGCCGGAGCCTCAGGAGATCGCCCCCAACCTTTTTGCACAAGAGTTCGACGTTTATTATTCTATGAAAAAGCACTGGGACAGCATCCGCCAGCTGATGCTATCCGTATTTAAATTCCAGGGTGTCAAAAACGTAGTGGCGGAAGAACTCTCGGCACTCCCGGGGATGGAAGAGGCTTCCGCCTTCCTGTGGCTGGAAGAGTATTATCGCCAAAAAGACTACGATCTGGCCATTATCGACAGTGCCCCCACCGGAGAGACCCTCAGCCTGTTATCCCTGCCCCAGGTCACCCAGTCGTGGGTGCTGAAGGCCTTCCCCGGGCAGCGCTTTGCCATGAAGGGGTTCGGCGCTATGGTGCGGTCCATGACCGGCATTCCGCTCGACAAAGGCATGGACGAGTTGGAAAACCTGTTCGACAAGCTGGAGCGTATACAGCAGGTGATGCAGGATCCGGAAGTCTGCTCTATTCGCATTGTTGCCAATCCGGAACGCATGGTGGTAAAGGAGGCAAAACGGTCCTATTCCTACCTGCAGCTATACGGCTACAATGTTGATGCAGTGATCGTCAACCGCATTTTTCCCGAAGAGGCCGGAAAGGGTGTTTTTGCACGCTATCTGGTTTCCCAACAGGAATACCTCAGAGAGATCAGGGAATCTTTTGAGCCCTTGCCCATTTTTGAAGTGATGCACCAGGGCCAGGAAGTTTTCGGAATAGAACTGCTGGACAAGATCGGCCGGGCTATATACGGAGGTTCCGATCCGGCGGCCATCCTTTACCAGGACACCCCTTTTGAGATCCGGGAAGAAAAAGATGGGTACCTGGCGCGAATTAAACTTCCTTTTGTCGAAAAAGGGGCTGTCCGCCTGGAAAAATTCGGCGACGAACTGGTCATCAGCCTGGGCAACCAGCGGCGTTCCATCTTTATGCCCCGCTTTGCCAACTATCTGCAGTTGAAAGGGTATGAATTCAACACCCCCTGGCTGGAGATCCACCTGGTGCGGTGAAGAAGATTGACTTTTATACCTATTTGTAATAACTTGCTGGCCGATGTCACGATTGGAAAAGCATATCATTCTGGAAACGACGCAGCTCAGGCCTCTGGCATTCCTGTTCAGCATCCTGCTGCTGCTGGGAATGGGCAAAGCGTTCCAGCCTGATGTCCTTCCTTCTTCTGCATATAGGGCCGCCGCTTATCAGGTGCACATCGAGGCCTCTCAGGCGGCGCTTCTGGCCCCCCCCTTTCCTTCTTTTAAGGAGATCCCCGGCCTAACGCCAGGCCCGAACATTGGTGGGCAGGCGCTACCGCCGATTCCTGTTCAAACCTACTCAAACGACCTCCCCGGGCAGGTAAACAAAATCTTCGTTTTCACCTCCGGCGTGAAACGCTACATCTTGTTTTCCTGCCTGAGAACGGACGCCCCTCCCCCTCTTTCTGCATAGTTTCAATTGACGCAGAAGCGCGATGGCGCAGTAGAGCAGCGCCCTTGCCGCTCTATTCTCTGCGGCCGTGCCCCGCGTTTGTCTACATTCAATTTCAACCATTCAAAATCAGTATGAAATGAAAAAGTTCATATATATCGCTGTGGCCGTCATTCTGGCCACCAGCCTGATGCCCGGCGTCAATTACTCGGCGCCCGCCGGTTTTATGGAAATAACCCTTGAGAGCCCGGAAGCCAGCCGGGAAGAGTTGATGGAAGCACAGGAAGTTATTTCCCAGCGCCTTTTGGCCTATGGGGTCAACGCCTTCGAAACGGAGGCCCACCCACAACGGCCGGAGCTCACCATACGGTTTCGGGAAGAGATATCCGCAGAAGCCGTACTTCCTCTCCTGTCCAGTATAGGAAAACTGGAATTTTGTGAAGTATTCACCCAGCCGGAGGTTTTCCGGATGCTCAACGGATCCGGACAAGAAGAAGCCTGGAGGCAATGGCTTCCGCTGGATGTTGAAACTGGCGAAATGGAAGCCGTGCTGGGCAGTATTGCCTCAGAGGAAATACCTGCCTTCGGACGGTTCGTTCTCAGCCGGCAGTCCAGTAAGGTTTTACCCGGCAATCTGAGCTTCGCCTTCGGGCGTTTTCCAGATGAGAACGGGAAACAGGAACTCTACGCCCTTCGGTACGGGAAAGGCATGTCGCCCATTCTTACCGGAAGGGAGATAGCGCGCAGCGAAGCCCGATACGATGAACGCACCGAAACGGCCAGTATCGCCCTGAGCTTCGATGAAGAAGGCGGCGCCCGCTGGGCGCAGGCCACCCGGGAAAACATGCGCCGCCCGGTTGCCATCGTTTTTGACGGGCTGGTTTATTTTGCGCCCCGGGTATTGGCGGAGATCAATTCCGGGCAGGCACAGATCACCGGAGATTTCTCCAAAGAAGAAGCCGGGGTAATCGCCGCGCTGATACAGGGGGGGGAGTTGCCGGCGCCATGCCGCGTGAAAGAGGTTAGGCAATAAACCTTGGTTTTTGCCGAAAAGTAATGGGACACGGGTCGCAGACAAGGTCCGTGTTCTATCTTTTCCCCTCCCCGCCTGGTAAACCTTTTTGCCTCCACTGCATTTCCCTTTCCAAAAACTATCGATCATGACAAAAGGCAAATATTTTCTGTGGGTGGGGCTGGCCCTGCTCCTCATTGGCATCATTGCGCTCACCATGAGCCAACTGATCATCGAGGAACTTCTCGGTATGGAAAGGCAATTCGGAGAAGAGCCACTAAGTATTAAAGCAGCCAGATATGGCCTGCTGTTCTCTGCCGCCGGCCTGGGGCTGATGATCTACGGAGGATGGAGGAATAAACGCCAGAAGGAAGCCAGGAGGGCGTAGTGGTATTCGTGGACTCGTTTATTTGCGCATACAAGCTTGCCCTTGTGGGGCGCAGGCAGTTCCTGCGGTAAGAACCATTCGGGCTTTGGACGAACCGAGAAGTGAAAACAGAACTCGGAATGATTGCCCCCACAACCCTAAAAAATGGCATTCAATCCAAGCCCCAGCCAATTCCCCCGATGAATGGCCCCTACGTCACTCTGGCTGAAGTATTGGTTGCCGGTAAAACCCGGGGCCGCCTCTCCGGCATCCCCCTCGCGCCAGGTGTAATGGAGCATCAGCTTGAGGTTCTTTTGGTTGAGGTACCAGTTGATGCCCGCGTCATAGGTACGCTCGGAACCAGAGAAAGCGCCGACGGCCCTGGCATCTGCCTGGCCGGCCAGGCTCTTTGCTCCGTTGAACTGCATAGCCATGAAGGACGGTTCCAGGACAGCCTTGTCACCGATGATGATGTTGTATCCCAGGCGCAGGTGCCCGGTATTGGAATTGTAGGTAAAGTTGCGGTTCCCGTCATCGGCCATGAGGCGGCTGCCTTCCCGCCACATGAGATTCCATTCCCCGTCGATGTTCAAATGCCCCCAGTTGAAAAGGAAGTCGGCACTGGCAGCATAGCTGCTCCGAAAGACACCTGTCTGCCCCTGCCAGGAGCCGCCGCCGCCGACAGACAGCCCTTTGCGCCGGCCGTAATAATTGATGTCGTATCCAATCTTGTACTTTTCCATTTCCGGATCACCCAGATAAAGGACTGCCCTGCCCACGAGGAGCGGGGCGAATTCGGCGCCGGTGGAATTACCGTTACTGGCCAAAGTCAGCGGATTGAAGATACCCAGATTGTAGTTGAGGCCGAGCCTGCCGTCATCTGCCAGCAGCAGCCCGCCCAGGTTGAGCCCTGCCGCCCGCCCGGGGCCGGCGCCTACCAGATGGCGTCGGATATAGTTCTGAGACATAGATTTTTCCATCGAATTGACCGACCAGCCGGAAGTAATGCTCTCCCGGCTGAGCTGCGGCCGGAAGTACCCCCCAACTATATTTAAAGCTTCACTTTCCTTTTTTACCCGCCACTGGAAGAAGGCGTCCCAGATGCCGAACTCGGGAAGCGAACCGTTGTTACCCCCCCCAACCTGCCCGGAAAGCACATCGCGCCCTATCAGGTCATACGCCCCGACGATGGTAAATTTAAGCCCATCATACGGCTCCGCGCGGAAACCCAGGCGAGCGCGGCGGAGCTCCACATTGAAACGGCCTTCAACCGGCTCGTACTGTTCAAGTTCCGGATTGAACACCTCCTGCCCGGTGGAATAGCTGCTCCACAACTGCACCATCATAAAGGGTTCGATTTTAAAACCTTCCTTTTTCTTGAGCCAGCCTTCGAAATTGCTTTGGCCTGAGGCCCATACGGAAGAAATAACTACCAGAAAAAACAATGTAGAATATTTCATTTTATGCGGCTTATTGCGTTGGGAAAAAAAAAGGGGGCAACCCCTGGTAGAGATTGCCCGTATTTACCCAATAAATCACCCAACTATTAAATTCTGTTATTCGTTTTTCGGTTGCTTGTTGTTCGTTCTTCTGCGGCCTGCGCTATTGTCCTTTGGAGCCAACAAAAAGAAGACAACCAACAACCGGCAACATACACTTAATGCGGCAGCTTATTCATCACCAGGCCATAGGTATACGTACCCAGGATAGCCCCCAGGATGACCAGGATCATAATGGCGTAACCGTTGCCCAGCAGGACATACATGGGGCCCGGGCAGCACCCCACCAACGCCCATCCCAGGCCGAAGATAGAACCGGCCAGCAGGTGGCGCTTAATGCTGAGCTTCATCGGGTTGTAAGTCACGAAAGTGCCCCGCAGGGTCTTCATTTTAAACTTTTTCATGGCCCACATAGCGGCAGCGCCCAGAATAACAGCGGTGCCGATAATGCCGTACATGTGAAAGCTTTCAAAGCGGAACATCTCGTGGATGCGGAACCAGGAGATAGCCTCCGACTTGGTCATAACAATCCCGAAAAAGATGCCGACAATAAAGAAAGATGTATTTTTCATTGCTCGATTTTCTGTTTTATTCAATCATTCAATCCATTCAATCATTCAATCATTCAATCATTCAATCATTCAATCATCCCTACCCCCCCATCAGCAACGGGAACAGCAGGTGCGTCATCAGCAAACCGCCGATGAAAAAGCCGATCACCGTAATGAGGGAAGGCAGTTGCAGGTGCGCCAGGCCGGAAATGGCGTGCCCGGAAGTACAGCCGTCGCCGTAACGGGCGCCGAATCCGACCAGGAAACCGCCGGCCAGGGCCAGGATGATGCCTTTTATACTGGTGAAATTGAAGATCTCTGTGGGTACAAAGCCACGCTCCAGAGCGTCTGACTCCGGATAAGCAATGCCGATCGTACCGAGGTATTCAATAGTAGACTCGGAGATGGCCACCGGTTCCGGGCTCTGCAGGAATTGGGCGGTGATGAAACCACCCAGAATGCCGCCCAGGGCAAAAGCAATGCGCCAGTATTCGTCCTTCATGTCCATATTGAAAAAGGGAATCCGTTTGCCCGCACCGGCTATAGTGCAGATCCCTTTAAAAGTCGTCGAAACTCCAAAACTACGGCCCATCCAGGTCAACAGGGCCAGCGTCAGCGCAATAGCGGCGCCGGAAACAGCCCAGTGCCAGGGCTGGCTGATAAAATCCCAGAAGGAGGAGGTATTACCAATCAGTTCCATATTATCTATTCGATTTTCAGTTGACTATTAATGCTCTTAAGCTAATTGTTCTTCCGCAAATTGGTTGATCACGTTGGTCAGCTGGTGTGCCGATTGCATACCCGACTGGCGCCATTTCACCTCTCCGTTCTTGAACAGGATGAAGGTCGGAACACCGTGGATCTGCAACTGGGACGCCAGGATTTGGTTCTGGTCCACATCGATCTTCACGATAGAGGCTTTGTCGCCAATATTGCCCGCCACTTCCCGCAGGATGGGCGCCATAGCGCGACAGGGGCCGCACCACTCGGCGGAGAAGTCTACCAAAACCGGCTTGTCGCCGTTGATCAGGTCTTTGAAGGATACTTTCTTTTTCATTGTATGTCTTTGTAGCTTTTTCTGTTTTTATTTCTCACACCCTTATTTGGTGCGATTGACAGTGCAAAGATGGGGCAAGGGCGGCGGATGGTCAGTGATGCTTGTCACAATGGTTTTACGAGGCAGGTTTTTCCTCTGCATTTGGGATTCAGGCTGGAATGCAAAATTATATAATAACTCTATAGGTTTAATGTATTTTTTAAGATAAATGTGATAACAGAAAATTACACAAGGGGGTTTAGCCGAGGCCATAAAGTTTTAATATTCATCTTATTACTCCAAACCTTCAAGCGAAAAAGCCAAAATCCACAAGTGAGCCAGCCCGTTCAACTGTCCTGGTTTTTCGTCCCGAAAGAAGGTAATTTCACCCCTGAATATTCAATAGGAAAAACACCTAAAGCCATAAGCACTTAATGGTCAGTAAAGACACACTCTGGAAAGGGATCATCGAAGACCTGATCGAAGACTTCCTGCATTTTTTCTTTCCCGATTACGTGGATCAGATCGACTTCGAGAGGGGGTTCATGTTTCTGGACAAAGAGCTGGAACAACTCTCTCCTCAATCGGAATCCCAAAACCGGCATGCCGATAAGCTCATCCGGGCCTATCTGAAAAACGGAGAAGAAAAATGGTTTTTGATACACGTAGAAGTACAGGGATACAAAGATCCGGACTTCGCCTTTCGGATGTTCCAATATGCCTACCGCATTCGGGACCGATATAACCAGTCTATTGTGGCCCTCGCCATTTTTACGGACGCCAACCGAAAATATCATTTTCCGGAATACCGGGAAGAATTTTGGGGAACTGAGACACTTTACCGTTACAGGACGTTTATAGTAATAGATCATGAGCCGCGGGCCCTGCGCCGTTCGAGTAACCTGTTCGGACTAGTGATGGAAGTGGCCCGCCGGGCGTTGGATATGGAGAACAAGAACGATGAGCAACGGTTGTATGCCAAAACAGAAATGGTGCGGCACCTGTTTCGGCAAGGCATACCCAAACGTAAAATCAAACATCTGCTGGACTTTATCAAGTACTATACCCACTTTGAAGAAACGGCATTTTTCAATAAATTTGATGACGATATTCAACAGATCACTAAATCCAGAAGAGCTATGGGTATCCGGGAAGCAATCATAGAAGAATTAAAAATGAAAGCAGAAAAAGAAGGGCGTGCGGAAGGGCGTGCGGAAGGGCGTGCGGAAGGGCGTGAAGAAGGGCGTGAAGAAGGACGTGCAGAAGGGCGTGCTGAAAACACGCGCATGGTCATATCCCGCGCCCACAAGAAAGGCATACCGGTAGAAGATATCGCCGAGCTGGTGGACCTGCCTGTTGAAGAAGTGAAAGCCATCATTGAGGAGTTGATGAATGGTGGTAACGCCAGTAATGGCCATTAAAATACCCCTGTAGCCCGCTTCATCTCCGTTCCTCTTCCTCCTTTCAGTGACAATTGTCACAGCCTATCCGTTGGTTTTTCCCGAACTTTGCAGGGCAATAACCAAACTACAGATCAACATGCCCAAAGCAATCACTACTCCTCAACCGCCGGTTAAGGATAAAAAACTACTGCCCGCATCTCTGAGATACATCGTCGAAAAACTGGAAGAACGCAAAGAATGGAAGCCTTCGGAAGTGCGCCGTGTAGTCCTTGATGCCGGTGTGAGGCAGGAAGACCTGCAACCGTGGGCCGATTATAGACACCCTGCTGCCGACAGCTACGGGCGGCGGCTGATCTACGCAGAAGGCAATTTTGAAATGATGGCCATGTCCTGGGCGCCGGGTGATTTTTCCGCCATTCACGACCACGGCTATACCCAATGGGGAGCGGTACAAGTGTTCGGGCCGGCGGAACATGCCACCTTCCGTGTGGATGAAGGGCGTATCTCCACGCTCTCCCGATCTCAATTTAAAGCCGGTGATGTTGTCGGCGTAAGCCATACGCTGGTCCATCAGATGGGCAACCCAGCAGATGAATACTTTCAGACTCTCCACGTATACGGCCGGCCACAGGATATTGACAATGTCACCGGCGACGCCCGGGTCTATAACCTGGAGAACGAAACCATACAGCGCGTCGACGGGGGCGTTTTCTTTGCCCTGCCGGAAGAAGAAGTGAAATGGACAGAACCCGGGCCGCGCCCCGATTTCCCCACGCGCCTCCGCCACATGGTGGAACTGGCCCGCCGACTGCGGAAGATGACAGAAGCCGGTGTGCCGGGAAGCCGGAGAAGGCTGGAGGAAGTGCTGAAAGACTTGTATTCGGACAAACACCGGGTACAGCTCCTGCGCTGCCTGGAAGCCAATGTCGACGAAAACGGCCACGAGTCCAATTCTGTATACTGGCGCAACCTCAACCACGAACTCAAGGAGGCGGCCCAACTGCAAAGTGAACTGCAGGACACCCAGCGCCCGGAAGACAACTTCCATCACTACGCCGAGCTGTACGACGCCCTGATCTGCCAGCCCTGCCTGGACAACTTCATGCGCGGGTACCTGAAATTTTTTGAAAAGCAATACGGTATCAGCTTTCCCGAAAGCTCCCTGCTCTCCGTAGGTTGCGGCACCGGCCTGGTCGAACGAGAGTTGATCGACGAATTCGGCGTCTCCTACGAACAGCTATTCGGCATCGATATCTCACAGGCCATGGTTTCAGAGGCCAGCCGCCGGATAAGAGCCGAGGTAGGCGACATTCTCGACTTCGACGCCGAAGGAAAAACCTGGGACGTCGCCTTCAGCGGCCTCAACGTTTTCCACTACCTGGATTTCAAACGCCTGGAAGAGGCCATTCTGCGCACCGCCGAACGGGTAAGCCCCGGCGGATACTTTATTGGAGACTTCATCACCCCCGACCACATCCGCTGGTATCCCAACCTGATGTACTCGGCAGACAAACAGGTGATATCCCTGCGAACGCCCCGGCTGGTGGAAGAGAACGGAAGGGTATTCCAGGAAAGCGAGATCATTAACATCAATTTTGGAGATGGCCTCATGGAACTGAACTACGCCGGCAAGCACCTGCGGTTCCTGCCACCCCTGCACCGCATCCGCACTTACTTCGAACGCGCCTTCGGTGGCCGGGTGGACCTCTATGACGCCCATAGCCTGGAACTTATCCCAGACTGGGCGGACAGCTGTCAAAGTACACGATATGTAGTTGTGGCGAGGAAAGGTGGTTGATTGGGTTGATTGGGTTGATTGGGTTGATTGGGTTGATTGGGTTAATTGGGTTGCCCTCAGGATCAACCCGGTCAACCAATCAACTTATTCAACCACCCGACTGCTCCAGTTCCAGCAGCCGCTGTTTGCGCCACAGGCCGCCGCCGTACCCGGTAAGGCTGCCGTCCGCACCAACTACCCGGTGACAGGGTATGATAATAGCAATGCGATTGTCTCCGTTGGCACGGGCCACTGCCCGGACGGCAGCGGGATTGCCAATGGCTTCCGCCTGCTGGCGGTAGGAGCGGGTTTCGCCATAGGGTATGGCCTGCAGGGCGCCCCACACCTGTTGCTGAAAATCCGTCCCCGGATGAAGGATAGGTACTTTAAAAGTTTTCAGATTTCCAGAAAAATAGGCCTGCAGTTGACTGTGGAGAGCAGCAAAATGAGGGCTGTTCCCCGGCAATATTTCTGCTTTCAGGTATTTTCTCAGTCGCTCCAATTGGGTTTCCAGCATCCGCCGGTCCGTAAATTCCAGCAGGCAGATGCCTTCGGCAGTTGCTCCCGCCAGCATAGGCCCGAGCGGCGTCTCCATACGGGTAATCGAAATGAGGGTTTTACCCTGGCTCTCGCTGGGCGCAAAGCCGGTATTATTCTTGAAAGCCTCGCCGAAGCCGCTGAGAGAGTCATAACCACTCTGAAAAGCAGCTTCCGTTACCCGCTCGCCATATTTGATCTGGCCGTAGGCCTGGTTGAGGCGCAGCATGCGCTGGTAAGCCTGAAAGGTCATGCCGTGATGTTTCTTGAACCACCGGCGCACCCGACTGGCATTGATCCCCTTAGCCTCCAGGTCCGAATCCCGCAGCCGGGCCTCCGGATCTTTCCGCACTTCCTGTAACAATCCTTCCAGCCATTCCGGAGCCTGGCCTTCCATCTTAAGGGGTTGGCAAACCTTACAGGGCCGGTAGCCGTTGTCCATGGCCTCTTTGACAGAGGAAAAATACTCGACGTTTTCCGCCTTTGGCTTCCGGGCAGAACAGGTGGGACGGCAGAAAATACCAGTGGTTTTTATAGCGGCAAAGAAAATGCCTTCGAACTGGCTGTCTTTCCGGACCAGTGCCTGGTACATTACTTCTCTTTCGGGTAAGGGGTGAGCTAACATGGTATCGTAGTTGTTTGTATATACTACAAAGGTAGGCTCACTTGGGAGAGGCCGCAACCGAAAACTGGACAGGGAATTTTTATGTTTGATTTTGGTGTCAGGCCAATCAGATAATATGGCGCTTAGGGTGGAAAATCATCAAATCAAACATCACACGTCATAAATCGCAGATCACCTGCTCCCCATTGCAACCGGGCCGAAGGCCTCCTCCCAGGCAATAAGGCCTCCTTCCATATTGTACACCTGGCGGAACCCTCCGTTCTGCATCAGCATGCAGACGCGCATGGAGCGCCGCTCAGTACGGCAATAAATGAAATATGCAGTTTCCCGGTCCATTTGCTCCAGACGCTCCCAAAGGTCGGGGGTAAGGTAGCTGATGTTGATGGCGCCGGGAAGGTGAGCCTGCCGGTATTCCTCGGGGGTGCGCACGTCAAGGAGAACAGCGCCGTTCTTTCTGTCCAGAGCGCGGGCGAATTCTTCCGGGCGAAGGTTGTTCAGGTTTTGCCGGAGCAACTGCCAGCGTCGGGGCTCGCAAGACTTGTTGTTCATACTACCAAGGATTGTAAGTTTTTAGCAGTTGCACAAATATAAAAAGTATTGGAAAACCGCAATGTGACCTTCATCACTTCAAAAGGGTTACTATTATCAATCTGTAAAATCTTTATATCATTGCAGGCATTCCTATCTATTTCCGGGTCAATGCATATAGTATCCTGGTCGGCTTTCGGATCACCCGGTTGGCTAGGCGGTCGGCCAGGCGCCAGAGAGGCGTAGGCAGGAACCTCAGAAAAATGTGCGTTCTCAGTCGGATCAGCGCCTTGTTGCCGAAGGTATAGATGCGGTGGCCGGCTACTTGCTCCATCGGAGTAAGCGCCAATAACTTCTTCGGAGTGAAGGAGTGAATATGAGCGCTGATGGGAGTGGGCCGGTTGCAGTGAATGCAGAGGGAATACTGTATCTTTTCATTGTAGGGTGTGGTAATGACCAGCCGGCCGCCCGGGCGCAGCGCCTCCAGGAGGCTGCCGATGAACGCCCCGGGATCAGGCACATGCTCAATGATCTCGGAAGCGATGATACAGTCGAAGGCGCCTTCCCGAAAGGGCAGGTTGTAAGCATCGGCCACTATACCGTAGTGATTGTCGTATGGGTAGCGCTCCAGGGCCCGCTGCGGGTTTATAGTGGAAATATCCATGGAACAGACACTGATGCCCTTGGGGCAGAGGCGCTGTGCCACCCAGGCCTTGCCGCAGCCAACGTCCAGGACGGAATTCGTTCCCCCGGGTACTTCCGAAAGGATCGTTTCGTGCAGGCGGCGCTCCTCGTGGAGGGTAGCCCCGTTTTCTGGTTCTTCGAAGTAATCGAACAACTCGGCGTCGGCCTGATAGTGGCCGACATAGAAAAAGCGGGAGCCGAAGCGCTCGTGCTGTTCGGCCCGAGCGGAGGTTTCACGGGCATTCTGCGGCAGCAGTATGGGGACGCCGCCCTCAACTTCGTAGGCCGGGCCGTTACCAACTGCCCGCAGCCTGCCGTTTTTCCACTCCAGGGGCTGCCCGTTGTCCGGGCTTATGAGAATATTAATTGGTATTTTTGACATGAATTATCACTTCTTTCCAAAGCGCAAAATAGTAAAATAATGTGCCGGATTGAAGTAGGCGGTTCATTAGCTTTTTAAGCTCAAAATCCGTATCATTGTAAAAATCCTACTCCATGGCGGACACTGCAATTAGGGAAAAATCGAGGGGAGGCCCGGGTGGCGCCAGAAAGATCTCCTGGGAAACTTTCCGGAAGAAATATTTGAGCCGGGAAGACTCCTTCAAGTATGAATGGGTGAACGGCGCCGTTGAAAAGGCCCCCCGAACCATGGATAAAAGCCAGTTTTATATTCAGGATAACCTGATAGAAAATCTGTATAAACTCAAATCCAGTCATTCTATCGACGGGCAATTCATCGCCGAAGGAGATACATTCTTCGGAGAAAATCACCGCCGGCCCGATATTGCCTTTTATACTAAAGCACAGATCCGACAGGCAGCCGATGGAGAAAATGTCGTTCCGGCATTTGTCATCGAGGTGATCTCTTCGAAAGATCAGATGACATTGGTGCATAAAAAAATGCACGACTACCGGGAAGCTAATGTGGCGGTGGTATGGCATATTTTCCCTCAACTGGAAGAGGTTCATGTTTACCATGGCCTGAAGATGGAGATCCACCTGGGGGATGATCTTTGTACTGCCGAACCGGCCATACCTGGATTCGAGATCTCCGTCAGTGATATTTTGAAAAAATAACCTTCCTATCTTATCTTCGCCCCCATGAACAAACGCATTGTTGTCATCGGCGGGGGCGCCGCCGGCTTCTTCGGCGCCATCCGCTGCGCTGAGCTGAACCCGGAGGCGGAAGTGATCATCCTGGAGGCAGGTAAGGAGGCGCTCAACAAGGTAAGAATATCGGGCGGTGGCCGCTGCAACGTTACTCACGCCTGCTTCGTCCCTAAAGACCTGTCAAAAAACTACCCCCGGGGCGAGCGCGAACTCATCGGCCCCTTCCACCGCTTCTCCACCGGCGATACCATAGAGTGGTTCGAAAAGCGGGGCGTGCCCACCAAGATCGAAGAAGACGGGCGCATGTTCCCCACTACGGATAAGTCGCAAACCATCATCGATTGCCTGCAGGATTCGGCCCGTAAGGCGGGAGTTAAAGTGCTGCTGCAACAACGCGTACACCAGCTGGAACCTCCGGCGGAAAGCCGCCCCCACTGGCTGGTTCATACCAAAACCCACTCCTACCCCGCCGACGCCGTGCTGGTGGCCACCGGCAGCAGCCCGGCGGTATGGAAAATGCTGGCTGAACTGGGGCACCACATTGTAGATCCCGTTCCTTCCTTGTTCACCTTCAACATCAAAGACCCGCGCATCGAAGGCCTGCCGGGCGTATCCGTTCCGAAGGCGGAAGTAAAAGTACAAAGCAGCAAGCTGAGCGCCACCGGCCCTTTACTCATCACCCACTGGGGCATGAGCGGGCCGGCCATCCTGCGGCTTTCCGCCTGGGGCGCCCGCGAGTTGGCAGCCATGCAATACAACTTCACCATCCGCGTCAACTGGGTGAACCGCCATGTGGAACAGGTGCGCGAGGAACTGGAAAGCCTGCGCCGGGAAGAACCGAAGAAGCAACCCTTTGCCAACCCACAATTCGGCCTGCCCGCCCGCCTGTGGCGCAGCCTCCTCAGCCATGCCGGCATCCACGAACAGGCGCGCTGGGCGGAACTCGGCAAAAAGGCAATGAATAAACTCACCGAGGAACTGGCGCAAGGTAGTTACACCGTCAATGGCAAAAGCACCTTTAAGGAGGAATTCGTCACCGCCGGCGGAGTGAGCCTGAAAGAGGTGGACTTTAAAACGTTTCAGAGTAAACTGTTCTCCGGCCTGTTCTTCGCCGGCGAGGTGCTCGACATCGACGCCATCACCGGGGGGTTCAACTTTCAGGCGGCGTGGACGGGAGGGTGGATCGCAGGGAGCTCGTTAATCCGTGATCCGTTGGAACCGTGATTAGCCGGACCGGGGATCTGCTTCCCAACGCCAGTGTCTGTTGCATCAACTCTATTTGTGTATTCGTAAATTCCAGAGCCATGCACCTATGCACAAATGCACGGATACACTTTTACACCCTATGCCCACTGCGCCCGAAACAACTTCCACACCTCATCTTCCTCGTCGGGATTGGCGGTGATTACCACCGGTTCCTTCTTCACGGGGTGCTCGAAGGAAAGGGAACGGCAGTGCAGGTGGATGGAGCCGTCCGGATTGGGGTTGGGAAAGCCGTATTTGACGTCGCCCCGGATGGGGCAGCCCAACCGGGCCAGCTGTACCCGTATCTGATGAGGGCGGCCCGTCTTTGGTTTTACCTCGATCAGGTTATGGGAGCCGATAGCCGCCAGGAGGGAATAATCCAGTTCCGACTTTTTGGCATCACCTTTAGGTTTGGAATATGCGTGAGCGAAGTTTTTTTGGCGGTCCTTTTCAATGTAATGCACCAGGTGGCCGCTGAGCGGTTCCGGCCGCTGTTCCGTAAGGGCCCAGTATACCTTGCGGATGTCGCGCTCCTGGAACAACTTGTTCATCCGGCCCAGGGCCTTGCTGGTGCGGGCAAAGATGGTAACCCCGCTCACCGGGCGGTCCAGCCGGTGGATGGTGCCCAGAAATACTGCTCCCGGCTTTTTGTAGCGGTCTTTGATGTAGTCCTTGACATACTCGCTCAGGGGCCTGTCGCCGGTCTCGTCGCCCTGCACCAGGACGCCCGCCGGCTTATTGACGGCAATGAGGTGGTTGTCTTCGAATAGTACTTGTAGTCCTCGCATATTGATCGATTGGCCTGTATTTTGGCTGCAAAGGTACAGTTTATATTGTACAAAAGCCCTGCAGAGTATTCCCACTATGCCTGAATCAATTCAGGAACTTTGCGTAACTTTCCAACATGTAATGCTTAAATCCCGGTTCAAATGCCAACATCCCAGTTAGAAGAAATTAGAGAA
>JAGFJE010000084.1 GCA_024103175.1 Phaeodactylibacter sp.
AGCCCTCCAGCGGGCGGTATTCCATGCGGTTCCAGATGCCGTTGCCGGAGACATTAAGCGGTTGTTCTTTGTATATCTCCGTCATGTACTGCACGTTGAAGCGCCAGAAGTCGCACAGTTCCGCCACCGCGTCGATCTCGGACTGGAAGACGGTCTTGGACTGGGCCAGCATGGCGGCGGCGTTCATTTTCTGGCGATAGGGGCCGGCCAGCAGGTCGGCTGCTTTGAGGAAGATCGCCGCCCGTTCCTGCCAGGGCATCTTTTCCCAGGCCGGCTTGGCCTTCAGGGCGGCGTCGACGGCCATTTTGACCTCTTTGGCGCCGCCCTTGTAGAAGTGGCCAAGCGTGTGCTTCAGTTCATGAGGCGGATGAATGGGCAGTTTCTTGCCGGTTTTGACCTTCTTGCCGCCAATCGTCATGAATACCTCTTCTTCTTTGGATTTGGCGGCCTTCAGCGCCGCTTTCAGCTCTGCCCGTTCCGGGCTGCCGGGAGCGTAACTGAGCACTTTTTCGTTGATGGCCTGTGGGACTTTGAAATACGCGTCTGACATGATATACTTGTTGGTTTTTAATGGTTAGCGTTGCGGCAGCAAAGGTAAGGCATAAGGGCTGGAATTTAAAGGAAAGCATTCAGCTTTTGAAGGCTGGCAACTTCGTAGTTGGGAGAGGCCCCCAGTTCGTTTTTCTGCCCGCTGGGGTTGTACCAGCAGGTATGTATGCCAAATTCGGCCCCTCCCCGGATATCGGCGTTCAGGTTGTCGCCGACAATGAGCACCTTATCCCTCGGCGGTTGGCCGATCTGTTCGAAGGTATATTCGAAAAAAGAGGCGTTGGGTTTGGAATGGCCGATCTCATCGGAAACGATGATTGACTGGAAATAGGTTGTAAGCCCGGCTTTTTCCACCCTGGGGCGTTGCACCTCCTTAAGGCCGTTGGTCACCAGGGCCAGCCGGTACTTTTTTGACAGGCGCTGCACCTGTTCCATCGCTCCTTCTATCAGGAATCCGGTTTGAGACAGGTGATGCAGGTACCGGGCGCCAAAGCCGTTCTCTTCTGCCTGAAAGCCGATCTCCTCAAAGAATAGTTTAAACCGCCTGGACCTCAGTTCTTCCTTCGAGATCTCGCCGTGTTCAAATGCTTTCCAGCAGGCTTTGTTGATGCGGTTGTACGTTTCGTGATGGCCGTTCCCGAAAGGTATTCCGAGTTCTTCCAGGGCATACTGCAGCGCCTGGCGCTCGGAGCGGTCAAAGTCCAGAATGGTGTTGTCTGCGTCGAAGAGTATCCAATGGTAGGGCATGTCTGCGTGTAAAAGTGTAAATGTATTAAAGTGTAAATGTGGGGGTAAATGTATAACTTTAGATGTTCCTAATTGCCAGTACTTTTACACTTTTACATCTAAGCACATTTACACATTGATCTCCCCCACCTTCACCTGCTCCGGCAGGAAAGGGCCGGCGTCGCCTCCGCCTTTGATGATCTCCCGGACGATGGTGGAGCTGATGTGCGAATAGGCCGGCTGGCT
>JAGFJE010000106.1 GCA_024103175.1 Phaeodactylibacter sp.
CCGAAGATCCGTCCATCGGCAAAGATATAATAGCCCAGGCCGCCGTGGTTGTTGGCGCGCACCTCCACATCGACCAAAAACTGGCCGCCGTCACAACCGTGAGGCTCGGCGATCACACCGGTGAAGAGGCAATCACCGTCGCTGCAATCGGGCGTAATGAAAGTTACGGTTTGCCGGCAATCCGTACCCGGGAAAAATACGTGAACCGTCCGCGGTTCTCCCGTTCCCCGGAAGGGGCCGATCTCTACCGGCAGATCGACGGTGTTGAACTCTGCAACGTAATCACCGGATTCCACAATAAAAACATTACTGATGGAAGGAGCGGGGGTAACGATGTCCAGCATAGCCGTAAAGGCGCCATCGTCCCGGCAGTTGTTGGGGGTAATGGTGACGCCGCCCAACCAGGGGCAGGTGCAGTTGGGCGCCAACATTTCCAGGTCAATCTGGCATTGCTGGCTGCCGTCGTTAATCCAGACGCTAACCGGCTCCCCGTTACCCGGCAGCGGGCCCAAAGTGACGGGAAGTTCACCGTACTCGAACGTGGCATTGAAAAGATCGCCGGCCATCAGGTGAAAGGTGTTGTTAAAACTACCGGCGGCCTGGAAATCAACCACGAAGAAGTAATTACCATCCGCAGTACAGGCGAGCGGTTCCAGCTGAACATTAAAGATCTCGCAGGGCTCACATACGAAATCAAAGGCGATCTCGACACAGCACAGTACATTGGTTGTGCTCAACGGGAGGCACACCTTCAGGTTGTCGAAGTTCTGGCCGGTATTGGGCATTTCCACGACTACAAAATCACCATTGTATATTGCCGTCATGGAGAAATTGGAAACCGTGGAGGTAACCGTCAGGATGTCGCCGGCAGCGGCTCCTTCAACAGCGAGCTTAGCCCGGTAAAAATCCGGACCCGTACACCGCACCTCCTCCAGCAAGCGGGCGGATTGAAGGGGGCAGCTATCATCGCAGAATACCGGTTCGGTAATAAAGCGGTAGGCACAGTCGGCGGTATTCTGGGTGTAAATGACAACTTCATGCGTAGCGCCGTTCCCGGGAAAAACCCCCAGGCCAACAGGTAGGTCCGCAGAAGAGTAACTGCCCGCCGGCGCCCCGTCGACCGCAACGAAGAACAAGAAATCAAAATTAGGGGGGTTGGGGATTATCTGTTCCAGAACAATGGTATAGGTACCATCATCACTGCAATCTGTCAGGTAGTAGGCCACGTTTTCAATGGGGCACGGCGAACTGCAATTGTAGGCAGGCAGGACGGCGGAGCCGGAGCAATTCGGATTATCGGCATCCACTGCCGTAAATTCCAGTTCATCGGTAGGCGCCGCGAACGGCCCGATGGTTACCGGCAGGTCCGCATAGGCAAAGAAGCGCCCGGTAGCGTTGCCGTTGAGCCACAGCTCGAAGGAATCGGAAGTGTTCTGATAGTCGAGGCCCAGCTTGACGTCAAAGACACCATTGGGGTTGCAGGGGCCGGGTTGGACTTCCACATTGGAGATAGAGCAGGGCCCGGCACAGGGCTCCAGGTAGATCAGCGGCAGGGAAATACAACAATGATCCCCGCCTTCACAGACCGTGATCTCCTGCACCACGGAGCCGGTGGAATTGCAGGGGACAAGCAGGCGCACCGGCACATCGTTCCAGCTAAACCGCTCATAAGGCTCACCGTTAAAATAGACGCTAAAGAAATCGGTGAGGGTGGGCCTCACCAGTTCGAAATCCAGCATAATAGCGTTCTGTCCGTTCGGCGTCAGCCCCAGATAATTTATTGACAGGCCCTCAAAGGCACAGCCCGTACAGGGCGCGGCCTGAATGGTATCGCCCACCCAGCAGCCGTCCTGGGCCAGGTCGGCGGCAAAGAAGGCATAAATGCCAGAATCATTGTTGGGTATGGGGCCTACCGTAACGGGCAGGTCGGCATAGGCATACTGGCCGTCGGCTCCGGGGCCGAAGAGGTTAAAGCTATCAGAAGTGCCCTGATGATCGAAGCCGATGGTGGCCAGAAAGTTGCCGTCGCTGTCACAGGGGCCCAGCTCGATGGCCATATTGCCCATCCGGCAGGGCACGGGCGGGCGCGGGTTCACACAAAGGTTGTCGATGCGGAAATCGCCGGCGCCGCCGATGAGCAGGCTCTGTATGTCGCCGTAGAAGGTGAGCCGCCCTTCCCTGTCGCCGGAAGCGTCAAAAGCCACGCGGACGGTGGCGCCCGGCGCCAGGGCGTAAAGGCCCGGCGCCAAAGCGTTCCGGATCAGGATGGCGGCGCCGTTGGCGGCCAGGTTGATGGCGCCGCCATCATAGTAAAAATCTACCACAACGCTGTCTACCGGTTCGGGATAATCGGTTAAGTCAAATACAGCATTGACGGATTCAAACCGGAGGTACTGCCCGGAGGCGGCCGTCATTTCCGGGGCGTTTGATTCATCGAGTACGACGAGGTCGCCGTAAGTAGTGGCCCAGAACAGGCTCTGGAAAGGGGCCAGCAGCAGGCGGATGTCGCTTTCGTCGTAGAACGGCGTACCCGGGGGCGTCCCGGTTGAGCTACCGTAAACCGCTTCCGTAAGCCCTTCGAACTCCATACAACTGCCCGGCGGGCACTCCTTATCCAGGATGATGGATGCGCAGCAGTTGGGGTTGTCATTCTGGCAAACCGTAAGGGTAAACTGCAGTGCATCGGTAGCCGGCTGTATGCCCTCCAGCAGATAGGGCAGTTGCGTCTGATCGATGAAAGCCACTTGCTCACCTTCGACGAAGATGTCGAAACTGGTGATCACCGTCAGCGGGCTCAGCCAGTCGAAATCCACTTCGATATCGAAATTGCCGGCATTGTCACAACCCACGATCTCCGCCCGCAGGTTGGCGATGGGGCAGTTGAGCACAGCATCGGCGCAGACGTTGTCGATGCCGAATTCCTGCCCGCCGACGAGCAGGCTTTCGATGTTGCCGGTAATGCAAACCGTACCCCGCTCAAGGGTATTGCTCCCTGCGAGGTTCACTTCCACCGAAACTCCCGGAAAGGTGTATTCAGCGATTTCCGAGAAGTTCTCCACAATAGCCACGGCCGAGCCGTTGACGGCGAAGTTCTCCTCTCCTCCCCCGTCGAAAAAGTCGAAACATACCTGGTTGAGGGCTCCTTCTACCTGAGAGAGATCGAAATGGAAGGTATTGTTGCCCATGAATAGAAACTGGCCGTCGAGCCATCCAATACCGGCGTCCATGATCATGGCGTTCCCGAAGCCCGTGTTGCCGTTCGCGTATTGTATCTCCCCGATACGCACCTGGAGGCCGGCCGGGGAGAGGACGACATCCCCCGGGCTGTTCCCGGAAGCCGGCCCAAACTGGATCCCGGCCGGAATATCTTCAAAATCTAAACAGGGAAGGGGTTGGGCCATCATTTGGATGGACAGAAGAAGGACTAAGGCGGTCAGCTGTAAAGTTCTGTTCATGGCAGCGCGATGGTTTAGGTTTCGTTACGATACAAAAATGCCATTATCTCCGCTGCACTAAAAGAACTATTTTTGTGGTTTTTTGATTTTTTTTGCCTATTTTTAGTCTTAAAAATAAAACTAAATTGCTGTATGTCAATTTTTTAAACTCCAAATTTCACTCAAAGAAATTGGATTTTTTATGCACAACAATATACTGATCCGCCTGCTTCACAGCTTTGAGCGCCGGGAGATGACCCGTTTCCGGGAATTTGCCTGCTCCCCCTACTTCAACAAGCATGAAGACGTGCGGGCCCTGGTATGCTATCTGAGTGATATTTTCCCCGGATTCAATGCGCAGAACTGCCGCCGGGAAGTGGTTTTCCAGGCGGTTTTCCCCGGCCAGCCGCACGAGCAGGGCAAGCTGGCATTGATCTTCACGTATACGATGCGCCTGGCGGAATACTTTTTGAAAATAGAGAAAGCCGCCACGGAGGATGAGTTGGAGGACACCCTCCTGCTGGAGCAATTGCGCGAAAAAAAACAGTTCAAACTGTACGAACGCCGGCTGGCGAAAACAGAAAAGGCGCAGGGAGAAGGAAGCACAGGCGACAGCAGCTGGTACTACCGGCAATATCGCCTTGCCAACGAGGCCGACCAGTATTTCAACACCATTTCCGAACGGCGGACCGACGACAGCCTGCAGCGCAAACAACACTTCCTCGACCGTTTCTACCTGGCGGAAAAACTGAGGGATGCCTGTGAGATGCAGGTGCGCAGCCGCATCCTCAAGGTCTCGTATTCGGACCCCATGCAGGAAAAGGCCCTGGCTTTCGCAGACGCTCATATCAAAGAACTGGAAAAAGAGCCGGCTATCGCCATGTACTACTGGCTATACCGGATGGTTTCCAAACCAGCGCCTGCCAACTACTTCCAGGCCCTCAGCGCCCTGGAGCGCCATCAGGCGGCCCTGCCCACTGCCGAACAGAAAGCCATTTACAACTACCTGCAAAACTTCTGCATACAGAAGATCAACGAAGGGGAAGCGCGCTTCCTGGCGGAGGTTTTCGAACTGTACAAGGCGCAGCTCGGCCGGGAATTACTCCTGGAAAACGGTTATTTGTCGGAGTGGCACTACAAGAACATCGTCACTACCGGCATCCGCCTTCGGGAGATGAACTGGGTAAGGGCTTTTATCGAAAATTACCGGGAAAAGCTGCCGGAAGAAGCCCGCGAGAACGCCTACCGTTTCAACCTGGCCTCCTATTTCTATGCCGCCCGGCAGTACGACGAAGTGCTTCGCCTGCTGATACAGGTAGAATACCGGGACCTCAGGTACAGCCTCGGCGCCAAGGCGCTGCTGCTGCGCACTTACTACGACCTGGACGAATACGAGGCGCTCAGTTCCCTGGCCGACTCCTTCAAACAATACCTGCACCGCAACCGCCTCATGGCCGACGTGCGCCGGGAAGGCTACCACAACCTCTTCAAACTGACGCGCCGCGCCGCCGGCCTGCGGGCCAACATCGGATATTATTCCAAGGAGAAAAGCAGAAAGGAACTTTTGAAGCTCCGGGAAAGTATAAACAAGGCGGGGGCCATATTTAACAAAAGCTGGTTGCTGGAGAAAGTGGAAAGCCTCGAGGCCATGTTGTAATGAAAAGACGAATACGTATTTTCCCAAAAAAACATTCGGAAAATCCGCTAAAAAGGCGATTTTGTTCGTTATTAAACTACAACGAGGCCTTTACCCCCCGGCCAGACAGGAAAAATTAGGAACCATAATATCAAAAACCTCCGTCAAAACCAACCACTTATGAGAAAGGCCACTATGATCCTGGCATCTTTATTTTTATCTTTTTTCAGCCTGAACGCGCAGGAAACCGGCACCGCGGTCTATTATGCCGACGCCCTCGACGGCCAGCGCACGGCATTTGGAGAGGTCTATCGCATGGACGGGTATACTGCAGCCCATAAAAGTTACCCCCTCGGCACCGTAATACGGGTTACCAACCTCGACAATAACCGCTCCGTTAATGTGCGGGTCAACGACCGCATTGCCGCCAACAGCCGGGACATCGTCAGCTTATCCAAAGCCTCAGCCCGGCAAATCGGGTTGGTGGAAGCCGGGCGATCCCGGGTAAGGGTGGAAAAGATCGGTTTCTCCGCTACCAGCCCTTACGCAGAGAATAACCCTTATGTCGGCGGCGCCGCTCCCAATAGCTATAATTATTACGGCGGCGCTCCTAACCCCTATGAAAATGTCAACCCCAATTTGACGCCCCGCAGCTATGGCGCCCCGGAAGCGCCGAGCATCCGAGCCGCAGATTTTATCCTTCCGCCCACCACTTTTGGGTATGGGTTACAACTGGCGTCCTTTAAAAAGGTGGAAAACGCCGTTGAGCAGATCGAGAAACTTAAGGCTCAGGGCATTGAAAATACCTACATCTGGCAAAAAGACGGCAATAACCGCGTGGTTATCGCCTCTTTCCCGGACAAGGCCAGCGCCGGCCGTTACCTCGATGAAATGAAGAGGAGGTACAGAACGAATGGGATTATTGTTCGGTTTGATTAAGAATCATCTTGGCGGCTGCGCCCCAATAACCGCTCAGGCGTTGGCGTTGGGGCGCAGCGCAATCCGGCCTTTACAATTCCACCCTTTTGGCCTATTTTGTTAAAATGGCTTGGCCATTCTGCGGAACTTGTCAGGCTTCCCTATTTTAGGCCTATGAACAGGACCATTACCCTCATCGCCACCCTGATTTCTTTCTCCACATTGCCCGCCCAGCAGCCTTACGATAGTGGCCGGTACGAAGAAGGCATTGCCGTCTATTACGCTGACGACCTGCACGGGCAGGCCACCTCTTATGGTGAAATCTACCGCCGGGAAGGGTTCACCGCTGCTCACCAGCATCATCCCCCCGGCGCCATTGTCCGGGTTACCCGGCTCGACAACGGGCGGTCCGTAGAAGTGCGCATCAACGATAAAATGGCGCCCGACCATGAACGCAAGATCATCCTTTCCCGCGCTGCCGCCATGCAGATCGGCCTGGCCAGCGCCGGAACCCTGAGGGTCCGGATCGAAAGGGTTGATGGGGGGCGGCCGCTCCCGCAGGCCTATGCCGGCCGGGAGCAACCGGGGGGCAGCGGCAGCAACGCCATGACGGCCCGATCTCCTTCCCGGGAATTGTATCCCCGCTCCGGCACAAGCAACCAGGTGGAGAGCCCGGCCGGTTCTTCGCCTTCGGGCGCAAATGTCGTACTATCCAGCGGGCGGGCGCTCGCCCCGGGGCTTACCGGCTACGTCATCCAGTTGGCTTCCTATGAGGATGGCGCCAATGCCGTCAGCAACGCCAACCAGTTGCTGAAGCAGGGCCTGCAGCACGTCTATATCTGGCAGAAAGACGGCAGGAACCGCGTGGTCATCGCCCGCTTTCAGGACAAGGCCAGCGCCACCGAATACCTCAATACGCTTCGGCAACAGTACCTGCTGGACGGAATCATCGTGCAGCTGAAATAGAGAAATATATCCATTTACTGCGGCTGCCTGAGGTTTACCCGGCTGAGAGGGAAGAAGAGGCGGCCCGCCCGAAACGATAAACCAAGGCCTTACCGCGCCACCTTCCGGAGAAAATAACCGGTGATTCCCAGAACCAGGGCCGCCGTGGCGCCAAACAAAACCTCCGGCCCGAACTGCAGCCACACCAGCCCCGCCAGCGCACTGGCCAGCAGGGTGGCTACCGAGCGCAACCCTTCGTAGGTTCCGATGGCCGTCGCCCGTTGTTCTGCCCCCGCCAGGTTGCTGATCCAGGCCTTGGCCACACCCTCGGTAAATGCAGCATACAGGCCATAGAGCAGGAACAGCAGGCCGAAATGCCACCAGGCGCCGGCCAGGGCCATCCCGCCGTATACTGCCGCAAAAAGGAGCAGCCCAGCAATAAATGCCGGCTTCAACCCCCAGCGGTCGGCCAGGCTGCCGGCAGGGAAAGCGGCCAGGGCGTAGACGAGGTTGTAAAAAATGTAAAAGCCGATCAGGGCCGAATCGCTGAGGCCCTTGTGCTTCAGCAGCAATAGCAGGAAAAGGTCAGAACTGTTCACCAGGGCGAAGGCCAGCAGGCCCCACAGGAGGCGCCGATAGGCCGGGCTGCTCTGTGGGATGTATTTCAGGAAGCTGAAAAAACCGGGGCGGCCTGCTCCTTTTTCGCGTACAGACGGCGCTTCAGCGGGCGCCGGCTCCCTGAGCAACAGGGTGAACCCCACCGCCACCAGGCCCGGAAACAAAGCCAGCAGGAACAACGCCCGGTAATGTTCGGGGTACACCCACAGAAACAGCAGAGCCAATAAAGGGCCAAGCGCCGCTCCCAGGGTATCCATCCCCCGGTGAAACCCAAAAATGCGGGCGCGGGTGGCATAGGTGGCTTCCGCCGCCAGCAAAGCGTCGCGGGCGCCGGTGCGAATGCCCTTGCCGAGGCGGTCCGCTGTGCGGGCGCCCAGCACCCAGAGGGGCGCCGTCCAAACCGCCATCAGGGGCTTGGACAGGGCGCTGAGCAGGTAGCCGAGTTGTACGAAGGGAACCTTGCGCGCGCGATAGTCCGATAATTTTCCGAAGTAGCCTTTGCTCAGCCCGGCCGTGGCTTCGGCAATGCCCTCCAGAAGGCCGATGCCCAGCACGGAAAAGCCGATGCTCTCCAGATATATTGGCATAATGGGGTACAGCATCTCGCTGGCCATGTCGGTGAACAGGCTGACCAGGGCGAGGAGCCAGACGGTGCGGGTGAGGAGAGGTGGCATGGAATGAGGGATTGAAGGATTGAGGGAATGAGGGATTGAAGGATTGAGCGCCGGTTACGCACCCGGTGAATCTGGCGCATCCAAACGAGCGATCAAATCCACCGTCTCAAAATTACACAGTTTATAATGGTACTCCCGGGCCTTGGCCAGCCCCTCCGCTGAAAGCCGGACACGGTTCCGCTCCAGCGATTGCCGGGCGCATTGCCGGGCCGCCTCTCCGGCAAAGTAGAAGTGGGCGGCCAGCCCAAAATAATTGTTCATCGTCACATCGTCCCGGTTGTCGCGGTCCATGATCTCGGAGAGGACGTTGGTGGCGACCTGATACTGCCCCTTTTCCAGGGCCAGCAGGCCGATGTCGAAGAGCTTGTCGGAAGAGCCGGGGATGAGGCTTAGTACATTGAGCACCCGGGGCATCATGTCGGAATAGTCCTTCTTGAGGGAAGCCAGGGCGATCTTGTAAGTGCAGTCCTTCACCTTACGGGTCTCATTGCCAAGGATGAGCGGGTTTTCCTCCGTGGATAACATCTTCAACTCCATGAGGATATCTTTGTAGATGGCCAGCACTTCGATCATGTTGGACCGGCTGCCGGGCTCCGTAGAGTTGGCCACCGAATTGCAGAGGATCTCGACGAGCCGGATCAGCCCGTCGTTATTGAGGCCGGCGGTGTTGTCGATCTTCAGGTTCTTCTGCACTTCCTCCAGGGCCTGTATCACGATGCGGGTCTCCGCCCCACCCTTGGAATAAATGCCAAGGTATTCGATGTCCTCCAGATAAGCGGGGTCGAGCTTGCCGGTTTTCTGATAAGACTGCTGCAGCTTTTTCTTGATGATGTGGACGATCTTGGCCCGATACCCCTGAGACCGGATCAGGTGAATGTACAGGAATACCAGCGTGGAAGTCAACATCAAAACGAACAGGATGGTAATGAGCATCTCCCGAAAGGGCGCCTGTTCTTCCGGAAAAGGAATAAGCCAGACGAGCCGGTGGGGATAGGCCACCAGGATGATAGCCAGCAGCAGCACCGTCAGCACCAGCAACTGGTTGATGAGGTTGGAAGCGTAGTTCTTCCGGCTCATCCGGCGCAGGTCCTCCGGCAGAAAGATCTGGTTGACCAGGATGGGCAGGCCCAGCAGAAAGACGTAGACAGTGACCGAGACTTCTACGATGAGGCTGAGGTAGTCGCTGTACATTTTGTGTTTTGGTGTTGTGGTGCATTAGTACATGAGGGTTTTGGTGCATTTGTGCATTAGTGCATAGGGGTTTTGGTGCATTGGGCCCCTGAGCTGCTCTGCTCCCCCACTAATACACTAACGCACTAATACACTAATACACTAATACACTTTAATACACCCCATTCGGTATCCCCCGCGAGATCTCCTGGATGAACTCCAGCAGGGCCGTATGCGGCATCATGGCGTTCTTGCGCTTGTACTTGAGCCCGGTGAGCTTGAGCTCCGTCAGGTCGGCCTGGAGTTCCTCGAAGCGCTCGACGGTGAAGACGCCGTAGCGGGCGGTGGCCAGGTTCTGGCTGACCCGCAGGGAAGGCTTGTTGCCGTTCTCTCCGAAGATACGCCGGAGCAGTTCCAGGCCCAGGCGGCTGGAATTGGCGTTGCTCTGGTTTTGCAGCTGCTCATAGCGGGAGAGCCACTCCGGGTTTTTACCGGGCGGTATCCGTATGTCGACGATGATGATGTCGTAACGGCGTTCATTGAGGTAAAAGAAGGCCTCCGACGCATTGGAGGCAATATCCAGGTGATAATTGCCTTCGATGTATACCGGGCTGGCCAGGTGGTAGAGGTCGCTATCGGCATCATCTTCGATCCACAGGACTTTATAAGCGCTCATAACAGTTGTTCGTTTCGGGGTAGTTGAATGCTTACCGTTGTAATAAAGGGGTTAGAGTAATCATCCGGGGGGTTGCCCAGAGAGGGCTTGCTGCTGATGCTGAGCCGGCCCTTGTGCTTTTCCACGACCTTCAGGGCGTCGTACAGGCCCAGGCCGGTACCGGGGCGCCGGCGGTCGCTGGAATTGACGCCGCGGTAGCCCACCTTGAAGACCAGCCCTTTTTCGAGCTCTTCCGGGGTGATGGCCACTCCCCAGTTTTCGATATTGAGATAGATCCATTCTTTATCGGCTTTTCCTTCGATCATTACGAAAGCCTTGCTGGGGCCCTTGCGGGTCCAGCTGTACTTGACCGCATTGTGCAGGATATTGAGCAGGGCGCGCACCAGGTCGTCCTCGTATCCGTCTATATAAGCGTTGCGGATGCCCTTGATGTTGGTGCGCAGTTCCACCCGGCGGTTGGCCGCATATTCCTCCATTTTCCGGACGGAGCCGATGATGATGTCGTACAGGTCGAGCCGCTGGAGTTCCTCCTTGTACTTGACGCGGGTGAGAATGTAGCTGCGCAGGTTGTTGACCACCGTTTCCATTTCCAGGACGGTATCTACGCCCCGGCGCAGGGTAGCCAGGCTGCAGAGCCGGAGCACTTCCCGCAACTGCCGCCGCGCCTCTTTGACGAGTTCCCGGGGGAAATTGCCTTTAGCGACGGCCCCGTTGACGATCTCCCGGATCTTGATCGCCCCATCGCGGATGATGGCCAGCTTCTGGGCGCCGGACTGCTCCTTGGCGAATCGTTCCATGAGCGCAGCCAGGCGGCTCAGCTGTTCGCCCGTACTGTCGTCAAACTGGCGGATCTCCCGGTTCCTTTCCAGAATGTTGTTGATGGAAGATTGCAGGGCGCCGGTTTGCCGGCCGATCTGTTCCAGGGCCTCTTCTTCGTCCAGCATACCGCCGCCTTCCATCAGCAGGTCTTTGGTGACAAAGGAGCGGATGACTGCATCCATGGTATGCTTGACGTGGATGAGGGTGGAAGAATAGGCGTGCAGCACCTTGCCGATGTCGGTTGTCAGCTCGTCCAGTTGCTGCTTGGTGTCCAGGTAGTCGGTCACATCGCGCTACGCCCCTACCCTGCCGATGATGTTGCCGGCTGAATCCTTCAGGAGTTTGACGTGCCCTTCGTAGCGGCACAATTAGCCCTTGCCGTTGTAGGCCGGCAGGATGTAGACGACCAGGCTTTGCCCTTCGCTGTCCTTGCGGACGAGGGCGTCGTGCAACTCCTGAAACGCCCGTGGCGAAATGTGCCACTTGCGCAGGTCTTTGCCGATGAGCTCGTCCGGGCTGTCGCAGCCGCGGTTGTTCGCGAAGTGCTGGTTGCAATGCAGCAGGATGTGCTCTCCCTTTTCGTTGATGCGCACCTTGTAGAGCCCGATGGGCACCTCATTGGCCAGGCGAAAGTAGATGGATTCCATGGTCACATCTTCCAGTATCCCTTCCGTGCCGACCCAGTTCCCCTCGCCGTCAAAGACGGCCCGGGCGCTGACGGCGGCGGTGAATTCCGAGCCATCCTTGCGTACGTGCTCCTGATATTCGTTGGACACACTGCCCTTTTCCCACAACAGGCGCTCCATCTCGCCAAGTTCTTCAGGGTACTTCACGAACTCCGCCGGATCCTTGAACAACACCTCTTCCAGCGAATCGTACCCGTACATCTCCACAAAGCGGGGGTTGGCGTTGGCCAGGCCGCTGTCCTGGCGAAAACTGAATATGCCCACCGGCAGGTCGTTGAACAGGCGGTGGTACCGGCTCGCCTTGTTTATAGGTACCATCAGGGATAATAGGGCCAGGATCTCCTCTCCGCCCTCACTCCAGATGGCTTTCGTGTAATCCCGAACGTACCGGACCTTGCCGCCCACCTTCAGGTCGATGGTCGTATTCCGGAGCCACTGCCCTTTCTCCAGGCGGAGAAGGCGGCTGAGGTTGTCCTCCCGGTCGGAAGGATGGTTGTAGAAACTGCTGACGTTTTGCTGATGATCCGGTTCGACGGGCAGGCCGAAAAAGGCGCGGGCTTCCTCATTGTATTTCAGAAAAACCCCATCCTTGCTGGCGAGGTAGACGGCAAAAGGAAGGCCGGAACATTGGTTGTATTCCTGCTCCGCCAGTTTCACGATCTTTTGGAGGGCCGCATCCATGGATGGTGGATTAATTAGGTGATCCTGCTGTAATTATGCCTCAGTGCTTGTTTGGAGGTGGTGCTTTGGAGGCGAAAATGGCCGATTTTGGGTTCTCACGAGGCCATTTTTAAGTCTCATAGCGGCGCTACGGGGCGAAAAAATGGCGAAGTGAGGTTCCATAAGCGGTCATTTGCAGCCCAAATGACTACCTCCAAACAAGCACTCAAATTAAAAAAAAATAATCGGGCTTAAACAGCACTCCCGGTAAAAAGGCGTATTTAATGCGTATTTGGGAAGTTTATCCGAATAACCAGGAAATTGTTACTCCTTCCTGGCCAGAAATAGCCGGCGCTTTGTTTTCTTTATATGCTGGTATTGGCCCCGTCAAAACCCGAACCTATGGCATCCATTCAAAAGCGCTTCGCCTACCTTGCATTTTTGCTCCCGGCCATTATCGGCCTCAACGGCTGCAAATGCAGCGCCGTCTCCCTCAGCTGTGCGGATTACAGCATGAACACCACCTACGATACCGCCCGGATCTCTGTCGGCCCCGGCCCGGAAGACATTGCGCTGGACCTCAGCCAGGGCTATCCCCGCCTGATCGTATCCTGTGACGACAGGCGCAGCAAAAGGCCGCCGTCCGGCAGTTTCTACGCCATAGGCCTGCCCGGCCGCGACACTTTTCAGTTTGTTATAGATAAGAACCTGGAAGCCCTCCACCCCGGCGATGAGCGGGCGGCCGACTGGCATCCCCACGGCATTGCCCTGGCCCGGATCGACGGAACGGATTATCTGTACAGCGTCGTCCACCGCGGCAAAAAAGGAGGGCGAGGCTACCGGTCGGATGAG
>JAGFJE010000111.1 GCA_024103175.1 Phaeodactylibacter sp.
CGGGCAAAGCAAGGTGGCGGGCGTATCGGCGTAATTCTTCTGAATTCAGTGTATGCATCATTTTGTTATTGTCCTAAGCTTAGTGTATAACCAATCTGAGGCTGGCCTTGTTTGCTCCGATGGAGGGTACAAATACCCCTGTTGGCCAAGAAATTGCAGACTTTGAATATAAAAGTGCCGAAAAGGCTTTTTATTTCGGGAATAAATTTAGATTTTTGTGATATATATAATCGGTTTTTGGGATAGCCTCTCTCCAAACTTGTTGGAGGGAGGTTTTTTTTTGCCGGGAGGAGAGAGAATAGCCGAAGTGTAGTTAAGTAGGTAAGCGTTCTTTAGGAGGGGCGGGAAAATGTATGTGTTTAGCGCTCAGCCAGATGACACCTTTTTGCCCCTCAATCCGCCGAAACAGGCTTAATCGCCAGGATCTGGGGGCAAAAAGATGTCACCTGACCTCAACTTGCTGGGCCATCAACTTTCCACCGGTTCCAGGGTATCCGCTTTCACTGATTCTTCAATCTGCTGAGCGTCGACACTGGCGATTGCCGTCATGTTGATGATCATGTTTACCTCTACGCCGCGGGCCAGCAGGTGGATCGGCTTTTTCAGGCCGATCAGGATGGGGCCTATGTAGTGGGCCTTGATCAGTTTGCGCACCAGTTTCAGGCTGGTGTTGCCGGCATCGAGGTTGGGGAAAACCAGGAGGTTGGGCCGCTTGGAAATATTGGCGAACGGATAATTGTCTTTGAGGAAGTTGAGGTCCAGCGCCACATCGGCCTGCATGGGGCCGTCGATCATCAGCGATGGCCGTTGCTTGCGGGCCAGTTCAACGGCCTTTGCCACTTTTTCGGATTCAGGAACCTGTACCGACCCGAAGTTGGTGAAGGAAAGCATGGCGATGCTGGGCTCCAGTTGCAGGCGTTCCACCTGGTCGGCCGCCATAAGGGCGATCTCGGCCAGGTCTTCAGCGTTGGGGTTGACGTTGACCGTGCAGTCCGCAAAGAAGTACAGGCGGTGGTTGTGTTCCAACATGTACATGCCGGCGATCAGCCTTCCGCCGTCTCTCGGGCCGATCACTTCAACGGCGGGAGTCAGCACTTCAGGATAACTGACGCCTACTCCGGCGACCATACCGTCGGCATGCCCCTGGTGAACCATCATTGCGCCGAAATAGAAATAATCGCGCATGGCGAGGCTGGCGCGGGATTGGGTAAACCCTTTGCGCTGATTTTGAGTATACAGCGCATCGACATACTGTTGCCGGTAGGGCCACCGCTTGGGCTCGATGATCTCGACCCCTTCCGGGTCGTGGTTCAGTTCTTCGAACAACGCCAGCACCTCTGTCCTGCTCTTGGCCAGGAGGATCGGATGAGCGATCCCTTCCCGGACGATCTCACTGGCCGCCCAGATGACTTTGGGGTCATTGCCTTCCGGGAAAACGACCTTCTTGGGAGCTTTGCGGGCCTGAATGTAGATCTTGCGCATCACATCCCGCGACCAGTCGATCTTATCCCGAAGCAGTTCTCTGTACTCTTCCATGTCGATGGGGTTTCGGGCAACGCCTGATTTGATGGCGGCTTCGGCTACCGCCGAAGCTGTCGACACCAGAACGCGGGAATCAAAGGGTTTGGGAATGATGTATTCCGGGCCGAACTTCAGGTTGGGGTCCCCATAGGCGCGTTTGACGGCCTCCGGTACTTCTTCCTTCGCCAGGTTGGCCAGGGAGAAGGCGGCGGCCAGTTTCATCTCTTCATTGATGGCGGTAGCCTCTACATCAAGCGCTCCGCGGAAAATGAAGGGGAAGCCGAGCACGTTGTTCACCTGGTTGGGGTAATCGCTGCGCCCGGTAGCTACAATGGCGTCCGGGCAGGCTTCCAGCGCATCCGGGTAAGTGATCTCCGGGTCGGGGTTGGCCATGGCGAAGATGATGGGCCGGGGCGCCATGGCGCTGGCCATTTCCTTAGTCAGCAGGCCCTTCAGGGAAAGGCCGCAGAAGATGTCGGCTCCGCGTACAGCATCTGCCAGGGTACGGGCATCGGTTTCACGGTAGAAGGGGTCCTTGTAAGGGTTGCGCCCTTCATCTCCTCTGCCTTTCCACAGTACTCCTTTGCTGTCGGTCATCATTATGTTCTCCGGCTTGATGCCGAGTTTGATGTAGAAATTGGCGCAGGCGATGCCCGCCGCTCCGGCGCCGGAGAAGACGGCCTTTACCTTGTCGATATCTTTTTTTACCAGCTCCAGCGCATTGATCAGGGCGGCGCCGGAAATGATCGCAGTGCCGTGCTGGTCGTCGTGGAAAACAGGGATATCCAGGCGTTTTTTCAACTCCTCTTCGATGTAGAAGCACTCCGGCGCCTTGATGTCTTCCAGGTTGATCCCGCCGAAAGTGGGCGACAGGTACTGGACGGTGTTGATGATGGCGTCCGGGTCTTCGGTATCCAGTTCGATATCAAAGACGTCAATATCGGCAAACCGTTTGAAGAGCACGCCTTTACCTTCCATCACCGGCTTCCCGGCAAGGGCGCCGATATTGCCCAGGCCGAGCACAGCGGTGCCGTTGGATACGACTGCCACCAGGTTCCCTTTGGCGGTGTATAGCCTGGCCTTTGCCGGGTCGGCCTGAATGGCACGGCAGGGCTCGGCCACGCCAGGGGTGTAAGCCAGAGAGAGGTCATTCTGTGTAATACAGGGTTTCGAAGAGATCACTTCGATCTTGCCTCGGCGATCCCTTTCGTGGTATTGCAGGGCTGCTTTCTTGAGGGCTTCAATTTTTTTATCTGGTTTCATAAGGAAGGACTTGTTTTTACAAAATTTTTTTTTGTACTGCAAAGTTTTTATGTGTGGTTTTAAGAAACAAGGACAAAAGTCATTCTGTACCGAATACTAGAAAAAATTCCAGTTCAGAAGGTTAAAATTCCCGTTCAGCAAATCGGAGTTGCCTGGTGAGCCCGGAGCCTTTACTTTTGCTCCCATAATCGATGAAGCCTTATGGAGATAAAAAAATATGGATTGCCCTTCTTGGCCTTTGGGTTTGGGCTGGTTTTGAGCATTTTTTCCTGCCAGCATGAGCCCATCACGATCGAAGGGGGGAACAACCCAATTGACACTACGGGGAATAACCCGATTGACACTACGGGGAATAACCCAATGGATACCACGACGATGGGAACTCCTTGTGATCCGGATGTGGTCTATTTCGAGCTTGAGGTGCTGCCGATCCTGCGTTCCAATTGCGCCAAAAGTGGCTGCCACGATGAGAACTCCGCTCAGGATGGCGTCATCCTGACCTCCTATGAGGCGGTGATGGCTACGGCGAAAGTAGAACCTTTCGACCTCAACGACAGCGAGCTTTACGAAGTCATCACGGAGGATGACCCTGACAAGCGGATGCCGCAACCTCCTAACCCAAGGCTGACTTCCGATCAGGTCAACCTCATTTCTACCTGGATACTGCAGGGCGCCAGGAATGAAACCTGTGACCCGGGAGCCGGTGGCTGCAATACGGATAATGTCAGTTTTTCTGCCGATATCAGGCCGGTCATTGAAAACAATTGCCTGGGGTGCCACCGGGGGGCAAACCCGGTTGGAGGCTTTTCACTGGAAACTTATGAGCAGGTAGTGGCACAGGTCAACAGCGGCCGGCTCTACGGTGCGGTTTCCTGGCAGTCCGGGTTTGTGGCCATGCCTTATGGCGCCGATTCGCCGCTTCCCGATTGCAGCCTGGACAAGATAAAAGCCTGGATCGATGCAGGCGCCCCCAATAATTGAAAACCGATTGTTCGAACCTAAATTCAAACGCATACCTACGTACCCTATGAAAAGGATCTTTTGCCTGTCTGCCCTCGCCTTCTCTCTGCTGTTTCCCAGCTGTTACTATGACGTTGAGGAGGAACTGTATCCTGAGATCGATTGTGATACACAGAATGTTACTTATTCGGGGACTGTCCAGCCGATTTTATCTGAAAACTGCCTGGTTTGCCACAGCGCCGCCGTCAATACGGCGGGAATAACCCTTGAAGGGTACAACAACCTTAAGGTATATGTCGACAACGGGCGTTTTCTGGGAGCAATTCAGCACCGGCCCGGATTTTCACCAATGCCTCAGGGGGCCGCCCAACTTCCGGAATGCGATATTTTAAAGATCGAGGAATGGATAACCAGTGGAGCGCCCAATAACTGATTGTAAAAGAGTCTAATAAAATCAAAAACAAGGCCGTCATGAAAAAGCTGTTAGGAATAGGCCTCCTGTTGGCCCTCGTCGGGCTGGGAGTAGGTTACTTCATGTACAATAAACCGCATCAGAATATGGAAAAAGCCGAAGCTGATGTGTCTTTACAAGCCTCCGAGTTGTTCTCCGCTTTCGAAAGCGATGAAGGTTCGGCAAATGAGAAATACCTGGATAAGGTCATTCAGGTTACCGGCACAGTTAAAGAAGTAAGCACGGATGAGGAGGGCAACGTAAGCCTGACCCTGGATAGCGGTAACGGCCTGTTCGGTGTCATTTGCCAGTTGGATAACCTCGCCGAACATGAAAGAACGGATTTTCAACCTGGCGAACAGGTTACTTTAAAAGGAAAATGTACCGGCATGCTTATGGATGTCGTGCTGGTTCGTTGCGTAGTTGTCTAAAATCTGATTGAACCTAAATAAACAATTGATATGATCATGCAGAAAAAAGTAGTGATTTTAGTATTTGCAGCCCTTGTGGTGGGTTCTGCCCTCAATGCTCAAAAATACTTCACCCGGGAAGGGAAGGTCTCCTTTTTCTCCGATGCCCCCGTGGAGAAGATCGAGGCGCACAACAGCAAGGCTACCGCGGTGGTGGATGCCGAAAGCGGCAGGATGGAATTTGCCGTCCTGATCAAAGCTTTTCAGTTTGAAAAGGCGCTGATGCAGGAGCACTTCAATGAAAATTACATGGAGAGCGATAAATATCCCAAGGCGCTTTTTAAAGGTGAAGTTACGAATATGGATGCCATCGACCTTCAGAAAGATGGAGAATACAAGGCCGGCGTAAAAGGCAGCCTGACAATCCATGGGGTTACGAAAGAAGTCGAGGCGCCAGGCAAGTTCGTTGTGAAAGACGGCAATATCACAGCATCTTCCAGCTTTACGGTTATGGTCGCCGATTACGACATCGAGATTCCCGCAGTGGTCCGGGACAATATTGCCAAGGAAGTCCGCATTGATATCGAAGCCGGCCTGCAGGAGTTGAAAAAAGGGTCCTGATCGGGAGCTGAATATTGTCGACAATCCGGAGGGTTAAATAAGTACATGGAATGGCCGAATGCATGCGTGAATGGTTATACATGTACTTACCTCCGTTTTCTTTACCACAAAACGACCGGAAAAAGATGAAATGGATACTCTTGCTCCTAGGCCTCTCTCTGGGGTTTTCCAGCCTGCAAGCTCAGGAAGACGACCTGCTTTCTCTGTTGGGAGAAGAGGAAGAAACGACAGAATATGTCAGCGCTAGTTTTAAAACCAACCGGGTGGTCAACCTGCACTCCCTGGAAAGCACAGCAGCGGGGGTTCTGGACATCAAGATCTCTCACCGGTTCGGGACCTTGAATGGAGGGGCGTATGAACTCTTCGGCCTCGATAACGCCACCATACGGATCGGAGGAGACTACGGCATTACCGACCGGCTCACCATCGGCCTGGGCAGGAGCAGTTTTCAGAAAACCTACGACGGTTTTGCCAAATACAAATTCCTGTGGCAAAGTACCGGAAAACGCAGAATGCCCATCAGCGCCGCCCTGTTTGCCAGCACGGCGATCCAAACGCTGAAATGGCAGAACCAGGACAGGGAGAATTACTTCAGCTCCCGCCTTTACTACACCTTTCAGTTGATGTTGGGCCGGAAGTTCAGTGAAGGGCTGACCCTGCAGTTGTCGCCGACCCTGGTGCACCGAAACCTGGTGGAGACTTCTGCTGAAAGCAATGACGTGCTGGCGCTCGGTGTGGCGGGGCGCATCAAGCTTTCGAAGCGCGTTACCCTCAATGCTGAATACATTTATGTTTTACCCGATCAACTTGCCCCCGGTTTCCGCAATTCCTTTTCTCTGGGCTTTGACATAGAGACCGGCGGCCACGTCTTCCAGCTGCATTTCACCAACTCCACTTCCATGATCGAAAAAGGTTTTATAGCGGAAACCAATGAGGATTGGCTGGATGGCGGCATTCATTTCGGCTTCAACATCTCCAGGGTGTTTACCGTAGTGAGGCCGAAGATCGAGCAATAATGCTACTGCTGCCTGGTGTAGAAGACAAAGGAGTAGTCATAAGGATTTGCCGCGTCTTTCTTATGGCTCTCCTTTTTATATACTTTCCAGTCCCGGAGGTTTATTTCGGGAAAAAACACATCTCCGTCCTCAATTTTAGTGTGAATCTCCGTGATGATCATTTCATCCGCCATAGGCATAGCCTGCCGGTAAATCTCTCCTCCTCCCAAAATACAGAGCCGTTTCGCGCCATCCCTCTTGGCGATAGCTATGCCTTCCTTCAGAGAATGGCCCACTTTGCCTTCCGGCAAGGTGTAATCCTTCCGGCGGGTAACAACAATAAAGGCTTTGCCTTTGAATAGCGTTCTACCCTGAGCGGTCTCATAGGATTTTCGTCCGCTGAGCAGGTAGCAGCCATCGATCTGCCGGTTAAAAAAATCGAGGTCGGCAGGCATATGCCAGGGCAGGCCGCCATCCCTGCCGATCACGTTGTTTTCCGATTTTGCTGCAATGATCACTATTTCCATAAACTTTCCGGCAATTACTCAACAAATATTCTTATCACCTTTTGTTCCCGGCCATCCGAAACTGTAATGATGTAAATTCCCGGCAGGAGTTCCGGAAGCTCCAGCAAGATTTCCTGAGCTCCGGCAGCCATAGCCGGCAATTGCCTTTCAAGAACGATGCGCCCGTTGGTATCTTGTACAACCACCGCCAGTGCAGCCGCCTCAGCCAGGGTAAGAGCCAGGCTGGCCTTATCGTTTGCGGGGTTGGGGAAAGCCTTCAGCCCGGACAAACGGGAGGCTGCTTCGACGGTAGGGTAGGAGGAAACCTCCTGCGGCGCGTAGTATACCTCGAAAAGAGTCGTCTGAGCCCAGCTCTGGGCGCCGTTATTGATGAAAAAAATGTTGGGCTGTGTGCTCACAATCCCTCCGATGAGATACCCGATAAGCATGGTGCTGTCCGGAAGGCTGTTAATATCAATGATGCCAGGGGCATATTGAGGGGTTTCCGGATGGATGACAAATTCGGAACCGGCGCCCAGCAAGGTAGGCAGTTCACCGATCTTTTGCTCCACCATGCTGCCGTCTGCAGAACGGGTAACCCTCCCGATGGTGGAAACAAAAGGCACGTCATCATCCTGGATGAGAACGCCGTTTTCATCCAGAAAAAACTGGCTGATCCCGCCAAAGAAGATACTGTGCATTTTATTTCCCGCGGCATCATACAGGGCGGCGGAGCCACAGTGATAATGGTTGAGGTATTGCTGAAAATCGTTGTTGACAGAATACCTCGAGGGAAATATGTCTACAGAGTTCAGGAAAGGGAGGTCCTGGTTATGTTGAAATACCCCGGAGAAGGCGGTAAGGCCCAGGGCGCCGTCGGGAAAGGCCTGGGGGAGGACGTTATAGTCCCGCCGGTGCAGGTTCAGTTCGTCCGTAACAACTTCTTTATCGACAACACTCAATGTTGTACCGTCATCGATGAGCCTGAATTTCCGGATCTGGTTCGTATACTCCTGTACGAATGAGGGGCCGTCATGAGGGTTATACCTTCCGGTAAACCGCTGCCCGCCTATCAGATAAAAAGTGTCTCCGATCTTTTCCAGATAACCTCCGGTGACGGCAAAATAATTGTCGGTTACCTGCCGGAAATAGGGCGTTATTTCCCGGCCTTCTATTATGGCATCGATCAGGGCGCCGGCCTCAACAGCGGTAAGCCGGTTGTGGGTGATATGATCCCCGGCAGTGGGGCTGTAGCCATACCCGCCCACGAGATAGAGGAACGCTCCTTCCTGATAGAACTCCATATTCGTGGACTGAAGTTGCTCCCGGATAACGGCCGGCAGGCCGTCAATAGAAACGGACCAGTGTTCCCGGCTTTCCGGGTTGACCACCTGAATAAATGCATTGTTTCCTGAAGGGCTAAAGGACGCGAAAGGTTGCCGGCGGTGGAGGCCGTCCGTCCGCCCGCCGAGAAGCAGTATGTACGGCCCGTGTTGCCCGTAGGCAAATGACTGGATGCCGGTAAAACCGTCAATTGTAAAGGGATGTAGCTGCAGGCTGAATTGTTGCTGGGCATAAAGGGCATGTACAAAGAATGCCAGGGACAGCAGTAAAGAAAGTCCGAAACGTTTCATTCCGAAAGTTTTGATCTTCCTGCAAGTATAGGCGGGGGAACCGGCTTCTTTGGTGATGTTGCGCACATAAGTACATGACAAAAACTGTAGTTAGGTACATAAAC
>JAGFJE010000724.1 GCA_024103175.1 Phaeodactylibacter sp.
AGTTCAAAACACTTAAAGACATAAATATTGACATACTTGAAGCTGCAATTCGAGACGGTGTTAAACAGACCTCTTAACCGACAGTAAATTACAAACAGTATGACAGAGACACTCAGAATAACAGTAAGCCTAAGACGAAGGGCATCTTGCGCCGCAGCTCAAGTGTCGCTACCTTTGTGGGTTGGGCCCTGCCGTTTATTTATTCTGATGCCGGTTTCCAGTTTTGCGGGAAGAGTTCGTGCAGTAAGCCCGCAAACCGCAGCAACACTCCCCCTGGAAGTTCAACTACTACCTCATAGGAGAAAGGCTGCTCTTGGATCTGAATAGGGCTAAAGCCAGGCAGCGAATCCACATCTGGCTTTAATAGCTTCTTCCAGCGGTAAAAGGAGCTTGGGTGAACGCCTTGGGCCTGGCAGTAATTCTTGACGCTTTGGCCGCTCCTGGCCTGGCCGGCCAGTAGATCTGCCCAGTGGGCTGCGTCGTAGTGAGAGTAGCCTCTTCTAGGCTGAGTTCTTTTCATTGCGTTTTTTACGCAAAGGTCCCAAGAATAGGGGGGACAGGCAAGATACCCTTCGTCGTAGGCTTACCTTACCCCGGATTATTCTCCTCCGCATACTTCTTCAACCGCTGCCAATCCTCTTCAAAAAATTCCCGGATCTTTCGCAACTCCTCCTTTGGCGTCAGCTCCTCCTCCGGCACCACGAAAGACGGCGCCAGCCGTGCCGGATACAGAATGGCGTAGCAGGCCAGCAGCCGCCCCCGCCGCTGCAGCCAGTGCAGGACGGGCTGTTCCGAAAACTCCGGCTGTTTCTCACCGAAGACGTTGCGCGCCAGAGAGCGCATGATGCGCAGTTGCTTCTCGCTGTAGGAGCGGTGGACGGGCGCCAGGGAGATGTCTTCCCGGTTGTAGGTAGCGCCGCAGAAGTTGGCGATCTTATCAAAAAAGGCCCAGGGGTTCTCCTTCAGCTCGTCGTGGAAGAGCACCAGGGGTTTGGAGCCGAAGTAGCGCTCCAGGATCTCCAGGTTGGTGTAGAAGGTGGCGTGTTTGATCTTCCACAGGCCGCTGTCGTTCTCCACGTCGAAGAATTCGCCGAAGGGCAGGTAGCCGCCGTTCTTGATGTAGCGCCGGTACTGGGAAGCGATCCAGCCGTCGTGCCGCCGGAAAATGATGATGGGGCGGGCGTGGGGGTGGAAGGAAGAGAACCACTTCACCTCGTCTTCCAATTGCTGGTCGAACTCGCGGGAGATGAAATACTTTTCGTAATGGGTATCCCCGATGATCTGCGGGCTGCGGCGGTAGCGGGTGCTTTTGATGTAGTGGATGCCCTGCAGCCTGGGGAAGAAGCGGTGCTGCAGGTAGGTGGAGGCTACTTTGCCCAGGCCGACGTGGAAGTAGATCTCGGGGGGAGTCGTTGATTGGTTGATTTTTACCCGGCTGAGGGACGAAGACGAGGGTTGATTGGTTGGTTGGTCCATTCGTTGATTGGTTGGCTCGTTGATTCGTGTAAGTTCCTGGACTGAAATAGAGAAATACATGGAAATACATATAAATCGTCCTGCTTGGGCTGGCAATGTATTTTCTTATTTCAGGGTTATGTCAAAGTATTTTTGTGCAAGTACTCATTCGTAGTTAATCAGGACACGGATAGATGACTCAGAACAAAAGTAAAAATTTTTGGAAGCTTGTCCCCCCACCTTCCTCCGAAACTCCCTCGGAGTTATGTCCGGATTGTATTTGGAAATGATCCGCCGCTACAATCCCGCTTCTTCCGCGTAGTCGGCGGGGGCGGAAAGGAGGGGCCGCCAGTCTGCCGGTTCCTGATAAAGTTTCATAATCATCTGGCTTTGGATTATTGTACTTGTGCACACCGCCGGATAAAATCTGCCATTATGCGCCGCGCCTGGCTGTCAGCCGCATTGGAAATGTCCCTCCACAAGCCGGCGTGGCCAAAATTGAAAACGTGCAGCACCTGGCAATCCTGGTAGCCGGATTCCCGGATCTTTTCTTCGAACACCTTGGTGTAATCATACAGGTCGTGCTCCGAAATGAGCAGCATCGGGATACGCAGCTGATCCATATAGGTGGTGGGGGAAGCGTCGGTGAAATCCGCTTCGGTATCGCCGAAGACGTCTTTCACATGCGTATCCGCCAATGTGCGGGTTTGCGGGTTTTCATGGTTCAGAAATACCGAGTGGTAGCGGTTGATGTCGTAGGCGCCGGCGACCGGCAGGATAGCCCTGATGTTTTCGGCGGACAGGCCGTGGGCGGACAGGTACCGCTCGTCCATGGCCAGCAGGGCGGCCAGGTGCGCGCCGGAAGAAAACCCGCCGACGAAGAGCTTATCCTGGCTGTAGCCGTAGTCATCGGCGTGATCGTACAGCCACTTGAATGCGGCGGCGATGTCTTTGATGTGGGCAGGGTGCTGAACGCCGTGCTGCCGGGTGCTGTCCCGGAAGAGCCCACGGCTCAGGCGGTGCCCCACCGAGGCAACGGCGATGCCCTCCCGGCCGAACTTCCGCGCCAGGTTCATCTCCTGGTGGCGGTCGACAAATGACCAGGCGCCGCCGCCGACCCAGAGCAGCAGGGGAGGCTGATCAACACCTTCCGGCAGGACAAGGTTGAGGCGCTGCAGGCTGTCGGCTTCAACAGCTTCGGGCGCCAGATAAGGGATATCAGGAATTTCCTGGTAGTTGAAAGTATCAGCAGGAATCTGGGCATTCCCATATCCATAACAGGAAGCGAGCATCAGCAAAAGAATGGTTCTCATGTTAGAAAGTTTTAGAGCAGGCCAGCGTACGATCAAGATGATCGCCGCACGAGTGCTCGCCGACAAAACGGTTAAATTACAGTGCATTGCTTATATCAATCAGCCTCCTTCAGAATCAAACCCTCCAGGATGGAAAAAGGCAGCGGCCCGCGCTTCAGCACTTCGGTATGGAAGGCCAGGAGGCTGTAGCCCGGCCGCACTTCAAACCGGGCCTTCCACTCCAGTATTTTAGCGGCGCCGTATTTGTAGGTGATCACCTGGCAGGGCCAGCGTTTCATGCGGGCGATCTCCCGCCGGCCGATGTCATCCTGCCCGGTGATATAGCGGCGCCAGAAGGCCAGGGCCCGCTCGTCGCTCCAGCCGTAGTAGTTCAGCCCGACATCCAGCGGAACGCGGACGGAACGGACGATGTCCCATTCCCATTTGCCCAGCTCATCGTAGATGCTTCGGTAGGCGCCGACCTCGTTGCCGATCTCCTCGACGTAGGCCGCCCAGCCTTCGCTGTAGCCCGGGCTGTAAAAAAGCCGCTGCACCGGCGACTGTTCCAAAGACTGGCTGTAGGAGCGCTCATAGTGGTGCCCCGGAAGAGCCTCGTGCAGGTATACCCAGGCGATTTGCCGTTTGTTGAAAGGCTTGTCGAAGAAATTGTAGAAAAAGGTATTGTCCGTATAGAAGGCAGGCACCTGGGCCATCCGCTCCAGCGCGCCCCGCCTGATCCTGATGTCCGGAATGGCCGTTATGCCGGGAAAATGATCCGGTAGCTCCTTCGCCACTTCTTCCGAATACGCTTCAAAAGCCTGCTGTACGGCATCCACATCGTTGTAGAAAAAGGCTTCGCTGCTGATGTACTGCTGAAAGGCGAGGCTGTCCATCCCGCTTCGCTCCTGAATGCGCCTCAGTTCCGACTGCACTTTTGCGATCTCTGACATACCGAATGCAAACAGGGCGTCCGGTGTGACGGAAGCATCCACCCATCGCTTCAGAAAGTGGGCGTACCAGGCCTTGCCGTTGGGCAGGCTTGCCAATCCGGCAGCGGGAATTTCCCCCGGCGGGCGGGACAGCAGCCACTGCTCTTCCAGTTGAAGGCGTTCCTCGTTCAGTGATAAGTGGTACCGTAGTAAGTCGTATTCCAGTTGCTCATCCGGGAGCAGTTCATCGTACGCTATCCGGTTCAGGCTGCTGCGTAGGGCCGCAAATACCTGCGCCTGCCGCCGAAGGTATTCCTGGCTTTGGATACCGGCCAGGTTGTCGGCATAGGACAGGCGGAGGGGTTCGATATCCAGTGTTTCATAATCTTCGACAAACTGCGAAACAATGGATGCCCAGGGCCGGGGCTGGCTGAAAACGGCCGTAGCGGAAAAGGCAACGGCCAGCAGGATGATTTCTGTTTTTTTCATATCGGGTGATCTCTTTCGCAAGGAAGATAGGGAAAACAAAGAAAAACAGCGGGTAAAATCCTGCTAACACCAGTTTTCAGGCCTCAGTTTTAACATTCTATCATCCGGATCGAGGTACACGGCACGCTCGGCGATTATCGCAGCTGGCAGCTGCAGATGGATGCATTCGCGGAGCAGTGCCGCGTCATATCCTACAGCCGCCGTTACAGTAGGTGGTGCTGAAAGCCTGTCACGGGGGAAAGTTTGTTTTATAATATCAATGGCCGTTTGCTGTCCGCAAGTTTGTGGCAATAGATGACAAAATAAAAATTTTTCAAAGCTTGCCCTATCACTCCCTCTCCCCATCCCCTCCTCTCCCCATCTTCTTGCGAAACTCCCCCGGCGTTATCCCTTCCACTTTTTTAAACGCCCGGTTGAAGGTCGCCTTGGAGCCGAAGCCCGCCTCATAGGCCAGGCCCAGCAGGTTGAGGTGCTGGTAATCGGGATCTGTAAGCTTTCGTTTGAACTCCTGTACCCGGTGGTGATTGAGCAGTTCATAGAAAGAAATATTGCGTTGGCTTTTCAAATATTCGGAAACAACCACAGGGGAAACGCCCAACCTGCCGGCCAGCCCGCCCAGGCTCAACTCCGGGTCAGTGTGCAGCCCATCCTCTTCAAACAGGCGATCCAGCCGGCGCCCCAATTCCTCCAGTGCAGGCAGGGAAGCCCCCCCGGAAAAGTGCACCGAGGCAGGTACCACCAGCTTCCGCACCCAGTTGAGCTCCGTGAGGCCAAACAGGATCAGAAAACAAAAGCAAAGCAGGTAGAGCAACATATCCAGGTAGAAAAAGCCGGGCATCAGGCTCTGCCAGAAAGCAGGCCAGAAGATCATGATGAGAAGGTCCGTGAAGTTGTAAAGCAAGTAGCCGTATACGATGTCAAAGAACAACCGATAGCGCTGCCAGACTTTCACCTGCCGGAAACGGCCGTCCCGGAAAAGCCGCAGACAGAGCCAGAAATAGAACAGGATCATGCCATATTCTACTGCTGTCACCACCTTCAGGAAACTATCCCCAGCCCATACTCCCCAACAGGTTCTCAGGAAAGAAAGCAGCATCAAACCCACCGGTAGGACGAGGTGGGCTATGGCCTTCCGCCGGTTGTCCTCACCAATGACCGATAGCAGGAAGAGATAAAAAACCGGCCCGTAAAATTGAGCAGTGGAAAAGCTCTCCAGAATCCGGTACACCGCTCCGTAGCCAAGATAGGAGAACAGATAGTATTTGGTGCTACCCAGAAATACGAGGACCAGCGCCCCCAGATACCGGTTGGAGCGGTTGGCATTGAAAACGTTCAGCAGGCAAACTACCGCGGTTTGAACAGCCACCACAAAGGCCGCACCTTCGGACAGTCCGTTTCCGTTCATCATAAAAAGAAGTCTCATTGGCTTATTGAGGCTTTAAGATAGGGGCTTTTGTGTAATGTTGCGTATCGAAGGCGCTTTAACCTGCCTGGTTTCCGGTATGCCCACGCCTGGCTCAACCTGGCAGGTTTATCGAAGACGAATCTTGCTGGCAGCATTATTATAGCCCCCCCCAGCATCTCCGATAAACCTGCCGGCCGCTGGCACAGCAGGCGGGCGCTGCCGGGTTCGGCTAAATGGGGCCACTCTGAAAACCCGGCAGGTTGGAATCTTTAAAAAAAATGAATTTCATGAAATATCTCTTTTCCATTCTGGCCGCTACAACCCTCTTTTGCAGCCCCGTGGCCACTCAGGCCCAGCAACCTCTCAACATGGATTTTGAACTGCCAGGCGCCGAAGGCCCCGCCCGCCCCTGGGGTTGGCAGTACTACTGGCTGGCGCCTCATGCCGAAGCTGCGATGGACAGCACAGTGGCCTACTCGGGTAAATACAGCCTCCGGATTTCCGGAAAGGAGGCGCCCGATGACGCCTTCTCCCATACCCTTGGCTACTGGATCGACCCCTGGGGGCTGAAGGGTAAACGGCTGGAACTAAAGGGCCGAATAAAGGCTGATAACCTTGTCGGAAATGCCCGGATAACCCTGGCCGCCTGGGGCGAGGCCGGAAAGCTCGGCGCTGATACGGTAGAGGTACAAGGCCGCGGCGACACCCCGCTCACGACCTCCTGGACATCCTTTGGGATGGCAATAGAAGTGGACACCGCTTCCTACTCCATCGCGGCCACTGTCGGGGTGCAGGGCAGCGGCAGCGCCTGGTTCGATGCCTTCCGTTGCTACGCCGACGGTGAAACCATTGAAGAAGCACCCGTCGCCCCGGAGTTCTCTGCCGCTCAGATGGAATGGCTGTCCCGGCATTCCACTCCGCTGGAAGGATCCGGCGCTACGCCGAAAGGCAAATTTCCGGACTCTACCGGGCTGGCCGCCTTCCGCCGCATCGCCGGCGATGCCCAACTCATCGCCCTGGGCGAATCTACCCACGGCACCGGCGAATTCTTCCGCATCAAACACCGGCTGCTGGAGTGTGCTGTGAGAGAAATGGGCGCCACCGTTTTCGCCATCGAGGCCAACCAACTGGCCGTGGAAGCGGTCAACCGGTACGTCCTGTTCGGCGAGGGCGGTGCCCGGGAAGCCATGAGCGTGATGTTCAACGTATGGAACACGAAAGAGATGCTGGCCCTCATCGAATGGATGCGCGCCTACAACCTGAAAAATCCGCAAAACAAGGTGGAATTCGTCGGCTTCGATATGCAGGACCCCCAACTGCCTATTGACAGCCTGCTGGCTTTCCTGGCGGATTATGCCCCGGAAGTACACTCTTCGGCAGATAGCCTTTTGAACTCCTACCGCGAAGCCTGGCGGCAACAGTACTATCCCAGCGGACCGGACAGCGTCAGGCAATGCTGGCTGGACAATGCCCGGGAGGTGTGGCGGTTGGTTTCCGAACAGGAAGAATACTGGCGCAGGCAAGCCAAAACGCCTGAGGCAAAGCGCCGGGTAGAATGGGCCATCCAGAACGCCCGCGTGATCCGCCGGGCCGCCCGCACCGCCTTTGCCCAGGATATTGCCAGCCGCGATGAGGCCATGGCGGAGAACATCGGCTGGCTGCTGGCCCAACGCCCCCCCGCTACGCGCATGATCATCTGGGCCCACGACTCCCACATCAGCCGGGGAGAAAGCCCCGACTCCTTATACAACTACTTCCAGGGCAACTCCATGGGCGCGCACCTGGCCCGGAGGTACGGCGGCAATTACCGCGCCTTCGGGCTGTCCACCTACTCCGGGACGTACAGCGCCACGCTGAATTTCCAAAACCGCGCCATGGTTCCCATAGAAGCCTTTCCCTCGCCCGGCGGCAGCCTCGACGAAGCCTTGCACCGGATCGCCACTGAAAAGAAAGCGCCGGGCCTGATACTCGATCTTCGGCCGGGGCGTGATCAGCCGTGGCTCCTATACCCCCGCCCGGTACGCTTCATCGGCTATATGGCCTCCGACTACAGCTATGAGGCCAAAATGGCGATACCCTACCAGTTTGACGGGCTTGTTTTTATCGATGAGACAAGCCATTCGAAGATGGTGGAATGACGGCCGGATAGACTTGACAAGCCTCCGCCACAGACAACCGAAGCAGGCTTGTCAAGTCTTCACTTAACTAATTCTTCAACCCATAGCGCTCCACCAGCGCCCGGTAGCGCGGCGTCTGCACCAGCGCATTATACGGCGGCTTGGACGCATCGATATTGGAGATTTTGAAGCCTTTTTGAAAAGCTACTTCCATGTAGTGATAAAAGCTATCCACCTTACCGGTAAAGGCGAAGGTTTCGGCCAGGGTGGTGTAGGGGTAGCCCTGCAGGGTGTCCAGGGCGACGGCGGCCCGGGCCTTGTCCATGGCCAGGGCGTGCTCGCCCAGCATGTTATGGGCCATGGCGGTGAGGTTCATGGCATTCTGGTAGTGCTCCGAGCCGGCCAGGTGTTGCCCTGCCTTCCGGAAAGTCTGCACCACCTTTTCGTAATTGCCCGTGTAATAGTTGCCCCGCATAACGGCCGCCGGTATCCAGGGCGTCGTGGGGTCCATCTCAAAGGCCGCCTCGGCCTGTTGGAGGGCCTGCATGGTATCGCCCCGCGCCAGGCTGGCCAGGGCCCGGGTCATATAGCCCTGAGCGTTCTCCCCGGCCATCTTCTCGGCCCGGTCCACGATCTCCAGCGCTTCATCCATGGCGCCGCGGCTCACCTTGCTGTCGGCCCAGGTGCTCCAGGCGTCGGGGTCGTCGGGCGCCAGTATGGTCATTTTTTCGAAGGCGCTGTCGGCCTTCTCGAATTCGCCGGCGCTGTGCAGCAACCAGGCGTAGGAGCGCCAGCGGTCAATATTTTCAGGGGCGAGTTCTACGGACTTCCGCATGGCTTCCATCCCTTCTTTTGTTCGGTCCAGGCGGATAAAAGCCCAGGCCTGGCGGACGTAGGCCAGCGGGAAATCCGGCCTTGTGCGCGCCGCTTTCTCGAACTTATCCAGCGCCAGTTCGTGCTTGCCCTGGTCCTGGAGGATGCTGCCCCAGGCCAGATAGGCCCAGTGGGCCTCCTGCGGGCGGCTGCGCAGCATGATGCGCACCAGCTCCAGCGCCTCGTCGTATTTCTTCTGCCGGTACTTGACCACCGCCAGGCGGTAGGGGTCGGTATTGGTGACAATGAGCTCCGCCCCCCGACGCAGGAGGGAGTCCACGGCGGCCTTCTCCCCGCTTTCTCCTATCTTCACGGTAGCGGAGTGGGTAGGATAGCCCGTCATGCGCAAGGCCAGCGCATATTCCCCGTCGAGGCGGGTGACCTCCCCCTGTATCAGGTGGTTGGGCCGGCCGAACATCTCCCGCAGGTGGTAGGTGACGGACCGCAGCGACACCCCGATGCCCATGACCGCCACATTGAGGTCGGGCTGCTGGTTGCCGGCCAGCTGCAAAGAGTCTTCCTTTACAGAGCTGGCCAGTTCCTTGAGCAGCAGCACCTCGTCCTGGATGCGGCGGGCCACTACGTCCCCTTTATAACCACTTTCTTCCAGGTGCAGCGGCACACTGAAAGATTCGAGCACGTAGCCCTGGTCCTGAAAAATGCGGCTGACCAGCACGATGGCTACGATGATCAGAAAGAGGGTGCCCAGCTTCAGGGCGATGGTGGCCAGGCGGTCCAGGGCGGTGGCCCAGCGCTCGAGCTGAACGGCGCGCTTCCAGTCCCAGTTGCGGACTTTGAATGGGTTGCGGTTTTGGAGGCGAAACCATTGGGTGATCTTGGGTAACATGGCCAAAGGAATTGTGTTGGTTGTGCAAATTAGTGATTTTCTGCATTTTGCCCATATTATTGTTCGCGCAACAATATTATCTTACCGCCGTAAAACTACTTATCTTTGGGTAACCATTCTGCGCTCAGCAAATAAATGGGAAACGCCCTGAACAGCAATGAGCTTTATTTTTTTCACATTCTACCGCCTGCTCCGTTCTCCGGCCATTTCACCGATAGCCTGCTTCTCCTTAGAACACAGTACCTGGCGCCCACACATCTTCCGGGCGCTGACTATTTCTATGGGTTTGCTCCTGCTAGCCCCGCCCGCCCTCTCCGGGCAGGCCAACGGAACGGGCCGGAAATATTCCGTAGAACAGCTCACCATTGAGCAGGGCCTGTCGGATAACAAGGCCAATGCCTGCCTTCAGGACCGGACGGGGTACCTCTGGTTTGGCACCAACGACGGCCTGAACCGCTACGACGGATACGCCTTCACCGTTTACAAACACAGTCCGGGCGACTCTTCCAGCATCAGCAACAACAAGATCAACGCGCTGCTGGAAGACGAGGCGGGCCTCCTCTGGATCGGCACCGACGGGGGGCTCAACTGCTTTGACCCCCGGACGGAAACTTTCCGGAGCTACCAGCATGATCCTGCGGATGAGAAAAGCATCAGCCACAACCAGGTAAAAACCCTTCTGATAGATGAATCCGGGCTACTGTGGCTGGGCACCTTCAACGGGTTGAACCGGTTCGACAAGTCCAGCCAAACCTTTTCCCGCTTCTGGCACCAGGCTACCCACCACCTGCCCTGGGAAAAGGAACCTACTCATATCGTGACGGCCCTCGGCTCATCAGCCGGCGGCCGGCTACTGGTTGGATACGCAGGGATGGGCCTGATGCTTTTTGACCAGAAAGCGGGAACCTTCCGGCAAGTCCTGATGGAGGAAAGGGCCGATAAAGGCATGGGCCTGAATATCTACTGGATCGCCCCTCCTCAGAACGGCAAAAACTGGGTCGTGGCAACTGAAAAGCTCTATCAGTACGCAGAGGATGGCCATCTGGCCCTGGCCGGCACGAGCTCGGCGGCTTTGGCCGGCATCGGGCTCAATGGATTCAGGCGCACCCATTCCGGCCGTTATCTGGCGCCGAGCTGGCAGGGATTATACGTCCTGGATTCCAATTTTCAGCAAACCGGCTTTTTTCTCCCTGAAGGGCTCGCTCCTTTTACCCCGGCCCACAATTGGGCCCTGGGGCCGATAGAAGACCAGGCCGGTGATATTTGGTTCGGCACCGGTGGGGCCGGGGTTTTCCATATCGTAAATACAGGCAACCATTTCATCAACTTCCACTACCAGGCCGGGCAGCGCAACGGAGTGCCCCATTCCTATATCAATGCCCTGCTGGAAGTCGGGGACGATGAAGTCTGGATTGCAGCAAGAAGGCATGGGTTGAAGGTTTTCAACCCCAAAACCTACAGTTTTCGCCCCGTGCCCCCCTGGCTAAACCCTCCCAACGGGTTGAACACCAATGAGATATCCGCACTGTTCCAGGACAGCAAGGGCAATATCTGGATCGGTACCTGGGGCGGAGGGCTCAACCTTTGCCGGCCAAAAACGAAAACCGTTGAATATTTTTTGACCGACAGGAATGACTCTACCAGCCTGTCTGACGACTTTGTCACCGATATTCTCGAAACCGCCGAACACGAGATCTGGGTAAGCACCACGCTGGGTGTCTCGGTTTTAAAAGACCAGGAAGCGATCGAAAAAGGCCGCTTCAAAAGCTACCGGCACTCTCCCGAAAAGCGGGGCGCTCTGAACCACCACTGGGCCACCTGCCTGCTGCAGGCTGAAAACGGCAACATCTGGGTGGGCACTTTAGACGGGCTTCACCGCTTTGACCCCGAAACCGACGCCTTCATTTTGTATCAACAGGGCCTGAAGGCCCCAAATTCACTCGCCAATAATACGATAAACGCCATCTTTGAAGACAGCCGGGGGCAACTATGGATCGGCACTGCAGGAGGGCTGGAAAAATTCAACCCCGCCACCCATTCCTTTGAACACTATCTGGAATCGGAAGGCCTGGCCGATGGCTACATCATCGGTATCCAGGAAGATAAACAAGGCTTCCTCTGGCTGGCCACGAAAAACGGCATTTCCCGGTTTTGCCCGAAAACCGGGAAATTTAAAAACTATGACTCCAGGGACGGGCTCTTAAACCATGGCTTCAACCCCAATGCCTTCATCAGCAGCAAAAGTAAGGCTGCCTTCTACGCCGGAGGCAAAAACGGGCTGAGCTTGTTCTATCCGGACAGCATCCGGGAGAACCCTTTTATTCCTGCGGTTGTTATCTCCTCTTTAAAAAAATACAGCACCAGAGGAGGCAAAACCCTGGAAACAAAGGTGAAAGGCATAACCCACCGGGATGAGATACACCTTTCCTATGAGGACAACATTATCATCTTCGAACTGACGGCGCTCAATTTTCGCAATTCCAAAAAAAACCAATACGCCTACCAATTGTATGGCTTCAACAACGATTGGATCAACCTGGGAACCAAACGGGAGATCACCTTTACCAGCCTTGATCCCGGCCAGTACACTTTAAATGTACAAGGCAGCAACAACGACGACAGATGGAATCAGGCAACTACTTCTTTAACCATTGTCGTCCACCCGCCCTGGTGGGCCACCTGGTGGGCTTACCTGCTCTACGCTGTAGTGCTGGGCGGCATCCTGTATGCTGTCAGAAGGTCCGAACTCCACCGGCAGGCGTTGAAAACCAACCTGGCGCTGGAAAAGGTGGAAGCCGATAAGCTCAAAGAACTGGACAGCTTTAAGAGCCGCCTCTACACCAACCTCACCCATGAGTTCCGCACCCCCCTTACCGTTATCCTGGGTATGGCGGAGCAGATCAAAAAGGCGCCTCATCAACATCTGGACGACGGGGTTGAACTCATCCGGAATAATGGAAAGAACCTGCTGCAGTTGATCAACCAACTGCTCGACCTATCTAAACTGGAAAGTGGTGCGTTTCAACTCCAGCTCCAGCAAGGGGATGTTGTGCCCTATCTCCGCTACCTGGCGGAGTCCTTTCAAACCTATGCCAATAGCCGAAACCTGTCCCTCCGTTTCCACACATCGCTGGAGTCGCTGGTGATGGACTATGACCCGGAGCAGCTCAAGCAGGTGGTGACAAACCTGATTTCCAATGCCGTAAAATTCACGCCTTCCGGCGGGGAGGTGACGGTGCGGGCCAAAGAAGAAGACAAACAGTTGTTCCTGGAGGTATCCGATAACGGGGTGGGGATTGATCAGGAAAAACTGCCCTACATATTCAATCGCTTTTATCAGGCGGACAGCTCTACGACCCGGCGGGGGGAAGGTACGGGTATCGGATTGGCCCATACGCAGGAGTTGGTAAAGTTGATGGGCGGCGACATTGCCGTAGAAAGCCAGTTAGGAAAAGGTACTACGTTTACCATTTCGCTACCGATCAGGCATACCGCTGAACCAGAAGGGTACGCAGGTGCTCAAATGGAGGAGGCCCCGACACCTCTTACCACCCTGCCGGCGGCCGAGGAAACCTTCAGGCGCCCACCGTCCACCGTCCACCGTCCATTGTTCGCCTCCCTCCCTCACCTCCTCCTCATTGAAGACAATCCCGACGTCGTCACCTACCTCAGGAGCTGCCTGAGTGATTTTTACCAGCTGGACGTGGCTTACAACGGCCTCATTGGCATCGAAAAAGCCATCGAAAACATCCCGGACCTCATCATCAGCGATGTGATGATGCCTGAGAAAAATGGCTACGAGGTGTGCGATACGCTGAAAAACGACGAGCGCACCAGCCATATCCCCATCATCCTGCTGACCGCTAAGGCCGATGCTTCTTCTAAGATCACGGGGCTGCGCCGCGGGGCAGACGCCTACCTGGCCAAGCCCTTTGACCGCGAAGAGCTGCTCGTCCGCCTGGCCAAACTGGTGGAACGGCAGCAGCGTATGGTGGCCTATTTTTCCGCCAGGGCGCCGATTCCGGAGGTCAAAAAAGAAGATGTCCAGGTTGAAGATGAGTTTATCCAAAAGGTGCGGCGCATCATTGAGCAACACTACAAAGACGAAGACTTCGGCCTGCCCCAGCTTTGTCAGAAGATCCGCATGAGCCGCTCCCAGCTCTACCGCAAATTGAAGGCCCTTACCGGCGCCTCCCCCTCCGATTTCATCCGTTCCTACCGGTTGAATAAAGCCAGAGACTTACTGGAAACTTCTGGCCTCAACGTCTCCGAAGTGGCCTGGGAGGTGGGGTACAAGGATGTTGCCCATTTTTCCAGGTCTTATCAGGAGGCCTTTGGCTTTCCGCCCAGCGCAACCAGCAATTAGTTGCCTATCAAACATTTAGGCCACTGACACAACCAATCCTTGCAACGAATTGACAAACATTTAATGGGCCGGTGCAACGGATTGACAAACCTCCGCACCCATTCGACAACCCCGTTTAGGCCGGCCGGGCCCATCTTTGTAGCATCAGTTTTTTACTTCTTGAACATTCAAAAATAAAAAGACTAAAACATACACTGATCATGAAAAACACCTTAGGCCTGATTCCGAAAAGGGCGGCAGCATTTCCCGGCGGGCTGATGGTCAAAACAGGAAACCTCTCAGGGCAACCGGGCTCGCCTCCGGCCATTGTTACAGAAGATATTATGGATGGCTGATCAGGTTAACGCCGCCAGCTTTTCCATCAACCACGGCCTGGCGACCACGGCGCCTTCTCTTTCCAGTTTCTTACGTAGCTTCGCCAGCTTATCGCTGCTCAACTGGCCGCCGGCCTTCAGCCCGGCCAGTTTGCGAAGGGAGGAGGCCAGGTTCAGATAGCCCTGAGCCCGGCCGGAGGATATCTTTTCATTACGGCGCAGAAACTTGCCGAAGGCTTTGGACTCGTAAACCACCAGATCGTAGTAAGAGCCATCCTGCAGGAAGAGCTCAAAAGTGTTGCGCAGAGATAAGGATCTGGCGCGCAGCTGGTACTGCAGGCCCGTGCTTTCCACCTGTCGCAGCAGGGCGTTGGAAGCCGAAAAATCGCCTTTGGCAAAGTACCAGTAGGCGGTGGCCAGGCTTACCGCATCCACCTGCTGAGCGGCGGGTAATGCGGGGGCGTACCGGGCAATGAATTTTTCAATCCAGTCTAATTCCCCCAGGACGGAAGCCGTCACAATAATATTGAGGAATGTCGTATCGGAAAGCTTGCCTTCGTCGAGGAAGAGCGCTTTCTCCAGCCCCAGCTGGTAGAGCCGGAACTGCCGGCCCAGGTACTCCTGTTTACCTTTATTGTATAATTGAATACTCGTATTGACCAGGTAGCGGAGCAGGGAGGCCTGGTCGGTAGGGCGAAGCAAATGCAGGTGGTGATAGGCAATGTCCTCCAACCGCCGGTAGATGCTTTCGTTTTCCGGCTGCTCCATCAGCGCCAGTATATCCCGGTAGGCCTGAAATACCTTATCACCCCGAAATACCGGATGCTTTTCCGCCAGTTGAATGCTTTCCCCTAACAAGGCAATTTCGTACGCTTCCGGCAGGATATTCTGCCGGTTGCGCAACTCTGCGCTGTACCTCATTTTCGATAAAACATAGAAAGCGTCCAGGTTTTGCATGATCCCTTCGAGCTGATCGGTGGAGAAGCCGTAACGGGCGGTGCGGGGGTGGAAGAAATGATCGTGCTGCTGCCGCCACCGCGCCAGGTAGTAGTACTCATCGCGGTAGGGGCTCTGCTCCAGTTGTTCGGCCAGGCCCTGGTTTTGTTTGAGAAACAGCTCGTACTGATTGCGCTCCCCCAGCTCGGCCTGCAGCAGTTCCTGATGGGTGATGCGGCCGCGCTTCAGGCGTTGCGCCACCAGGAACTCCTCGACCAAAGCGGACAGGCGGAATAGCAGCACCCGCAGGCGCTGGCTGTCGTAGGGCTTGTCCGGGAATACATGCTTGAAAATCGCTTCTTTAGTGATTTTAGGCGAATCATACCCGGGGGCATACTTGCGCAAATGATCGAACAGGGCCACTACCCATTCATTGCTGTTGTAATAAGGCGAGCGCACCCACTTGGCCAGCCAGCGCTGCTCCTCCGGTTTGATGGACCGCAATAAAGCGATCAGCTTACTCTCTCGCATTCGGTCATTTTTTGAAATGAAAATGCATGCAACTACATCACTAAAAGTCCTAATAATCAAACTGCTACAAAAATATACCTATCAAATGTCTCAATTTTTCTGAAACAACTCACTGAATTTGTCCCGAAAAAA
>JAGFJE010000119.1 GCA_024103175.1 Phaeodactylibacter sp.
ATGGGCGAACTCACCCGGGTATCGGCCATCGACGGCAGAAAAGTCATTAACAAATCCGGGCATTCGGCGTTAAAAAAGATACAGGAACATTTTGAGGTGCTGACGGCAACGAGCGGCACGCCGTTGCCGTTTTAGCGTGGAAACAACTTCTCAGTTATTTGTTGAGGGGTTGGCGTAAAACCACCTACAGGCGCCGGGAATGGAACGCGGATTATCGTGGTTTTGGCGGATCACGCGGATCAGGGCTTCACATGGGCCTGGATCTGTGCGGGGCCGTAAAGGCCCCAGGCAGTATCCGCTAAGATCGCCCGGCGCTATGCCGTATAGTTATCGCTATGGCCAACGGCGTTTGCAGGTTTATTGCCCGAGATCCGCGTTATTCGCCTAATCGGCACAGATCCGCGTTCCATTTTCAATTACGCCCACCTCTCCGTTATTTGTTGCCGGTTGATCGTTGCCGGCCGGGCAGGCCCGGAATGTTCCCGGCAGGGCGCGGGCAACAATCAACCAACAACCGACAACCGACAACAAGCCAAACGTATGAAAAAAACCTTTACCGACCAGCTCGGCAGAACAATAGAAATAGATTTTCCGCCCCGGCGGATCATCTCGCTGGTGCCCTCCCAGACTGAACTTCTGGCCTACCTGGGCCTGGAGGAAGAAACGGTGGGCATCACCAAATTCTGCGTCCTGCCCGAAGCATGGTACCGGGCTAAAACACGTATCGGAGGCACCAAACAACTGAACCTGCAAAAGATCGGCGCCCTGCAGCCCGGCCTGATCATCGGCAACAAGGAAGAGAACGACAAAGCGCAGATCGAAGCGCTGGCGCAGCAATATCCCGTCTGGCTGAGCGATGTAAAAACACTGGAGGAGGCGCTGGAGATGATCAGCAGCATCGGCGCCTTGGCCGGCAGAGAAGAAAAAGCCGGCGAACTGGCTGGAAAGATCCGGGAAAACTTCGACGCCCTGGCCCGCGAGCTGGCGGGCAGGCGCCGCCGCCGGGCGGCCTACTTCATCTGGCGGGAACCGTATTATGCTGTTGGCGCCGATACCTTCATCCACGATATGCTCCTTCGGGCGGGCTTCGACAACGTATTCGCCCATAAAACCCGATACCCGGAAGTGAGTATGGAAGAGCTGGCCGAAGCCAGCCCGGAGGCCATCCTGCTCTCTTCCGAACCCTACCCCTTTAAAGCACAGCACCGGGAGGAGTTTCGCCGGGCCTGCCCCATTGCCGCTACCAACTTTGTCGATGGGCAGCTCTTTTCCTGGTATGGCAGCCGCCTGCTGCACTCGCCCGGTTATTTCAGGAAAGTACGGGAGCGCCTGAATGAGGCGTACCGGACACTGTAAATTAAAGTTGTCCGTCAATGGCAAGCAGGCAAATTACCGCCCCCCAATTGCTCAATTTCCATAACTTTGAGCTTTCTAAAAAGTATACAAAAGATGATCTACAGGTTTTTTTGGCTATCAACTCTCCTTTTCACTGCGCTATTCGCTCAAGCTCAACTGGTAGACCCCGCCACCGGACAGGTAAAGAATGAACTGCTGGTACAGCTCGATAAGGACGCCGGCGTTGCTACCCTTGTGCAAAAGATCAACCGGCAAAAGGCCGGCTCGGCGCGCTACGGGCATGCCGCCGCCAAAAGCCTCAACATACACCTTCTGCAATTCGACCCCGCCGCCTGGCCCGCCGATGCCCTTATGGATTGGCTCCGGCGCCAGAAAGAGGTCACGGCCGCACAATACAACTACCAGATAGCATTCCGGCAGGAGCCCAACGACCCCGATTTTGTCAATCAATGGGGCTTCCCGCGCATCGGCCTTATGGATGTCTGGGACATTAGCACCGGCGGCCTGACCGCCAACGGAGACACCATCGTGGTAGCCGTCCTGGACAGCGGCTGCGACCTGGGCCACCCCGACCTGCAGGGCAACATCTGGAACAATGCCGGTGAAAAACCCGGAGATGGTATAGATAATGACGGCAATGGCTATATCGATGACACCTTTGGCTGGAACTTCGTCGACGCCAGTAATGAAATGCGCATCAACGGGCACGGCACAGCCGTAACCGGCCTGATAGGCGCCAAAGGAAACAACGGCATCGGCATCAGCGGCACAAACTGGGACATTAAGGTGATGGTATTTGCCATTCAGTATGTCGACCAGATCATCTCTGCTTATGAATACGTGATCGATCAGCGTCGGCGCTACAATGAAAGCGGTGGCAGCGAAGGGGCCTTCGTGGCCGCCACCAACGCCTCCTTCGGCCTGACCACGCCGACTTTCTGCGATGAACAGCCGATCTGGGGCAGCATGTATGACAAGATGGGGGATGTCGGAATACTCACCGGGGCCGGAACGGCCAACCGCAACCTGAACGTCGACGAGGAAGGGGATATGCCCACCAGTTGCGAGAGCGATTTTATCATCACCGTCACCAATATGAATGAGGATGAAGTGAAAGAATCCAGCTCCGGTTACGGGGAGGCCTCCATCGATATGGCGGCGCCGGGCCAAAATTCCTATTCGCTGTGGTTGTTCGACCGGTACGCCCCCTTCGATGGCAACTCCGCGGCGGCGCCTCACCTCACCGGCGCCATTGCCCTGCTCTACAGCATGCCCTGCGAAGAGCTGGCGTCCGACGCCTTGTCGAACCCCCGCGAAACGGCCCTGCTCATCCGTTCTACTCTGATCAACGGCACGGAACCGCTGGCCAGCCTGGAAGGCCTGACCGCCACCGGCGGCCTGCTCAATGTGTTCAATGCTATGGAGATCCTCAACGAGGCCTGCGGGGGTACCTCCGGCCCCCTCGATATCCTGAGGATATATCCCAACCCCACCTCCGAAGAATTCTTCGTCGAATACGAAACCCCCGACTTCGAGCCTTATGACTTCCGCGTCTACAACGCCCTGGGGCAGGAGATGTACCGCAATACCGAAACCCCACCCCGCTTCGCCACCAAACGCCTGCGGATCGATACCCGCAACTGGGCGCCGGGCGTTTACTTCGCCGCCATACAGCGGGGAGAGGACAGGGAGGTGAAACCGGTGATGGTGAAGGTGGAATGATCCAGGCTTACTTCTGGCTCGCCGTCAGCGGGATCGGCTTTTCCAGGACTTTCAGGGCTTCCTTGACCATAGTGTCATCCTGGTTCCAGACCGTATAAAAGCCTTTGTCGTCGAAGAGGTGCTTGGCGATGCGCGCTTTGATGAAGCGTTTGAGTTCGGCCTTGTTGCTTTCGATAGCCTCGGGGCCGACGTCGGCGCCATGGCCTTTGGCATAGGCGAGAAATTTGGCCAGCACGTCATCACTCACCTCGAATTTCCGGGTAAAGGAATCCAGGGTGTATTCTTCCAGCCCTTTACCGGCATTATTCATATAGCGAAAAACGAACTGGGGTATGTGCTGGCGCAACTCGAGGTAGGCATCATTGTATATGATAGTATCGAGGGGGACGAAAATATCCGGGGAGATGCCGCCTCCGCCGTATACTACCCTACCGTTGTCGGTGTAATACTTGGTAGAATCGACGGTGGGTATCTCGTGTTTGCCCTCCAGTTCTCCGGACTCGAAGCGGTGGGCCATTTCGCTCTCGTATTCTTCCAGCCCTTCCCCGTACGGCTTCTGTATGGAGCGCCCGGAAGGCGTGTAATAGCGCGCTACCGTCAGGCGGAGAGCCGAGCCGTCCCGCAGTTTGTACTGCTCCTGTACGAGCCCCTTGCCGAAGGAGCGGCGCCCGACGATAATGCCGCGGTCGTGGTCCTGAATGGCGCCGGCGAGGATCTCGCTGGCCGAAGCGGAGCCCTCATCGATGAGCACAACGATATCGTCAATATCGAAGAAAGCTCTTCCGGTTGATTCGTAATTATTGCGGTTGACCGCCCGCCCTTCTGTATAGACCAGGAGTTTGTCTTTTCTGGCAAAAAGCTGGCTGAGGATGTTGGTGGCCTGCTGGAGGTATCCGCCCGGGTTGTGGCGCAGGTCAACCACCAGGTCTTCCATTCCTTCTTCCTCGATGAGCTTTTCCAGCCCCTGCATAAACTCTTCGTAGGTTGTTGCGCTGAAGCGGTTGATCTTGATGTAACCGGTTTTATCATCCAGCATATAGGCCACATCGACGCTATGCATAGGGATCTCATCCCGGGTGACGGTAAATTTACGGACTTTCTTTTCTCTGCCCCGCAGAATGCCAACCTCCACATCTGTACCTTTCTCGCCCCTGAGCATGTTGATCACATCGCGGGTGTCCATATTGACGCCGGCAATGGTGGAATCGCTGATCTGCACGATCTTATCTCCGGCCTGTATACCGGCGGCTTCGGATGGCCCTCCGGCAAGAGGCGCGACGACCACTATCGTATCATCCAGCATCATAAACTCCACGCCGATGCCGTCGAAATTCCCCTCCAGCTGTTCATTCACCTCCCGCAGCTGCTCGGCGGTGATGTAATTGGAATGGGGGTCAAGCTTGGCCAGCATCTGTTCGATAACCTCCTGCACCAGTTCCTCCCGGTCTACTTCATCCACGTATTTGGCCTCGATATAACGGATTATTTCCTCGATCTTTCCCTGCCCCAGGGCATGGATGGGCGCTTCGGGCGTGTCCGTAACGATAACCGGGGAATTGGACTGCATGCGCATTCCGATGAGCATTCCGGCCACCAGCACGAGAGCAAAGAGCAGGGGCAACCATACACTTAGCTTCTTTGGAGAATTATTCTGGTCCTGATACATTATTCCGTTTCGTAAGGGTTTAATCAATCATGAAGAGCCGCTGTTCTGGCCGCGTATTTAGGGGGCGCCTGGAGGTTGCCAGCTGAAAGGCTACATAAAGGGTTATACAAAAGTAAACAAATTAATGTTGTTGATTTCTCAATTTTTTTTGTCCGTTTTTCGCCTTTCCCGGCGCATTTCCGCCTGGCGCATAGGCATACTGTCGATCAGGGAGAACAACTCCGGAGCGGCAACCGGCTCTTTTTTCCGCAATTTTTCGGTTCCATCCTTACCAACCAGTATAAAAGTGAAACCTGTCCCGGGGGTAATTCCGTATATACTGTGAAGCGCCTGGGATCGAGCCGGAGAAAGAGGGCTGCCATCGGGTTTTTGTCCGCCTTCCGGCAAAATTGTATAGATCACCAGCGCCCGGGCCGTGACTTCTTCCTTTTCTTTCGTCAGAATACTGAGCTGTTGCTCGCAGGCGGCCTGTTGCCGGGAAGCCGCAAAAAGCAAAATAACCCGGCTTTCCCACAAATGTTGGCCCAGGGGTTGAGCAGAAGCAAATTTTAACATCATAAAGGAACTTAAAAGCAAAATATATTTTTTCATAAAAAAGGTTTGAGCGTCAGAAATGAGTCCGCAGCGGTAAAAACACACAATTTTGTACCCCAAAAAGCAATAATCGAAACGGCAAAAAAGTTTACATCATAACTCCCTAATCCACGCTCCCATGAGAAATATCCTGATCCTAGCAGCCCTTCTCAGCACCCAGAGCACTCCCGCTCAGGAACGCTTTGTCAGTCATGATTTTGATGCATTCTATGATTGGTTCCACCAGCAATCGCAGGTGGCTCAGCTTTACGAGGACCAATCCGAGCTATTCACCTTCAGCAATACCAAGGTGTACAGCGGCCCTTGCCGGAACTCTGAAGTGGAGGCCCAGCTTCCCATCGCATACGGGGTGAAAAATATCGCCTACACCGACGACTACTACCTCCCGGAGGATGAGATCAACGGGTACGGAGACATCTGGTACCACGTCCGGGGCAAAGACCCTCAGGGCCGTTCCTTCACCGGCTATATCTGGGGCGGCGAGATCGCCAAAGGCTGGCGTTCGGTCAACCTGGACGGCCAGGGCGAGGCCGAGTTCATCATGTTGGGAATATCCTCCCAGGAGCGCAAAGCGCCGCAGGACATCAACGCAGAGCTGCGGATCGTCCGCCGGGGCCAACTCATCTACCAGAAAACCATTCCCGGCCTCTGTATTTTCGAGGACTGTGCCTCCAGCCCTCTGCTGCGGGCATTCGAAACACCCCAGGGCTTTACCATCATCGAGGCCAGCACCATGACGGTCGGCTGCTGGGCCGGCATCGAAAAATCCTTTTTCTACTGGGATGGCGCCAACCTTCAGCGCGTTTACCACGCCGAATACACGACCCATCAGGAGTTCGCCAACCAGGCTTTCGTCTTCAATACCCGGTCCAGCGCCCAGCTTTGCCATTACAGCCATGAGGATGAGAACTACAACCCCGTGTGGGAATGCAAAGAGATCCCGGTAGACAATAGCCGGGCTTCCGTAGCAATGGAGAATACCAAAGCAGGAATAGCGCGGTAGGCCTCATCCAACCTTCAGAATGACCTTCCCCTGGTTCCGGTTATCTTCCATATACCGGTGGGCTTTTGCTACGTCCTTCCAGTCGAAAACAGTATCGACGATGGGGCGCAGCTTACCCTCAGCGAACAAGGGCCAGGCATAGCGATAAAGGCCCTGGGATAAGCGGATCTTGTAATCCAGGCTGCGGGCACGCAGGGTAGACCCTGTGACCTGCAGGCGCTTGCGGAGAATGGGGCCGAGGTTGAGCTGTCCGGCGTGCACCCCGCCCAAAAAGGCCAGCATGACGAGGCGGCCTTCCAGGGCCAGCACATTGAGGTTTTGCTGAAAGTAAGGCCCGCCGATAAAATCTACCGCCACATCCACGCCTTTGCCGTGGGTATATTCCAGGACGGCCTCCTCAAAGTCCTGTTCCCGGTAATCGATGGCGTAGACTGCCCCCAGCTCTTTGCAGAGGGTATGCTTTCCGGACGAAGCCGTCACTATCGTGTGGGCGCCCATGGTACGGGCAAGCTGAATAGCCGCCGTGCCGACACCGCTGGCGCCGGCATGGACGAGCAGCCACTCCCCGGACTGCAACCCGGCCAGCCACCGCAAAGCCTGAAAAGCGGTGAGGAACACTTCCGGTATTCCCGCCGCTTCGATCGCAGTGAGGCCCTCGGGAACGGGAAGGGCAAGATCTTCGTGAATGACGGCGTATTCGGCGTACCCACCGCCGCCGAGCAGGCCGCAGACGGCATCTCCCGGTTTCCATTTGGCGACCCCCTGCCCTACGCTTTCCACGACCCCCGCCATTTCCAGGCCGAGGACGGTGCTTTCGCCCTCGGGAGGAGGATATTTGCCTTCCCGCTGCAGGATGTCCGCCCGGTTCAGAGCGGTGGCTTCTACCCGAACCAGTATTTCGTGAATGCCCGGATGCGGTTTGGGCCATTCCCCGATATACAGCTGATCGGGGCCGCCGAACGATTCGATGAGTACTGCGCGCATAGGATACTTTCCAGGTTAGAGCTTGAAATAATGCCCCATCTCGTCCTGCTTGGTCTTGAGGTAGTTGAAATTTTCCTTCTTGGGCTCAATGATGAGCGGCACCCGGCTCATGACCTGTATAGAGGAGTTTTCCAGGGCTTCGACCTTCTCCGGGTTATTCGTCAGCAGGTGGATGCGGTTGACCCCCAGAGCGTTCAGCATTTCAACGGCGATATCGTACTGCCGGGCATCCACTTCCAGGCCGAGGTGCAGGTTGGCGTCTACGGTGTTCAGGCCGAGGTCCTGCAAATTGTAGGCTTTCAGTTTGTTGATAATGCCGATGCCGCGGCCTTCCTGCCGCAGGTAGAGCACAAGGCCGCCCTGCTCAGCGGCCATCTGCAGGGACTTGTCCAGTTGCTCCCCGCAATCACAGCGCCGCGAGCCGAACAGGTCGCCGGTAATGCATTCGGAATGTATTCGGGTAAGGACGGGCTTCGTGATATCGCAGTTTTCGTGGACGAGGGCAAGGTGGGGCATCCATTCACTTTCATCGGCAGCAAATGCGATCATGTTGAAGTTGCCCCAGGGCGTAGGGATCAGGGCCTCCGCCTGTTTTTTAATCATAGCCTTTCTGACTTTCTCTATTTTTTTCACCATTGCCGCGGTCCTTATTTGAGGTAGGCCGGGGAATAATCCTGGCTGGATAAAATACAAAAATAGGATTTATCTGCTCTCCCTGCCAAAACAAACGCCAGTTAACTGACTCTTTTGAAACCAAAAAAGCGGGGAAAAGTTTCATGGCCGGCCCAGCCCCCATTTTCTCTGAGCAACAGATCACAGAAAAATTGAAGGATAAAACTTATCTTTGCACTGTATCGAACCAAAAAATAACTTCAGGGAAGGCCCTTTCGCCGAAAAACGATGAAGCTTACCGCTCATATATTAGCGCTCTATTTCCTGCTCGGCAGCCTGCTGCCCGGCTCAGACTTCAGCCAGCTGAAGAAGGCGCCTGCGGTATTGGAACATTACCTGCTGCATCAGCAACTCGAAGATGCAGGTTCCTTTTTTGATTTCCTTTATGACCATTTCTGGAATCCGCGAGGGCATCAACACGAAGACGGCGGAAAGAGCCACCAGGAACTCCCCCTGAAAACCGTCCAGATTTTTTCCCCTCTGCTTCCGGCAGATCATGCAGTGCCTGAACTGGCCTCTTTGCCCGTCTACCGGAGCCCTTCCATTCTCCACTATCTTTCTTTCACCGGCGCCGCTCACGAAGGCGCCATCTTCCGCCCCCCCATTTTGTCCCGGCTTTTTTCTCTGCTGCCTTCCATTTAAGGCGGGAAAAGCTAAAGCATTGGCCCTCCCACAGCGGATAGCCAATATACTCTTTCGCCATCAAGGACAAAATATCCTACAACACCATGATTAAAGCAATCATTGGGTTTTCTGTAAAGAATAAACTCATCATTCTATTACTGGTCGCAGGCTTGATCGGGGCTGGCATTTATTCCCTGACGCGCTTACCCATCGATGCGGTGCCGGACATCACCAACAACCAGGTGCAGGTCGTCACCGTATCCGGCTCTCTGGCCCCACAGGAGGTGGAACAATTCATCACCTACCCTGTGGAAGTAGCTATGGCCAACATTCCCGGGGTGATCGAAATACGCTCTATTTCCCGCTTCGGGCTGTCTGTTGTCACCATCGTTTTTGAAGACGGCACCCCGGTGCTCGATGCCCGCCAGTATGTCAAGGAGCAGGTCGGCATGGCCGAACAAGAGATCCCCGAAGGGATGGGCAAACCCGAACTCATGCCCATTACTACCGGCCTGGGCGAGATCTACCAATATGTGCTGCGGGTAAAACCGGGATACGAAGAGCGGTACGGCCCCATGGAACTGCGCACCATTCAGGACTGGATCGTCAAGCGGCAGCTCTCGGGCATCACCGGCATCATTGAGGTGAGCAGCTTCGGCGGGTACCTCAAACAGTACGAAGTAGCTCTCGACCCGTTGCTGCTGCAGAGCTACGACATCTCCGTAGCGGAGGTGTTCGGCGCGTTGTCCCGTAACAACCAGAACAGCGGCGGCAGTTATATTGAAAAACGAACCAATGCCTATTACATAAGGACCGAAGGGCTGGTGCAGAGCTTCAAAGATATCGAGAACATCGTGATCGGCACCCGGGGGGGCATTCCCATCCTCGTTCGGGACGTAGCCAACGTACAGCTGGGCAGCCCCAAACGATTTGGCGCCATGACAATGGACGGCCTGGGGGAAGCCGTGGGCGGCATCACCCTAATGTTCAAAGGGGCGAACTCTTCGGAAGCCATTACCAATGTGCACCAACGCATCGAACAGGTAAAGGAATCGCTCCCGGAAGGCGTGGAGATCTACCCCTACCTCGACCGCTCCGTGCTCGTTGGGAAGACCATCAATACGGTAAAACACAACCTGCTCACCGGGGGCCTGATCGTCATCTTCGTCCTCGTCTTGTTACTGGGCGATATCCGGGCGGGGCTGATCGTCGCCTCGGTAATCCCCCTTGCCATGCTCTTCGCACTCATATTCATGAATTATTTCGGCCTTTCCGCCAACCTGATGAGCCTGGGCGCCATTGACTTCGGCATAGTGGTCGACGGGGCGGTGATCATTATCGAAGGGGTGCTGCACGCCATTTTCACCTACCACATCGGCAAAACGCTGACGCAGGATCAGATGGACGGCATCATCATCGAAGAATCTTCGAAACTGTTCCGGTCTGCCGTATTTGGTGTTTTTATCATCCTGACCGTTTTTATTCCCATCATGACCTTGACGGGGATCGAGGGCAAGATGTTCCGCCCCATGGCCATGACGTTCAGCTTCGCCGTGCTGGGCGCCATGATCCTGTCTCTGACCTACGTCCCCATGATGGCGGCCTGGGCCATGCCCAAAAATATCAGGGAACACAAGTCCTTCTCCGGGCGTATCGTCAACTTCATCCGCCGGCTCTACCGCCCCACCCTGGAGTGGGCTCTGCGCCTTCCTGCACTGGTCCTGGGCGCCACCGTCGCGCTGCTGTTGGCCACGGTGCTGATCTTCCGCTCCCTGGGCGCCGAATTTCTGCCTACCCTGGAAGAAGGCGACCTGGCCATGCAGATGACCATTCAGCCGGGCAGTTCTTTACAGGAAAGCATACAGTCCTCCACCAAAGCGGAGCGCATCCTGCTGGAGAATTTCCCCGAGGTACAACACGTCGTGTCCAAGATCGGCACCGCCGAAGTGCCCACCGATCCGATGGCCATAGAAGACGCCGACATCATGATCATCATGAAACCCAAGGAGGAGTGGGTTTCGGCAACTAACCGGGAGGACCTGGTGAGCCAGATGAAAGAAAAGCTCTCCGTAGTAGCCGGGGCGGGATTTGAATTCACCCAGCCCATCCAACTGCGGTTCAACGAGTTGCTTACCGGCGCCAAGACCGATATTGCCGTCAAGATCTTCGGCGAGCAGATAGAAGAGCTCAAGCGCCTGGGGGACCGGGCGGCCGGCATTATCGAAGGCATTCCGGGGGCTGCCGACGTCCGGGTAGAACAGACCGAAGGGCTGCCTCAGCTTCGCGTGCAATTCAACCGGAAGAAGATCGCTGAATACGGCCTCGATATCGAGCGCCTCAACACCCTGGTGCGTACGGCTTACGCCGGAGAAACGGCCGGGGCGGTGTTTGAGAATGAGCGCAAATTCGACCTGGTGGTCCGCCTGCAGGAAGAATTCCGGCAGGGCCTGGACCTCAGCCACCTGTACATCCACCTGGATGACGGCCGTTCCATTCCGATGAGCGAAGTAGCCAGGGTGGAATATACCGAGGGGCCTATGCAGGTCTCCCGGGAAGACGCCCGCCGCCGAATCAACATCGGAATCAACGTACGCAACCGGGATGTGGCCAGCCTGGTTGCGGATATAGAGGCGGCGCTGGCGAAAAACCTGGCCCTGCCGCCGGGATATTACATCCGCTACGGCGGCCAGTTCGAGAACCTGGAGGCCGCCCGCCGCCGGCTGGGCGTGGCTGTTCCGGTATCGCTGGCCCTGATCTTCGTATTGCTGTATTTTACGTTCGGCAAGCTGAAGTACGCCCTGATGATATTTACGGCGGTGCCAACCGCTGCTGTGGGCGGCGTGCTGGCCCTCTGGATACGGGGCATGCCGTTCAGCATCTCGGCGGGTGTTGGTTTTATTGCTCTGTTCGGTGTGGCGGTGCTCAATGGCATTGTGCTCATCAGCCACTTCAACCGCTTGCGTTATGAAGACGGCATGACGAACATCCGCCAGGTGGTCATCATCGGCAGCCTCACCCGAATGCGGCCGGTGATCATGACCGCCACGGTGGCGGCCCTGGGTTTTCTGCCTATGGCGCTCTCCACCTCCAATGGCGCCGAAGTACAGAAGCCCCTGGCTACGGTCGTTATCGGCGGGCTGATAACCGCCACCCTGCTCACCCTGGTCGTCATGCCGGTATTGTATTACCTGACAAACCGGAACCTGAAGCGCTCCGTTCCTCCGGCTGCCGGAGCAGCGTTGCTCGCTCTCCTCTTCTTGAGCCAGCCGGCCTTCGCCCAGCAACCCGAACTCACCCTGGAAGCGGCGCTGCAGCAAGCCAGAGCGAACCACCCCACCCTCAGGAACGGCGCCATCGAAGTGGAACAGGCCCGGTTGGGCATCGATGCCTCAGCGCCCATCCCTTCCACGGAATTTATGCTGGGTGTCGGGCAGTTCAACACTCCCGATATCGACTACCAACTGGGAATTACCCAATCTCTTGGTATTCCAGGGCTGAACAAGCGCCGGCGCGAAGCCGCCCGGGCGCAACTGGCCCTGGCCGCCGACAAGCTGGAACTGCTCGAACATCAGCTGGTTTACCAGGTGAACAGCGCCTGGCAGGAATGGCTCTACCGACAGCAGCGGCTGCGGGCCCTGGAACTACAGGAAGCCCTGTATGATACCCTCGTGGAAAAGGCCGCCCTGCAGTACCGTACCGGAGAGGCCGGGCAGATGGAACTGACCCTTGCCGCCAACCTCCAAACCCAGGCGCGAAATGCCTGGAAACAGGGGCAGATCGAAGAAGAACAGGCCTTCGTCCGCCTCCTTCAGCAGTGCTTCGCCGAGGGCTACCGCCGGCCATCGGATAGCCTGAGGCTGCTGCCTTTTCCTGTGCCGGACAGCGCGGCGGCGCCGCAACTCCAGCTCGCCCCTTTCGAACGGGAGGCCGAACTCGCCCGCCGGCAGGCCGAAGTAGAGGCCCGAATGCTCCAACCCGAACTGAGCCTGGGAGCCATGCAGCAAAACATACGCCCTGATTGGCCGCTACACGCCGTGAACCTGGGCGCTTCCCTGCCGCTGTTCCCCAAGGCGCAGCGCGCCCGGGTGGAACAGGCCAAGCTGGAGGAAGTGAAAGCCGGGAACAACCTCGGCCGACAACGACAGCTGCTCCAACAGGAACGCCGGTTGGCCCTCCAACAGGTACAGTTCCTGCACCAGCAACTGGAGGAAGAAGGGCAGAACCTGCTGGCCCAGGCCGGCCGCCTGCGGCAACTCGCCTCCACCCGCCTGCGCGCCGGGGAAACGGACTATTTTCAGTTTGCCCAGAGCCTGGAGGCCGCCCTGAAAAATGAGCTGCAGTACATCGAGCTGAGCGGGCAGTATAACCAGGCTGTCCTCTATCTCGAATTCCTGTCAAAGTAAAAAACACGGGCCAGGTGGCCCATAAATAAGATATCAACATGAAATACACCAAAATAAGCGGCGCTGCCATCCTGCTTGGCATTGCCCTGAGCGCCTGCCAACAGCAAACGGAAACTGCTGCCGGCCAGGACAATGGAGGCGCCGGCGAAAAAGGCGCCATCTACCTGTCTGCCGAACAAATGGAGTTGTCTGGCATCGTACTGGGGCAACCCGATACCCGGGAGGTCGCCTCCTATATAGAATGCTCCGGCATTATTGATGTGCCTCCTTCCAATATCCGTTCGGTGCACAGCCCGGTCACCGGCTTCGTACAGAAAGTCAACCACCTGCCGGGAGAGTACGTCCGCCGGGGAGAATTGCTCGTCAGCATCGCCCACCCGGACCTCATCCGGATGCAGCGGGGTTTTCTGGAAAGCGCCGGCAGGATCGCCTTCCTGAAAAAGGATATGGCCCGGAAGGAGGAACTGGCCAACGCCGATGCCGCCTCCCGTAAGGCTTACGAACAAGCCCTCACCGACTACGCCGTTGAGGAGGCCCATTACAACGGGCTGAAAGCAGAACTGGAACTGATCGGCATCAATGTCAGCGCCCTGGAAGAAACCCGGCAGGTGCAAAAAAGCATCAGCCTCTATACCCCTGTCGCCGGCTACCTGACCAGGGTCAACGCCAACCCGGGCAAGCTGGTGGAGCCCACAATGCTGTTGTTCGAGATCCTGGACAACAGCCACGTCCACCTCGAGCTGGAGGTTTTTGCCAAGGACCTCAGCTTCCTGAGCGAAGGACAGCAGGTAGTGGCCAGTATTCCCGGGAGGGAAGAGGAGCTCTACGGTAAGGTCCACCTCATCAACAAGGCCATCGACCTGGAGCGGAAAACCGCCAAGGTCCATGTGCACCTCGATGAGGAACCCCATAACCTCGCTATCGGCGCCTTCCTCTATGCCCGCATCCGTACCGATTCGCGGAAGGCAACCGCCGTCCCCGAAGCCGCTATCGTTCGCTCCGGGGGGCAGGCCTTCGTCTTTGTGAAGGAAGGAGATGCTTTCCGCAAAGTGGAGGTGGAAACGGGACAGTCGGATGACGGGTTCGTCGAGATCCGTAAGCTGAATCTTAAGGAGGGACAACAGATCGCGCTGAAAGGGGCGTATTATATCAATGGGACGGAGTAGGAAGGAAGGAAGGAAGGAATAGGAGGCGCGCCATTATTCCTTCCTTCCTTCCTTCATTCATTCATTCCTTCATTCCTTCATTCCTTCATTCCTTCATTCCATTATTCGTGAATTACTTTGCTGGCGCCGCTCAGCCGGATATCGGTGGAGGGGCTCCCTTTGTAGTAGATGCGGCAGGCGCCGCTGGCGTCTACGCTGAGGGTTTCGCCGGCCCGTATCCAGGCCTTGCTCGTTCCGGAAGCCTCGATATTCGCCGACCTTGCCGGCAGGGTATAGGCTTTCAGGCGGGGGTTGCCGCTGAGTTGTGCCTCCATATTATCCGCTGTTCCCGTCAGTTCCAGTTCGGCGGCGCCGGAAAGGTTGATCTTCAGGTTTTCGGCTTCACAGCTGAAGGAAACTTCCGCAGCGCCGGAAACATCGGCGCGAAACTCCTGGTGAGCCCCGAAGGACAGCACATTGGCGTCGGCGGCGCCGGAGATGTTAAAACCGTCGAGTTCCGGCATGGTGATGGTAATGTCTACCCGGCGGCGGTTGTTGCGGTAGCGGTTGTAGCGGATCTCCAGTTCGCCGTTGCGAACGTCGAGTTCAAGGTCGTCGAGGTCACGGGTGCAGCCTTCGGCCGTGAAGGCAAAGGCCTCGCCCGGTTGGACCAGGAGGCGGAAATTCTCGCCGGCATCTACGCGGGTAAACCCGGAGACGGAAAAAGAACGCCGTTCGGAAGCCGGGCAATCCGAAGAAGAATAGCCGGTTTCGTCACAGGAGGAAAACAGCAGGGCGGGCAGCAACAGCAGAGCGGCCCAGTTGATCATTTTTTTTGCTTGGATCTTCATAATGCAGATTGTTGTGGTTTTACATCAGGAGGAGGCAAGCAGGGCTTTCCCCCTACTCTGCCGCCGGTTTTCTTGCCGGATGCATAATGACTACCGATCAAACCCCTCTCCGGGCCGATAAACGATAAAGAGTTTCTATCTTTCGGCCAAAAAGATCGCATGGCAAGAAGAAAAAAGCAAAACCGGGCGGAGCGGCGGCAGGCCGAGCAGCGCCGCCGCCGCAACCTTACATGGCTGGTTATCGCCCTGGCGGTAGCCGTATTGGGCGGGTTGATCTATCTCGCAATTCCTAAAAGCCAGAAAACGCCAATGGGGCCACAATTCACCAAACAGGGAGAGCTGCAATTCATCGAACAGGGAAGCGGCGAAGTGATCAAAGCGATCGATATCGAAGTAAAAAAAGACCCGCTGGAAAGGAATACCGGCATGATGTGGCGGCGGTCTATGGAAGAGAACCAGGGCATGCTGTTCATTATGGACCGCCCCGAACCCCAGTCCTTCTGGATGCGAAACACCTACATCCCACTGGATATCATTTTTGTCGATGAAAGCTTCAAGATCCTGAACATCCGCGCTAATGCAAAGCCTCAGAGCCTGGAGGGCCAAACCTCCATCGGAGATGCCCTCTACGTGGTGGAGGCCATTGGCGGTTTCTGTGCGAAATACGGGATAGAAGCCGGGGATGAGATCAGGTTCCAGTTGCAGAACAGGTAGGAAAACTGAGCGGTTTACAGGCGCCTATCCTCTTCTTTATACAATTCACTCCTGCGATTCGGCGATTCGGCCGAAAAATATGGCGGCATGATGCGCCTGCGGTTATCTTAGGCAAAAAACTGACTGAACTATGTGCCATCACCATTCTTACCGGGGCCAGCGCCGGCGCGGCCCGGTTTCTGAAAAGATGAAATTTTACCGCCACCTTCGTTCCTACCTCATCTTCAACTTTGTTTTTTTCATGCTGATGCTGATGGGAAGCGGCGTCTTCGGGATCTGGAAAGCCAGTTTCATCTGGGGTATTTTTGTGGGCATCCATTATATCAAGGCGTTCGGATGGCCCGGCGCCAACGGCTGGTTCGGTGAAGACTGGGAAGCCTGGATGGAAGAACGCGAACGCCGCCGCCATCCGGAAGGCCCCGAACCGCTGGAACAGGAACCCCGGGGCCCGAGATGGAGGGAAAAGGACCTGGTTTGACCCCTCCTGTTTTTTCGCCACAAAAAACCAGACAGGAATACGTTAAAAAAACCATATATAGCGCTCTGGCTAACAAAATGTTTGCCCGGGCCGGCCCTTGTACCCTGGTACGCTCAGTTGAAAACATAGGTGATTTTTATATTATTTTCTTTCCTTTTTTTTAAAAAAAGATGTAATTTGAGGCAACTTTCACGCTTCAAATATGCACATCTTTTATTCTTAAGAGTTCTCCCATTAGCTTTCCCTTGAAAAGAGCTAACCAGCTTACAGTAAAAGGATAATTCAAAAACCTGCTATTGGAGCGGGATCGGGCCTTTCTGCACACCTTGGCCTTTGGCGCCACTGATAGGCGGGGGCTGGATTATCTGTAGTAGCGGCATGTCCTTTTGAAGATCGAATATGCACATTTTCAAAGGTGTATTCTTATTTCTAAATAATACAATTTTGATGTGCGTATGAGAATTCTGTTTTACCCTCGTTTTCTGGCCCTGAACAGCAGCAAGGCGGGCCTGTTGATAGCCTGTTCTTTGTTTTTTGCCGGGGCGGCATCCGTTTTTGCCCAGGGCGGCACCATTCTGTCTAACCTCACCAGGCAGGATGTCAGCTGTTTTGGGGCCAGCGATGGCGCTGCTGCCCTGGCGCCCACCGGAGGCGTCCCTCCGTACACGTTTTCCTGGAGCACGGGCGCCACTACCGCGGCTATTTCCGGGTTGAGCGCCGGCCCTTATGGCTATACCATCACAGACGCCGTGGGCAATACCAAGGCCGACGGCTTTTCCATTCTGCATCCCGGGCCGATCATTGCCAATGCTTCTTCCAGCCCGATCACCGGTTGCCTCCCGCAATTCAGCGGCACTGCAACGGTAAACCCTTCCGGTGGGACGCCACCGTACACCGTGTCCTGGAGTAATGGCAGCACCGGGCCGTCCATTGCTGTCCTGGCGCGAGGCGCTTATGGTTACACCATTACCGACAGCAATGGCTGCATCCGGGAAGGCGGGCTCTCCGTCCTCGGAGCCGGCCCGATCATTCCGCAGATCGACATCGATCACATTTCCTGTTTCGGCAATGGAGACGGAGCGGCCGCTCTGTCCCCAATTGGCGGCTACCCTCCCTATTCCTTTCAATGGAGCACGGGAGCCGCCACGGCCTCCATTTCCGGGCTGCAGAACGACGTCTACGGCTATACCATCACAGATGCAGGCGGCTGCACCAAAGAAGGCGATTTTTCCATCATCACCCCCTGGCCGATCATCCCCAACCTCACCGTCGAAAATTCGGGCTGTGCCGGCGGCGGTTCAGCATCACTGGACCCGGTGGAAGGCACGCCGCCTTTCACTTTTCTGTGGAGCACCGGAGAGACGGCCTCTTCGATATCCGGCCTGAATACGGGCAATTACGGGTACACGATCACTGACTCCAATGGTTGTACGGACACCGGCAGCTTTACCATTGACGATCAATCGGCAGCCATCGACTGCCGGATCGACGTGATCCGGGCTCCTTCCTCCGGAAACAATGACGGCAGGATAAGGGCCGTAGCTTCAGGAGGAGCCCCTCCGTATTCCTTTGAATGGAACAACGGCCAAAACGCCGCCATAATTGGAAACCTGGGCCCCGGCGTATACGAGGTGACCATAACCGATGCCGACGGCTGCTCAACGGTATGCTCCCGCTCCCTGCTTCCGCCTATTTGTGAAAATGTGACGGACCCCGGCGCCATCGGCTTCAGCCAGGCGCTCTGCGGCGCCGGCAATGCCCCCGACCCCATTATCAGCATCGAGGAAGCTTCCGGAGGAAGCGGGGCGCTGGAATACTTATGGATGAAAAGCACCATTCCCGGCCCCTTTGACCCCTTGTACTGGGAAGCAATTCCCGGAGCTACCGGCCCTGGTTACGACCCGGGTATCCTTTACGAGACGACGTACTTCATACGGTGCGTCAGAAGGGAAGGCTGCCCCTTCTATCTGGAGTCGAATATGGTGACGATCGAAGTGGGAAGCGATGCCATAGCTCAGATCGAAGGCCCGGCCATCCTCTGTGAAAGGGCGACTGCTACCTTTACCGCCATTACCGCTACTTCCAACCCGGAGATCAGCTGGCTATTCAACGGCCCGCTCTATGCGCTGGCCAGCTCGGGCTCCAGCATCACAGCAGTGGCAGGCAACATGGGCCTGGCGGAAGTGGTTCTCACCGTAACGGAGAACGGCTGCACCAGTACGGGCCGGTTTAAAGTAACCGTATCGAGGAACCCGAACTTCTGTAACAGGGGGAACCTGGCCGGGCTAAGGGCCGGCCATGAACAAGCGAAGGTATACCCCAATCCCAGCCGGGAGAACATTACCCTCGAACTGCCCGAACCTTCCCCGGGCGGAGCACGGGTGGCGCTGTACGACGCCAGAGGCGGCCTTAAAGTAAACCTCCAACTGGCCGAAGGAACGGAAACACTCAACCTCAGCCTGGCCGATCTCCCGCCCGGGATCTACTTCCTGGAGATCTTACACAGAGACGGGCGCAGGGAGCTCTTTAAGGTCCGCCGCCTCTGATCGAATACGAGATGAGGGCCCCCTTCTATGCATCAGGGCACACCTGAAGGCAGCCCGCCAAATGACGAGGGCCATCCTGCCCGGGAGCAGGGTGGCCCTCATTGTAGCGTGCAACGCTTGTGTTGTAGTTCGCGCGGCAAAGAATGTTAATTTTCCGAGAGCGCGAACTGTATATTAGCCGGCTTAATACCCATCATTCGAGGTGGAATCGGCGCCCTTAGGGGGGTCCATCTCCACATCTTCAGGCTGAGCAACCCGGAATTCGACGCGGCGGTTCATGTAGCTGCTGCTGGAAGGCACCAGGAGTTCATTCTGGCCTTTCCACTGCAGGACCAGGCGGCCCCGGCCGATGCCATGGTTATTCACAAAGTGGTCGACAACCGATTTGGCGCGCTGGTAGGAAAGCACATTATTGCTGGGCACTTCGCCGGTGGCGTCGGTGTATCCGGTCACTACCAGGCGGATATTCGGGTTGCCCTTCAGCATGCGGGCGATACTGGCCAGCGTACCGTAATCCGAGTACTTGATATTGTTACTGCTGGTGCCGAAGTGGATCATGGGCAGGAACCATTCGGTAACGCCGCCGCCACTGGCGCTGCTCTCATCGCGCAGCTGGTAATTCTGCAATTCTTCGGCAATGATTTCCCGGACTCTGGCTTCGGAGACGCCGCCGCCGCCGGGGCCACCGCCGATCGGATTAACCACTACGCCCTCCTCATTGACGCGCTCACCCGGGCGGGGCGGGAAGTAGGGCTCCCGGTCTTTGTAATCGGGCACGCCGTCGCGGTCGCTGTCCAGAGTGCGCCCTTTGGTATCTACCGGCACATCGGGAGGCGTATTGGGCTCCTGGTCGATGGCATCGATGACGCCGTCGGCATCGGAGTCCTCCAGCGTCAACATGGACTGTTCTTTAACCTCGGCCAGGTCGTTCATGACCGACTCCAACGGGTTGACCCAGTTGAGGGGCTCGGAATGCGTGCCGGGGTCGCCGATATTGATGTTGACGCGTACCGAGGTGAAGTTTACCACATCCCGGAACAGGGAGGACCGGGTGGAGTTGGTAGTGTTATTAAAGCCGTCGACGAGGTCAGACTGGTTGCCGAAGCCGATGTGGGCCTGGTGCTCTATGCCTATATTCACGCGGGAACTCAGCCGGAAAGCGGCGCCGGCGCCGGCGCCGAAGTGGGGCATGGTCGCAGAATTGCCTTTGCGGAATTCCCGGTCATTGCCCTCGCGGATGTCGGCCTGATAATTCGTGCCACCGACCCCAACCATCGCGTAGAGGTTGTATTTGCGCACGGATTGGTTCCACCGCAGGGAGTTGGCGGAAATAACGCCAAAAATGGTGCCCGACATCAAAGTCGTTTCAAATTCAGCGCCTCCGTCCTTTTCGTTCCTCTGGCCTTTGGCCACGCCATAGAACCCATCGGCACGCAGCGAAAAAACATAATCGAGGGATTTGCGGACGTGCAGGCCGACGCCGTATCCCGGGCGCTGAGCGATATCGCCGGATATGAAAGCATAACCGCCGCCCAGGCCGACTTCAAACATGCTTTTTGGCGTGGGATATGAATTAGAGTTGTTCGATCCTTGGGCTTGAAGGCTACCCGCCACCCCCAGGAATAGGGCTAATGCCAGCAGAAGGGTATTTCTCTTCGTCATAGTCATAGGGATTAATGATTAATAATTTAAGTTGTGGTAATGAGGGAGGTTTGACGGAACCCGACCGCCAAACCTCCCCGATTCTCTGCTGCCAACCCGGCAACACAAATTTTATTGAGGGTTACGAACCGGGCTATTCCCTCTTCAGCAATTGCTGAAGCGGTGCAAACAACAGATCCGGCTTTGGAAAACAAATTACTCAAATCGGTTAAAGATAGTAGCCTTCCGTATTTATTTGCCGTTCTAGAGGCAACTACTTCCTGTTTATACTTAACATCACTAAAAGTGTTTCAAATTTACCGCTAATTTTTCCGCAGAAAAAATAAATACGCCCAAAGCCGGCCCATTTATGGTAAAAACATCGCCTGGCGGCCCGTTTTTCAATACATCGCAATTTTTCATATATTACAATGCCCTATGTGTTCCGTTTTGACGCAACCCCGGGCGGCGGCCACCTACAGGCAACCACTTTTATTGGGGCGGTGGAATAAGGCGGTTCTGGCCACCTACAGCCCTCCGGGCAAATACTCCTGAGAGTACGTTTGGAGAGTTTCTTCCGCCGGCATCAGTTTATTCAGGGCGATCCGGAGGGCCTGGCCGGCGATTCCCACCGGCGAAGGATGCACCTTGTACACTTCCATTAAGGCATTGCGGATGGTCTGGGACACATCATTGAAAATGGCCTCGTCGGTCATTTCGGCATTTGGCTGCATGAAGTAGGCGAAAACCCTGGCCATTCCACAGTTGGCAATGAAATCGGGAATGAGGCTGGCCTGCCGGTCGGCGTATTCCGCAGTTGGGCCGAAAAAAATTCCGTCATCTTCAAACGGCACGTTGGCGCCGCAGGCGATCACTTCCAGCCCGCCGGCCAGCATGTCGTCAACCTGCCGCCGGGTTACGAGTTTGGAAGCCGCCCCCGGAACAAAAATGTCGGCGCCCAGCTTCCAAATGCGTTCATTGGCCTCTTCAAAGGATATCATATCGGGGGCGGCCAACTGGTTGCCGGCTTTGGTGACGAACAGATGCTTGACCTGTTCCAGCCCCATGGGTTCCGGCCGGATCACCCCTCCCTCGCGGTCGATAATGCCCAGGACTTTCGCTCCGCGCAGAGCCATGAAGGCTGCGGCCGCCGAGGCGACATTGCCCCAACCCTGAATGGCCGCCGTTTTGCCTTCCAGGCTGCGGCCGTGAAAAATGTCGTAATAATGATGGATGGACTCGGCAACCCCAAAACCGGTAATGAGGTCAGCTACGGCATATTTGTGGTTGTCCGGAACGTAGCGGGCATCCTCTACGATCTTGGCGCAGCCATTGCGCAGCTGGCCGATGACCTTTACCTTTTCCCCGCTTGCGGTATTGAGGTGGCCATTAACTATGCCCTCCTGGGGATGCCATAAGCCCAGCGCTTCGGTGATGGGAATGACATCCTTGAGTTCATCTACATTCAGGTCGCCGCCGGTGCCATAGTAGTTCTTTAGGATCGGGTATGCAGCTTTGTACCAGCGCCGGAGCACCTCGTTGCGGCGGGGGTCCCTGGGGTTGAAGTTGATCCCCGACTTGGCGCCCCCGATGGCCGGCCCGCAGACGGAAAATTTCACCTCCATCACTTTGGCCAAAGAGACAACCTCCTCTCGGGTGAGGCCTTCCCGCATGCGGGTGCCTCCGCCGGCGGCGCCGTTGCGCAGAGAGTTGATCACGATCCACCCCTCTGCCTCGGTTTCCGGGTCATGCCATTCAAAAATGATCTCGGGTTGTTTGTCCTTGTACTGTTGCAGTAAGGATGTCATGGATAATGGTTTTATCTGGTTGAGAAGCGGCAAAGTTAAGGATTTAGTTAGCACACTAACCGTTCTCGGCCTAACAAAATATAAGCAGGATGCCCCACGAAATTGGCTTCAGAGGCCGTTTACAGGAAGGCGGCAAACCCGATGAAGGGTTTTACCCTGAGAAGCTGTTTAAATTTAAACAGCCCCTGATTGGTAATAAAAAATTTACATAAATTTTTTCGTATTTCAATGCAAGTCTGTTAAATTTAGGGCATAGTTCTGATACTTTTCTAAATTCCTCCGTCTAACTGAATAAACCTGTTGGTTCAGTTCCATGAACGACAATTCTGCCGGCCAGGAAGGGTTTTCTGCTTTTCACCGGCAAAGTGGCGTATGGACGCTCCTTTTCGATTGATCAGATCGGAAAGGGTAGAGGCCCGCCATCTTCTTCAAATATTGCACAGCTCACATTTTCATGCACAATTAACACTGGTTCACTAGTGCGACTAGACCGAAATAACGGGCGAATTCGTAGCCCCTTAACGTCCTGGTTCACAGTAGCTTAAATTCACCCGTTAATTCGTGCCGCTTTCACTAGTGCGCAGGCGCCAGAAGAATGGTTCGCCGGTAAGTCTTTACCGGCTGTTTCCATCGTCTCAATCCTGTTGTATTCTCCCAGCCCGCAGCAATATTTACCCTGGCGTAAAAGCAATGACTATACCTATGGCTATTTGACTTGATCTGACTTTGAAAAAGGACATGGTATGAATTCAATTAGAACCTATGAGCAAAATTATCAGCAGCCTTCAGCACGTTCGGGCAATTCAGGCGGAAAGCAGCAGGAATCCAGGAGTATTGCGCCGGGGTTTCCGGAAGCGCTTGAGCCCGCCATTCCTTTTCTAAACAAATTGCCGGTAGGCATTCTTGCCTTCAACACCTCTGCACGCCTGCTATGGGCCAACGCCGCTTTGCTCAACCTGCTGGGCTATGAAAACCCGGCTGTTGAGGGCCTTACCCTACGCCAATTCTTTTCCGGGGAGGATCACAAAAAAATAGCGGGCTGGCTGGGCGCCGGGGCTGCATCTTCAGAGGAAGGGCTTGAGGCGCTCATCCGGCCGCGGCCGGGCAAGGAACGCAAAGTACGCCTTGGCCGCCTGCCTCTCCCATTTACTGCCAGCCAGGAGGAGGATATCGTTTTGTTGAGTGTTGAAGTGCTTTCCCCCCAGAAGGAGGAGGATACGCTGGCAGAGGCCCAAAGAGAGCAGGAAAAACAACAAAAGTTCCTGGCTTCCATGAGCCACGAGATCCGCAACAGCGCCAACGTGATCACCGGCATTATACATTCCACTCCGGATGGCCGGTTCGCTCCTGAAAAATTACAACATTTGCATTACACGGGAAGGCACCTCCTCCATCTCACCGAAAACCTGCTTTATTATTCAAAGATCAGGGAAGACAAATTCCGGCTGGCGCCGGCCCGGTTCAACCTGCAGGAATTGCTTTCCTCGCTGGCCCAGGCGCCCGCGGCATTACTGAAGGATGGGCCGGCGGGCTTTGAATTCTATCAGGACCCCCGGCTCCCGGTTTACTGTATAGGCGATAAGGCAGCCATCTATCAGATAACGCTCAACCTTTTGAGCAACGCCATAAAGTTTACCCGGGAAGGAAGTGTCGCCCTTTGGGTAAAAATGTTGGGGAAAGACGACGACGGGAGAATACGCGTCTCGTTCCAGGTCAAAGACACCGGCCCGGGGATACCCCCTGAGCAGTTGGACGCCATTTTTGGCCGTTTCTCCCAGTGTGAGGCCAATGGCCGGGAACGGCCCGAAGGTTATGGCCTGGGGCTGGCCATCAGCCGTGAACTCGCCGGCCTGATGGATGGCCGGATCACGGTACAGAGCCAGGTTGGGCAGGGTAGTACTTTTGAAGTACAAATTCCATTGCAACAAGCGCCGGCGCCCCAGCCGGGCGGCCCTAAGCCCCGGCCCATGGCCGTCCGCTGTTCATCGCCCCTGCGCGTACTCGTGCTGGAAGACGAACCGTTGAGCCGTTCTTATCTGGAAAACTTCCTGCAAAGCGAGGGGTTGGCCTATCATGCCTGCGCCAATGGACAGGAGGCCCTGCAGGCCCTCGAGCGCGAGCCCTTTGACCTCGCCCTGCTTGACCTGCACACCCCTTTGCTCAGCGGCTTTGAGGTGGCCATCAACCTCCGGAACAGCCCGGATAACCCCAACTGTAATATCCCTGCCATCGCCCTTTCCGGCGGGCAATTTGAGTTGGACAGCCCTCATGCCAGAGAGGCCGGGTTCAGCCATTTCCTCGCCAAGCCCTACTGCCCGGATCAGTTGAAACACCTGCTCCGGCTGGGGGCGGCGGAATGGCAAAAGCATACCGGCCAAAAATTCCAGTTCTCTCCCGGTTTTGACCGGGAAGAACTTCAAACCTTATACGGCGGCAGATACAACCAGATCCTCAGCATGTTCGAAGTATTCCTCAGAAATACCCCCAACATCCTGGATGAAATGTCCGAAACGCTGGGCCGGAAAGATTGGCCCAACCTGGCCCGGCATGCTCACAAGGCCAAGCCTTCTTTTGCTCTGGTTGGCTGGCGGCCGGTAACGGCCCTGGCCAGTCAACTGGAACAAGAGTGCCTCAATGGCAAAGGCGAAGGCCGGATCAGGCGCCGATTCCTGCAGTTCGAAACAGCAGCCCGGGAAGCATTGGGCGCCGTCTCCCGGGAAAGCCGCCGGTTAAACGCTTTTCAACCGAACCATACCCCCTCTAATTATGCGTATCCTGATCGTAGATGATGACGAATTGTCCAGGCTGAACCTGAGGTTTATCTGTGAACAGATAGAAGAGCTGGAAATTGGCGGTGAATTCGAGGATGCCATGAGCGCCTACCATTCACTGCAGCAGGAACCGGCCGACCTCCTCCTGCTGGATATAGAAATGCCCCAATTCAGCGGCATGGACCTGGTGAGAAGCGCCAGGAAACTGCCCGCCATCATTTTCATTACCAGCAAGGAACACTACGCCGCTTCCGCCTTCAATTACATTGAAAACGTGATCGATTATATCGTCAAACCGGTAAGCCTGCCCCGCCTGCAAAAAGCACTGGAACGTTTTCACCATCCCCGGGAAAACGCAGCCACGCCGGCGCCGGAAGCCAGCAGCCCTTTCATTTTCGTAAAAACCGATAAACGTTATGTGCGGGTCGACCTGGACAACCTGCTCTATATTGAATCGCTGGGAGACTATTCCATTTTCAAAACCAGCAAAGGGCAACTCGTTGTCAATACTCCGCTTAAAAATATACTTCAACAACTGAAAGGTTCCCAGTTCGTAAAAGTGCACCGGTCGTACATCGTCAACCTCACCAAGATCGCGGACATTGAGAACAATAGCCTGGTCATCGATGGAAAGGTCATTCCCATCAGCCGTTCCCACCGCAATGACCTGATGAAGAGGTTACCCCTGATCTGACCGGGCTTCCCGTCTGACGTTGGGTCTCGCCTTTCAGTATTGGAAGTGGGATATGTTGTTTGTTGCCAGTTGGCCTCAGTGGACAAACAACCAACAATAATCAACCAACAACCAGAAACAGCAACTTGTCCGGCCTCAGGCCGATACCCTCTGATCGCACACCTTAGGAAACCGCCGCTTCGGCCCTCCGTGCTTTCTCCCAGTTCACTCCTTGCTTCCCGAGAAAGTACCGCAGGAAACCCGCATAGACGCTGTAGTTCATCATGCAAAAGTAAAAGGGGACAAAAAATCCGGGTATGGAAATGGAACGGCCTTTCAACGCATATCCGGCCAGCGCCAACCCGTAAAATAACAACTGCACCATCAATGCCAGCTGAAAGAACGGCAGGCCATACCAGGCCAGGGCCAGGCTGCAAGCAAAGGCCAGGGGCAGGGCCAGCGGCGCCAGCGTCCACCGCAACACCCGGTGGGATATGTACTGAAAACTCAGGATGCCGTACCGGAATGGGTTCAGCAGGCCTCGCAGCCGCACGATGGACTGCGCCCCGCCGGCACAGATCCGTATCTTGCGTTTCATTTCTTCCTTCACATCAGCTGAGGCATATTCTTCGGCCCGCGCCTCCGGAGCGTAGGCAACCCGGTAGCCCGCTTTGGCGATCAGCAGGGCCTGCATAAAATCGTCGAGCAGGGTGTCGGCGGGAACGCGCTGAAACAGGGAAGTTCGTATGGCATACAATTCCCCGGCGGCTCCGACGACGGAATGCAGCCGGGCATCCTGCTTTTTCAGGAAAGACTCGTATTTCCAGTACAGGCCCTCACCGGAGACGCCGGAGTTGTCGCCGCTCCCTTTTTTGATGGACTTCTCGCCGGCCACCGCCCCCACCTCCGGATCCCGGAAAGGCAAGGCCAGCTGCCGGATCGCCTGAGGGTTCAGAAAAGTATTGGCGTCGGTAAAAATGGTGATGGGCGTATCCACCTTCCGCATCGCCCGGTTGAGCGCCGCCACCTTCCCCCGCCTTTCCGGGTGGTGCAGCAACCGGATATCCGGATGGCGGCCGATCAATGCAGTGCTCCCGTCGTCAGAGCCATCGGTGACGAAGAGCAATTTCAGTTTACCTTCCGGATAGTCGAGGCGCCGGCAGTTGCGGATCTTTTCTTCCAGTACGCCTTCTTCATTGAAAGCAGCAATGACCAGGGTGGCCTCGGGCCAGCCCGGAGCTTGGGCCAGGGCGGCCGGGGCGGCTTTCCCGCCCCGCTTCCATGCTCTCACCTTCAGCCAGGCGGCAACGGCCAGCCCGTAGCCGAGGTAGGTATAAAAAAGGATAAAGGCCGAGGCCCAGAAGAGGATCTTAATGAAAAGCATCGTTCCTGTAATTAGTGTTCTTCTTCTATAAATTCTTCCTGCATCTTTTTTCCGGCAGGGGACAACCGCCGGATCACTTTCGCCGGTACGCCGCCCACCATGGTATAGGGCGGCACGTCCCGGGTGGCCACTGCTCCGGCGGCCACTACGGCGCCCCGGCCGATCGTCACGCCTTTTAACACTATGCTTCTGGCGCCCAGCCATACGTCATCCTCGATGATGATCGGCGCCGACCGCCCCGGCTCCTGCCGGTTATTCAGATCGTGAAAATCACCATCCATGATGTGGGAAAAGGGGGCCAGCCGGCAGTTGTTGCCGATCAGCACTTTATCGGTAGCGGCGATGATGGCGCCATTGATACGGCAGTTGTCGCCGATGACGAGCCGCCCGCCTTTCTTCACCGCGATGCGGCTGCGGGTGATGGCCGAACAGATGCGGACGAGGCGCCCGACCTCCAGATATCCTTTATTTTCGATCGACGGCCTTCCCCTGGTCAGCACAATGCCATTGAGCTGGTTGCTTCGGCGGAGGTAAAAACGGGTGCGTAAACAATTCCATCCATAGCCCACCAAACGCCAGAACAAAAAAACGGATATCACAAATGGCGGCCAGGCCCCCTTGGTTTCCGCCTCGATCTTTTCCTTTTCCCTGATGATCAGTTCACGTTCTACCCATCGGCCCATTTGTCAAAATATTTTGGTTATCCAATCAAATGCTCTTCTGTCAGCCGCCGGATGATCTTGGCCGGCACGCCGGCCACTACGCAATAAGGCGGCACATCCCCCGTCACTATGGCGCCGACCGCCACTACGGCCCCCCTGCCGATGCGGACCCCTTCCATGATGGTGCAGCGGGCCGCCAGCCATACATCATCCTCGATGATGACCGGCCGGGCATGGGCAGCGGCCTCTTCGGCGCCGAGCCCGAAGAATGGGCTGTCCTGCACATGCGCCATAGGCCCCAGGAAACAATTCTTTCCGATACGCACCTCCTTGCTCACAGCGATAAAGGCGCCGTTGATGTAGCAACCGTCGCCCACCGTCAGGCGCCCCTGCTCTTCCACGTGGATCTGGCAGGGATGTATCGTCGACCATATCCTCACTTTGTTCCCGACCTCCAGCCTGCCTTTATTGCGGATCTTTACCGGCCCCCGCAAAAAGACGAAACGCCCTTTTCTTTGAGCGCCGCGAAGCGCCCAGCACCCTCTCAGAAAGTAACCTCCCAGGCGCCACAGGCGGCCCAGGAGATAGGCGTAAGGCAACAGCCCGCTTCCGGAAACTGGCTCTTCCCGCCGGATCTTCTCCAGTTCGTGGCTAACCATAGTTCTCATGGCGCTGAATTTTGTAGTTCCTGATGTTCCACACCAGCCCATGCAAGACGGCGCGGGCGTGTTCGCTTTCCTTCTCCATCCAGTACTTCAGGATGTGCCGGGGGGCGGCGATGAACAGAAAATAGAGGACGAAAAGATAATAGGCCCACCCTTGCCGGCACAGCCGCATGAACAGCCAGCGGTTGCGAAAGAGGTAGTAGGTCTTTCGCGGGTTGTGCTTTCCCATTGAAGCGGATTCGCGGTGATAGATGTGGGAGCCGGCAAAGAAGTGGATCTCCCAGCCCTTCCGGCGCGCCCGTTCGCAGAAGTCGATCTCCTCGTAATACATAAAATAACGCTCGGAGAGCAAGCCCACCTGCCCGAGGGTTTCCCGGCGAATCAGCATACAGGCGCCATGGGCCAGCCCGGTGGGGCCGCTTTCCTCAAAACGGCCGTCATCCAACTCGTGCCGGGCCAGGTTGTAGCCCCGCCCGGTGAACCGGTTGACGGCCAGGGAACCGGCGTACTGCAGGACGCCGGGCTGGCTGTGGTAGTAGATCTTGGGGCTGACAATGCCGGCCCGGGCGTGGGCTTCCATGTAGCGCACCAGGGGGCTCAGGAAGCCGGGCGAGACGATCGTGTCGTTGTTCAACAGCAATAGGTATCGGCCTTTCGCCTGTGGAATGGCCAGGTTGTTGCCTCCGGCAAAACCGAGGTTGGCCTCACTCCGCAGGTAAATCAGGCCCGGATAATGGCGATCGAACAGGCAAGCCTGGCTTTCGGCAGCCCCATTATCCACCAGGAGCACCTCCATTTTCGGATAGCCGGCCTGCCGCAGCGCATCCAGCATATCGCAGGTGACCTCCGTATTCTTGTAGTTTACGGCAATGACAGAAACCAGCGGATGACTCAATTTTTTCATTGGCCCGTACTTTTTTGGCCTATTACCTGTATGGTGTTTCCCCGTTCTCCGGCGCCGGCCCAGTGGCCGATCCACACCAGCAGCTTGGCCAATGGCAGGAATAGCAATTGCACCACGGGGCCGGCCTTGCGGGAGAGGTAGCCTATTTCCCATCCCAGGCGGCTCCACCAGCCGTCGCCGTAAGCGGCATACACTACCCTGAATCCTTCTTTTTCCATCCGCTCCTTCAGGCCCTCCAGGCCATAGACCTGGCCGATGTGCTCCTCCTCGAGCCAGTGGTGATGGTCTTCAAACCAATCCTCCGGCAAGATCGTGAGCTGCTCCCGGTTGGGGATCTTCACCAGCAGGTACCCGCCGGGGCTCAACTTCTGGTAAGCCTGTGCAAAGGGCATCTCCTCCTCCCGGATGTGTTCAAAAACATCGACGGAAAAGATGAAATCATAAGAACCGTCCCGGCCCGCCAGGGACTCCATGGGGCCGTGGTGGGTTTCCAGGTTGCCCAGGCCGTGACGGCCGGCCAGCCGGCGGATGTCGGCGACAGCTTCCGCGTTGATGTCCAGGGCGGTGACGTTAGCCCGGGGCAGGGCCTCGGCCAGCATGAAAGAATACTCGCCGTAGCCGCAGCCCAGGTCGAGGATATTCCGAAAGGACTGCAGCGGCAATTGCTGCAACAGGCGCTTAAAGGACAGGGCCCGGGCGTAATTGCCCACCAGGGTGTAGCCGAATATTCGCCTGGCCAGCTTCGCCAGGCGGGGATAGCGCTGCATGCGGCGGCTCATCTGCACCTGCATTTTTCCGAAAGTAACTTCCATAGTCAGTTCTTTAGTTTGAGTTCCACCATGGGGCGGCGGTAGAGCGCCCACATTCGGTTAAAGATATTGCCCTGCCGGATGGGAATGATCCGGCGAATTATCAGTTGCCCCGCCAGGATGGTGCTCCACATCGACACCAGGCTGGCCAG
>JAGFJE010000122.1 GCA_024103175.1 Phaeodactylibacter sp.
TCCACCCCGAACTGCTTAAGGATGATGTACAGCATAATGATAGCCACGATGATGAGCCAGAGGCGGTCCCATCCGGAGAGGAGGCGGCGTTTCGGCCTTCCTGATTCAGACATAACTTGTGATTTTGGGAATTGGCCTTTGTATTTCTTATTTTCTCAAATTTAAGAAATTTGTCGGGAGATAAAAGGTGTAAAGGTGCAAAGGACGGCCGCCAAGTTCTTTTATACCTTTACACCTTTACACCTACGCACTTCTATACATGATCAAAACTCCATCCTCATCCGCAAATTAATCCTTCGGGAGGTCAGGTAATTCGGTATGGCGTACTGCTGGTTAAAGATGGTTTTTATCCAGGTATTCCCCGCCTGGTTCTGCACCTGCATAAGGTTGAAGACCTCGAGGCTCAGCCAGGTGCCGCGCGTGAAGCGCAGGAAGTGGTTGGGGCGCTTGGCCAGTTTGGCGCGGTCGAACAACTGCAGGGAGAAACCGATATCCACCCGGTGGTAGGGAGAGAAGCGGTAGGTATTGCGATACACCCGGTTGTTGCCCTGCAGGCCGAACGGCAGGCCGGTGCCCACCGTGAAGTTGAGGTGCATGCGGAAGCTCTCGCTCTTGGGCAGGTAATCCTGGAAGAACATAGACAAGGTCATCAGCTGGTCGGTGGGCCGGGGCACGTCGTTAACCGGCTGCCCTTCCTCCTGGCCGATCTCGCGCACCAGGTGCTGCACTCCTTTCAGCTGTTCGCGGGCGCGCAGGAAGGAAAGGTTGATCCAGGATTCCGCACCGGGTACGAACTCGCCGTTCAGGCGGAAGTCAATACCGGTGACGTAGCCCGTGGCGTCGTTCTCTCCCGAATAACGGATGCGCACGTTCTCGATCTCGTAGGACACCATGTCCCACAGCGTTTTATAATAGGCTTCGGTGATGAAGCGGAATTTCTTGGGATTGTTCTTCCCCAGGTAGAAGTCCAGCGTAAAGCCGCCGACGATGTGGGCGGATTTCTGGGCCAGCAGGCCTTCGTTGACGCTTCCGTCGGGGCGGCGCAGTTCCCGGTAGAAGGGCGGCTGGAAATAATAGCCGCCGGCCAGGCGGTAAGAAATGTCCGTCTTGCCGGCCAGCGGTTTGTAAAGCAGTTGAACGCGGGGAGAGATCAGGAACTCTTCATTGAGATCCCAATACGAGGCGCGCAGGCCGGCAGAAACCCGGAACTCTCCCTTACTCTCCCTTCGGAAGGTGTACGTATCCTGTACATACGCCATGAGGCGGTTGGAGTTCAGGTTGTTTCGCGTTTTCAGGACGTTGAAGAGCAGCACCTCCGTCGTATCGTAAGGCAGGGAATAGCCGGCCGAGTCCAGCCGCTCCCATTCATTGATCAGGTCTTCGACGCGCTCGTTCTGCAACTTGGCGCTCCAGTGGAGGAAGTGGCTGCTCGTCACCTCCTCGTCTTCGTGATCGATCTGGAACTCTATCCCACCTTTGTGCTGGAAATTGGTGATCTGCAGGTCGAGGAAGTTGCGCACGGACTGGTGCTGCGTGCCGGTGCCCAATTCGGCCAGCACCTCGCCAAAATCATCACTGCCCAGGCCGGTCTCGATCTGCCGCAGGCTATAGTTGCCGATGATATCGATGCGTTCGTTCTCATCGCTGCGGAAGGTGGAGGCCAGAAATTTCAGGAAGAGCGGGTTATGCTCCCGGTCCGGCAGGTAGGTAAGCGACAGCCCCCCCATGGAAGTGGTGAAATCATCGACCTCCTGCCCGTCGAAAACGCTGAAGAGTTCCAGGGCGAAATTGATCAGCCCCAGGGCGGTACTGCGCTGGGTCGGGCGGAAGCGGTAGACGCTGCTGTTGTAATTACCCATCAGGCCCACCTGCCAGTCCTGGCTGAGGTCGTAGGTGACGTAGGCCTGGATGTCGGCGAAGTTGGGAATATATTCGCCCTGTACGTCCAGCGTACCCAGCAGGTATCGGGTGGTCTTATATCGGGCGCCGGCCAGGTAGCGCAATTTGCGGTAGCCGTCCTTGCCGGCATCGAAGCTCCCTTCCACATGGGCGGAGCCGCCGAGGAAGCTCATCCCCACGGAAGCCCGCAGGCTGTCCGGGCGTTTATAACGGATATCGAGTACAGAAGACAACTTATCGCCATACTTTGCCTCGAAACCGCCCGAGGAGAAGGACAGGTCGCGGATGAGGTCCACGTTGGCGAAGGTGAGCCCTTCCTGCTGCCCGGCGCGGATGAGCTGCGGGCGGTAGATCTCAAAATCGTTGACGTAGACGAGGTTCTCATCGTAGTTGCCGCCCCGGACGTTGTACTGGGAGCTCAGTTCCCCCCCCGTACCGCTGCTCGTACCCAGGGCGATATGCGGCAACAGGCTTTCCAGGTTGCCGGTAGTGGTGGGCAGCAGTTTCAGCTGCTGCACGTCCTCCCGTATGATACCCGCATCCTGGATCTTACTCGCCCGCACGACCACCTCGATCTCGGAATTGGCGGGCGCGAGCGCCACGTCCACCTGTCGGCTGCTGCGCGCCGGCATGGCGGTGATCTTCGCCTGCGCTTTCTGGTAACCGAGACGGGAGAAGGTAAGCGTAAAATCCTCATTGGCCGGCACGGTGATGCTATAACGGCCGTTGACGCTGGTCTCCACCGCCTTATTGGTGCCTTCGATAAACACGGTCACCAGGTCGATCGGATACCCGGTCACGGCATCGGCCACCAGCCCGGTAATGACGGCGCGCGGGCTTTCCTGGGCCGTAAGGGCAAAACAAGTGCTGGCCAGCAGTAGTACAGTCGTGTATAGGTGCTTCATGGCTATGCTTTACGCAGGGCTGTCTGTTGACTGGGAATATCGGTTTCCCGAAATTGCCTGGAAAACGGAAAACCTCAAAACCCGACGGCAGGGGAAAGTAGCAGCCCCTGCTTTTCCCAAAAAGAAACGCAAGTTAGAATTATTAATTTTTCCGAAGGAATGACAAAGGGATTTTTTAGCAACCGGGGGGCATCCTCCTAAAGGGGCACCCGTTCACTTCACCTTGCCCAGGGCTTCCACCAGCCATGCCTTATTGGCGACCGCATTGCTGGATTCTATCTCTTTTCGCAGGGCCTCCAGGCGCGTTTCGAGGGCGCCCTTCCGCAGGCCGGGAGCCTCCAGGCGCATCTCATAGATCTTTTTGGCCAGTTGCAGGAAGTTGGCGTTGGCCTTTTTGCGGTATCCCGAAATTTCGCGGTTGCGGAGGAGGTATTTTTTGAAGGCCTCCACCAGGGCGAAAAAAGGCTCGGGCTCATCCAGCTCGTAATAGCTTTTCAGCTGGATGATCTTGGCGCCCAGGTGGTAGGAGGTGTCGGTAAATTCTACGTTCTGGAGCTGTATCAGGGCATTGCTGTAATCCCCACGGGCATAGTAGAGGGAGGCCCGGTTGTAGGCCACCGCATTGGCCCGCCCTTCTTCCGGCAGGTATTGCCGATACTGGCCGATGAACTGTTCGGTCCAGTCGTAGGCCCGGATCCGGATACCGGTGGTGACGATGTTCTTGAACGACCACTCCGAAAGCTGGCCGTGGACGAACAACAGTTCCCGCGCCAGCATGAGTTCATAGAGCTGGAACACTTCCGAGTAATAGCCGCTCTTTCCGGAATTGATCTGCCGGATGCAGTAGTTGAGCGCGTAGTGGTAGAGGGTGCGCAATTCATCGGCAGCCACCACCTTCGGGCGTTCCAGCAGCAGTTTCACAAGCCCGAAATAGTGGGCCTCCACCTCCGGTTGTTCCAGCATCTGCAGGGCCTGATAATAAACCTGTAAGGCGGGTTCGGCCTGTAGCGCCGGGGCGCTTTCATAAACCCTTCGCACCTCATCGAGGAAATGACAGGTATACCCTGCATTGATGACAGCGTTGCGGCTGGCCATATCACAGGCAATGCGCAATTTATTGCACCAGTAGTAACGATCCAGCGCATCGCTCTCCCGCTGCAGGTGGGCGGTGAAATGGCGTTGGCGGCGGTTGAGTTCGTAGAGGTCGAGCTGTTGTTCAAGCAGAGACTGTTCCAGGAATAACGCATAGCTCCGTCCCGGTTGCCGTTCCAGCAACTGCCGGGCGCGGCGGGCGTTGCGCTGTATGTGCTTTTCGGCATCCCGCTCCAGCAATTCGACGATGAGCAGGCGCCGCTCCAGGACAGGCTGCCGCTCATACTGCAGATAGGCCAGAAAACTGTACAGGTGCTGCAACAGATCGCTGATGAAGTTGTCGAGGCGGGTATTGTTGTACGGTTCTTCCGGGTACATGGCCGCCCAGGCGCCCCGACGGCTCATTTGTTCCTCCTCAAAATCAGGGGCAAAACCATTCAGCCAATCGTACAGGGCAACGATCTTTTCATGGCGGTTGAAAAAGGAAGAACGGACGTAATGGCCGAAGCGGGTGCGCTCGCGGGTACCGAGGGTGCGGAGGAGTTGGACGAGGCTGATGTTGTGCATGGGGATGTTGGAGTGTTAGGCCGCCTCTTTGAGCCGGCTGAAATTGTTGGCTTGTCGGCGTGTTGGCGTGTTGGGAAATCCGTTACAAAAATAATGATTACTTTTATAATGATTACAAACATCATCATTACTTTTGTAACGATTATGAAAATAACGATCGCGAGCCCTGGCAAAGGACATTATCCCGGCTGCCGTCTCACCTGAATTTTGCGGGCCGGCTATGACGGTGGAGCAACCGCTTCTCTGAAACTGTCGGGTGCAAAAAACTAGAAATTTTCTTCAAAAATCCAATAAAAACAGGAATCTACCCTTTTTACTGAAATCAAAAATAACTAGAATTATCAAAAATTGTACTTTCCTTCCCCCTTCCCCGGCCTTATTTTTGTAAAGAACGGATCTTTACTTTTTCATTACGCCCGCCTACAGCCGGCTGAAAAAGTAAAGATCCGTTCAAAAAGAATTCACCCCATGAACGAACGCTAAATCCTGTTTCTATGAAATGCGCAACTACAATCCTCAGCTTTCTTTTCTCCCTTTCCACCGCCCTGGCCTCCGGCGGCGCCCCGGCTGTCCCATTTTCA
>JAGFJE010000126.1 GCA_024103175.1 Phaeodactylibacter sp.
GCAGCAAAAACAACTGCGGAAACAGGAGAAAAAGCTGGCCAAACAACAGAAGGAACAGGAAAAGGCTATGAAAGAGCAGGAAAAAGCCATGAAGAAACAGGAGAAGGCGCTGAAAGAACAGGAAAAAGCACTGAAAGCGCAGGGAAAGGCACAGAAGCAACAAAAAAAGCAGAACGAGAAGCAAGGCAATAACGGCCAATGACAAATAGGCGGCCCGGCAAGCCTACTCTCTGCCCAAATGCCGCAGGCCCCGCCAGGCAATGTCCAGGTCTTTGCTGATGTGGTAGTCTTTGGCGTACAGGAAATTAAGGCGCTGTACGGTGGGCTCATCCAGTTTATCGATCCGCAGGGCGTCGAGGGGGGAAAGGACGCCCGGGCGGAGAGGGGGCAGGCTGCTGCCCTGCTGGCCTGCGGAGGCGTACCCTACCCAGGAACGCCTGCCTGCCAGCACCCTCAGTATATTGCGGATCAGCCCTCCCGAATTGGGGATGAGCCACACCATTACCGGCAGGGAAACCAACAGGAGAAGGGCCAGTCCCAGGTCGGCCAGCCGTTTATTGCGGCGGCTCCGGGGTTGAGCAATGCCGTATTGTATGTCAATGGTGTACAACTCTCCCGCCGTATTTTTCGAACTGCTCCCAATAATACTGATGCTTTCCTGAGGAACGATCTTGTAATCTACCGCCGGCCCCAGGCGCGCCATCCAGCTCATAATATCCTGAGCGCTGACGTCCTGTGAACAGAAGATCACTTCTTCGATCTTGTAGATCTGCACCACTTCGTCCAGTTGGGGCAGGCTGCTGAGGTAGACATGCGTATCGGCGTCCGGCCAGGGGGCAACGGCGCCGATGAAATTTTTCCGCACCTGCGCCAGGTGCAGCAGCCGCTGCACGCGCTCACTCTCTTCCTGAGAACCGACGATCACCAGGTTCTTCACCTTGTTCTGGTCGAGGTTGAAATTGCCGAACCGCAAAAAATGAAGGAAGAAACGCAGGGCTACTGTTGAAAGCGTAGCCCACATCGCCCCCAACAGGATCAAAGCCCGGGAAGACCGGTATTCCAGGTCGAGAAAGCCATACACGGCGGCCAGCAGCACGGTACCCACCAGCAGCCCCCGCACCAGCCGGCGGATGCTGAATTGCCGGTCATACCCTCCGCTGAAGTAGACCGTGGCCAGCCAGATGGTGATGTAAAGAGGGGCGTTGAAGTACAGGAAAGAGGAATCGTAGTAGCCGGGGTCCCGAAAATGATATACCGCCCAAAAATTCTTCAGGAACGCCAGCCCCCCGAAGATGACGGCCGCGTCCAGCACCGGAAGGTATACCTTTTGCAGGAAATTGGAAACTACCGTGACCAGGGCCCGGAAATAAATGGCCGCCTGCAGCATCAGAACAAAGAGCCGGGCCTTTTCGCCCCGGAAATGCTTGCGGGCAAAAATGATCATGGCCGTGTAGAAGGCCTTCACGTAATTGAGGCTTCCTTTTTTGGTGCTCTCTCCCTTGTAGTGAATGATGGTGGCCTCCGGAAAGTAATAGTTCTTATACCCGGCCTGTATGATGCGATAGGACAGGTCAATGTCTTCTCCGTACATAAAAAAGGCCTCGTCCAGCAGGCCGATCTCCTCCAGCACGCTCCGGCGCAACAGCATGAATGCCCCGGCCAGCACTTCTACTTCGTGTATTTCCTGCTCATCCAGGTACCCCAGATGGTAGTGGTTGAACAGGCGGGAGCGGGGAAACAGGCGGGACAGCCCGGCCGTTTTGCAGAATGCCACCCAGGGCGACGGAAACCCCCTTTTGGACTCCGGCAGGAACTTGCCGCTGCCATCGATCATGCGCACGCCCAGCCCTCCGGCTTCCGGATGGGTATCCATAAAAGCGATGCACTTCTCGAAGGTGTCTTCTTCAACCACGGTGTCGGGGTTGAGCAAAAGGACATATTGCCCTGAAGACTGCCGTATGGCCTGGTTGTTGGCAATGGAAAAGCCGGGGTTGTGCTTGTTGGCGATGAGTTTCACCTCCGGAAACTTATCCTGCACCATGGCCACCGAGTCGTCAACAGAGTTGTTGTCCACCACCCATACCTCCGCCTCCATGCCCCGCGACGCCCGGCGTACGGACAGCAGCGCCTGCTCCAGAAAGTACTTGACGTTGTAGTTGACGATTATTATGGAAAGCTTCATATATGGCAAGACAGCCTCTACAGCCTGGAAAGTTTGTTTTGAAGGTAGTAGATGGCAGCTTGGCAAAAGGGCCTATATTTCCCGTTTTCGAGGCTTTCCCAGGCTCTTAATTCCTGATTCAAATCTCTTTTTGAATATGTGCTGCCTTTGTGTTTATATTTTCTCTTCAACCGTGCCCTTGCAGTATCAATAGCCTCCCTACGCCAATCTCTTAACCTTTTAATGTTTAAATTAAGGATATTATCCAGATCATTTTGTATTGCATTATCATCGGACCGGATCTCTCCACTTGAGGAAAAAGTAACACGGTTCACGATCTCAAAATTACGAGGATCAACTCTCAACGGCTTTTTACCTCTACTTTGATCACAATGCAGCATTTTCAGTGGATTGCCTTTGTTCCCATCACAAACTCCAAGCATATTCAGGTAGTTTAGGCGAAGTTCTTCGTTAATAGCTCGGGCCTCAAAATGCTCGATTTGCATCAACGGCAACCCCTTTTCATCAGTAGCTTCACTTATCCGCCTCATACAGTAGGCACAAAGATAGCCTTGTTCTTTTCTTAAAGCTTCTCTGATATCTGCTCTATTACAACTGTTGTAGGATGCCCCCGGTGTAGACCGGTATTCTCGCAGTGAGGCCGGCTCATTTTCAAGCCTTTTTTCAATATATCTCATAAATATTCCCTAAACTTCACTCATTGAGAAATTCGAAATGCATCCTCGCGCGTTGCAGATCAGGATCATCACTGCCATACTTAGCTTCCATTTCCATCAGCTTCGATTTGGCTGCTTCCACTTTATCAGGGTCATCAATTAGTTCATATAACTGCCTGAACTCTTTAGCTGCAACCTCCGGGCGTTCCTTTACACCGAAATGCTCCTCTAGAATAGAATTGCTGTCCCTACCGAAGGTATGTGGCGTTTTTTCAACCAGTTTGAAATCTTCAAGGATGAATACATTTTCTCGCTCAAGGCTGCTGAGCACCTGAGGAGAGTGAGTTGTTGCTATGAATTGAATATTAGGAAAAGCTGATTCTAACTTTGGAATAACGGAACGCTGCCAGGCAGGATGGAGATGTAGTTCAATTTCATCGATCAGCACAACTCCGTAACCTTGCAGAGGGTCTTCCAGTTCAGGATTTGCTATACTGAGCCTTCTTGCCAAGTCTCCAACCATTGCCATTACCCCTTTCTCTCCGTGAGAAAGTTGTGAAATGGATAACCGCTCTCCATTTTTTTCAATAACGAACTCTTCAGAAGGTTGTCTTCTAACAAAAGGTTGCGAAAACCCAGGCAATAAAGTTTGTATAGCCATCCTGCAAGCTTGAAGGCCCTTATCTCTAAAATTTGGATCTTCTCTAAGTCTTTTCTCATTTTCGAAATCCTCCATCCCCCTAAACCAACGAAAGAATCCGACAAAGCTTAAGTCTTTGGCAAAAGCATTATATAATATCGAACGAGGATGGAGGCTCGAGACATCCTCAGCCTCTAACCTTGGAAAATTAGGGATAAATCGGTTAGTCGGATAATAGGCGAAAAGAGGAATATTCAAATTCCCTAACTTACTTTGAACCCTTTCTTTGAATTGTTCAAAAAGATCCCCCCTGATTCCGTCAGGTTCTTGGTTTTCAAACTCTCCTTGGTATTCAGCATGTATCTTAAGTTCACTATCTTCCATTATCAACAAACCATTCAATGAGGTTCCTCTAGCATTTAGTTTAACATCTTTTTTCGACAATCCGGTAATTGGATTTACTTCTGTCATTTCTGAATAAAAAACATCTAACAAAACTGCACAGCCCTCAAGTATACTTGTTTTCCCCGAACCATTAACCCCAATAAACACAGCTCCACCCTTCTCCGGAAACTCCACTTCAAGTTTCTCAAAGCCCCTAAAATTTTCCAGGCTCAGATGTTTAATTCTCATTTTCATGCATTTTTACAGAACGGGCGCCAAGCCCCGATAATCATTCCTTCACTCATTCACTCATTCACTCCTCCACTTATTCACTCATTCCCTCAATTACTCATTCCCTCAATCACTCATTCCCTCATTCCCTCAATCACTCATTCCTTTATAAGGCACCCTTGCCACGATCGACCTCCCCAGCGTCAGTTCATCCGCATATTCCAGATCTCCCCCGAAGGAGATGCCCCGGGCGATGGTGCTGACCTGCACGCCGGTATCCCGCAGCTTCTTCGATAAGTAAAAAATGGTCGTTTCCCCTTCGATGGTTGGGCTGATGGCCATGATCACTTCTTTGATGCCCTCCGGCTGAATGCGCTGAACCAGGGAATCAATATTCAGGTCGGCAGGCCCAACCCCTTCTATGGGAGATATCACCCCACCGAGGATGTGGTACAGCCCCCGGTACTGGCCGGTGCTTTCGATCGCCATCACGTCCCGGATGTTTTCCACCACGCATACCAGGCTCTGGTCGCGGTGGCGGTCCGCACAGATGGCGCAGCGCTTTTCATCGGAAATGTTGTGGCAACGCTCACACTCTTTGATATTGCGGCGCATCTTCACAATCGCTTCAGCAAACTGCTCCGCCACTTCGGGCTGTTGTTTCACCAGGTGCAAAACCAGCCGGAGCGCTGTTTTCCTTCCGATACCGGGCAGGGCGGCAAAGGCATTGACGGCCTCTTCGATAAGTTTAGACGAAAAATTCATAAACGCAAAAATAAGAATATTGCCGGGGAAAACCGCTCGCCTCTTTTTTTAATAGTATTCCCCTGTTACAGCCCCCGGGAATAGTCCTGTAAACCTTACCCTCGGGAAGCTGTTCAATATTCAAAGAAAACAGAAAGCGGGCCGAATTCATTCCTGCCAAGCAATAGAAAGCCGCGGGGGTTGGGGAAACGGCCAATATTCATTTTCTTTGTATTCCTGATCGAATAAAACGCCGACTTAGTAAAAACACTCAAAATCAAAAACCATGGCAGAAGTCATACGCATGCCCCGAATGAGCGACACAATGGAAGAGGGCAATATTGTAAGCTGGCTGAAAGAAGAAGGAGAGGAAGTTGAGGCCGGTGAAACCCTGGCTGAAGTGGAAACGGACAAGGCCACTATGGAACTGGACAGTTACTTCGACGGCGTACTCCTCCACATCGCCGTTAAGGAAGGCCCGGTGCCCATCGATGGCATCATCGCCGTGATCGGTGATAAAGGAGAAGACTGGAAAAAGGCCATTGAAGAAGCCGAAGGGCAAAGCAATGGAAAGGGCGAAGAGAAAGAAGCGGCCGCCTCTTCAGAGGAAGGGCCGGCAAAGGATGCTAAACCAGAGGCGGAAGCCCCCAAAGAACAGGCCCCGGCCGAAGCAGCTACTGATGACAAGCGTATCAAAGCCTCCCCCCTGGCCCGCAGCATGGCCAGAGAGGCAGGTATTGACCTGGCCAACGTCTCCGGCTCCGGAGATGGAGGGCGTATCGTCAAGCGCGACGTTGAAGAAGCCATGGAAAAACAAGAAGCCGCCCCGCAAGTGGCCGCCCCCTCCCCTGCTCCCGCCGGCAAACCGGCAAAAGAAGAAGCCGCAAAAGAAGAAGCCCCCAAAGTCGTGCCCTTTGCCTTCTCGGCCGGCGGCGCCAACTACGAGGAAAAACCGGTCAGCCAGATGCGCAAGACCATCGCCCGCCGCCTCAGCGAAAGCAAATTTACCGCTCCTCACTTCTACCTGAAGCGGGAAGTCAACATGGACAAGGCCGTGCAACTGCGCGAGCGCCTCAAGGACGTGGCGCCCACCAAGATCTCCTTCAACGACCTGGTGATCAAAGCGGCCGCCGCCGCCCTGCGCCTGCACCCGGCCGTCAACTCCTCCTGGCAGGGTGACAAGATCCGCATCAATAAAGACGTAAATGTCGGCGTGGCCGTGGCCGTAGACGAAGGCCTCCTCGTGCCGGTCATCCGCTATACCGATATGAAGACCCTTTCTCAAATCAATGTGGAAGTGAAGGAACTGGCGGGCCTGGCCAAAAAGCGCAAACTGCAGCCCGAACAGATGGAAGGCAATACCTTCACCGTCTCCAACCTGGGCATGTTCGGCATCGAAGAATTTACCGGCATTATCAACCCGCCGGACGCCTGCATCCTGGCCGTGGGGGCTATCATTCAGAAGCCCATCGTCAAGAACGGAGAGATTACCATCGGCAATATGATGAAGCTCACCCTCTCCTGTGACCACCGCGTGGTGGACGGCGCCACCGGCGCGCAGTTCCTGCAAACATTGACGGAGATCCTGGAGGACCCGATCCGGCTGCTGGTGTAAAATGAGGGATAGGACACTGATTTTTTAAGATAAATTAAGATCGTTGGGATCAGGGGCGGGGGAGGTGATCTTAAACAATCCTAATGGATCTTAACAGATCAGTGTACTATCCTATCTGGTAAGGAAAAACTCCCGGAAGTGCGCCAGTTCCTGCATTTCCTGTTCTACAAACCGGCCATAGAGGCGATCCCCAACCTGATGGCGTAAAGCGGAAATGCCTACGTCTATTAACCGGAGGCCTTTTTCTGTGAGGAATATATTGTCGAACGAAAAGCCCGGCATATCCGAAGGCCGGCGCAGATCACGGTGGACGAAGCCCGCCTTGTGCAGTTGCTCCAGTTCATCTTCAAAAACGTCCAGCCACAATTCCCGGCGTTCATACTCGTAAGCACGAAAATCTAAGGGATACAGCCTTTCCATCACCAACATATCGCTATCCAGATGCTCATCGAAATCCAGGCGGATAAAGCGGACAACCAGGCCATTTATCTCATTGGCAAACTTCATCTTCTCCGCCTCCGAGCCGATGTCGGAGCGGGTATCCTCACTGAATAACTTCGCCACTTCAGTTTCAGATAAAGCTATAACTGTATTGTTTGCCCCACGCGATAGTGTTTTCGGATACCGCTTCGTCATAAGTGTTCTGTTTGCAATTCCACTCAAGATACACAGGATTTACCGGTTTCGGGCCGGATAAATATTATTATTCCAATCATCAACCTTCACGTTCACTTGTTGTTATCATTGTGTTGCAAGAGCACCCCAGGTTGCTCTGGTACATTTCACTTTACTTGCCCTGCTGCGGGCGTTCTCCAAAAGCGGGAATGCGGCTCAAGTCCCACTTTGCCGCATTCCCGCTTTTGAAGAACCAAAAAATCCAAACGATTTACATGAAAAAGACGCTGGTTCTGGGAGCATCCGACAACCCCATTCGCTATTCCAATGCTGCGGTCCGGAGGCTCGCTCAGGGCGGTTTCGAAGTGGTTCCGGTAGGGGTACGGGACGGAGAAATTTCAGGAGTGCCCATCCAAAAGGGACAGCCGCCAATGAATGATGTGCATACCATTACTCTATACCTCAACCCGCAACGCCAGAAGGAATATTATGACTACATCCTCAGCCTCCAACCCAGGCGCATCATCTTCAACCCGGGCGCCGAAAACCCGGAACTGATGAAGTTGGCGAAAGACAACGGGATCGAAGTAGAAATGGCCTGCACGCTGGTCATGCTGGCGGTGGGGCAGTATTGAGAGCATGTTTGGAGGATGGTTTCATGGGTTCACCGGTTCATGGTTAGATTGTTATGCGAATCCAGAGCTAAATGGCCCGGAGGGCCTTAATATTGGTAGGGCAAAAAACAGCAAAAGCTTCCTGAGGCCCAGCGGGCCGAAATATAAAAGGGCAGTGAAGGCAACACAAGGGCGACATTCCGGCCCTCTGGGCCTGAACCCGTACTATAGCCTTCTTTTCAAACAACATTAAGGGGTTGTGCAAAAAGGTCTAAAGTAGACAGGATTAACAGATTAACAGGATTTACAAGATGTAGTAGCTTGCGCTACAGGGGTGTACATATCCTGAAAATCTTGTCAATCTTGTCCATCTATACTTTTTTCACAACCCCACTCCAGCCCCTTCACCTTGGGCCAGCCCGTGATTTTAGCCCTGGATTCGCATATTGTTAATGTGCTATGCAGCCATACAGCTGACAAAACAATGACACCGTGTATCTGTATAGCCGTGTAACCGTGAAAACAAAATGGGCAATGGAATGTCGTCCACTGCCCAATCTGAAGGAAAATATTTTCCGATGGCTTAATTACCTGCTTCAGGCTTTAGCGCCTTTGTAGTCATGTTGGCCGGCTTCCGGCATCTTGCATTCCTCCTCCGGTGTTTTACCGCAAACGCTACACTCCCCGACCTGGTTTTTCAGCATAGGGTTATTGGTCGCGCAGGTACCCCGAAACTCCTGCCCGGTAAAAATATGCCGGATATTGATCAGGGCGAAGGAAATGCCAAACACCACAAAGATGATCGCTAAAACATATAGGAACTCCATAAAATCGGATTATTGTTTTTCAAAAAGTTCTATTACTCAACAACCGCCCGCCGATATTAGTTTACTTTGCATAACCGTTAATGACGGCCGCAAATTTAGCATAAATATTAAGGAAAATGCAACATAAACTCGACGCCTTTGCCCGCCTGCTTACCATAATGGATGAACTGCGGGAACAATGCCCCTGGGACCGAAAGCAGACCTTCCAGAGCCTGCGCAACCTCACCATCGAGGAAACCTATGAGCTGGCCGACGCCATCCTGGACGAAAACCTGGAGGAGATCAAGGAAGAGGTGGGCGACCTGATGCTGCACATGGTTTTCTACGCCAAGATCGCCGACGAAAAAGGCGCCTTTGACATTGCCGACGCCCTGAACGACATTTGCGACAAGCTGGTCAAACGCCATCCGCACATCTACGGCGATGTGAAAGTCGACAACGAAGAGGAGGTGAAAAAGAACTGGGAACAACTCAAGCTCCGGGAGGGGAAAAAGTCCGTCCTTTCCGGCGTGCCCCGCTCCCTGCCGGCAATGGTGAAAGCCTACCGCATGCAGGAGAAGACCAAACAGGTGGGCTTCGAGTGGGAAAACAGCGAGCAGGTATGGGAAAAAGTGGAGGAAGAGCTGTCGGAGTTTCGGGAAGCCATGAATGAGGGCCATTCTCAGGAGAAAAGAGAGGAAGAATTCGGCGATGTCCTCTTCTCGCTGATCAACTACGCCCGTTTCCAGGGCATCGACCCGGAAACAGCCCTCGAACGGGTGAACCAGAAATTCAAAAAGCGGTTTGAGTACATCGAGGCCAACGCCCCCAAAGAGCTTCAGGAGATGAGCCTGGCGGAGATGGACACCTTGTGGGAAGAGGCAAAGAAGGACTGAATTGTCAGATGGTTAAATTGTTCCCGCTTCCCGGAACCTCCCGGCAAATAATTCCGCACGGGCCATGCCATTAGCGGGCAATTTTTTACCTTTGCGGCTTTGGGAATCTATAGCCTGGCCTAAACTAGGGTTCAGTCCCAATTGTTGAGAATACAGTAATTATTTTTAACCACCGGCTTCTTTATGAGAAAGATAGAACTGGATATAGTCGCGTTGTCCCATAGTGTTACTCAGTCCCACAACTACGCCGTGGTACTGGGCGAGCAGGATGGCTCCCGCCGCTTGCCGATCGTCATTGGCAGCTTCGAAGCGCAGGCCATTGCCGTGGCGATGGAACGCATGACCCCCAACCGCCCGCTGACGCACGACCTGTTCAAAAACACCCTGGAAACGTTCAATATAGACCTCAAGGAAGTCATCATCAACAACCTCCTGGACGGTATTTTCTACGCCCGGCTCATCTGCATAAAAGACAGTGAGATCATCGAGATCGACTCTCGTACCTCCGACGCCCTGGCCATGGCCGTCCGTTTCAACTGCCCGATCTATACCTACGAATTTATCCTGGACGCCGCCGGCGTGGTGCTGGAAGATACCGAAGAAGAAGGCGCCCCGGCAGAACAAAGCTCCCAGCCCAAAGGCAAAACCGCCGCCCTCTCCTCCTATTCCATCGACGCCCTCAACAAAATGCTGGAAGAAGTGCTGTCCGAAGAGAACTACGAGCGCGCCGCAGAGATCAGAGATGAGATCCGCAGGCGAGAGCAGACGTCGTAGAAAACGAGCGCGCCTCCTGTCAGCCGAACCCGGCAGCGCTTATCGCAGACGAATAACTGGTATATAGTTATTCAAAATCCTTCAGCACTTCGATAACCCTGTCCATCATGTCCTCCGTAAAATCCAGATGAGTGACGAAGCGCACCGTCTGCGGGCCGAAGGGCGACGCCTTGACCCCCCGCTCCTCCAGCTTTTCCAGGAAGGAAGCGGCGGTATAGGGCGGTTTCACATCAAAGATCAGGATGTTGGTCTGCACCGGCCGCACATCGCTCACATAGGGCAATTGCTGCAGTACGGCGCCGATCGTCCTGGCGCGTGCGTTGTCCTCCTTCAGGCGTTCCACCTGGTGGCCGAGGGCGTAGATGCCGGCGGCGGCCAGGTAGCCGGCCTGCCGCATGCCGCCCCCCATCACCTTACGGATCCGCCGGGCCTGTTTGATGAAATCCTTACTGCCGATGAGGACAGAGCCCACCGGCGCCCCCAACCCTTTGGACAGGCAGATGGAAATGCTGTCGAACTGTTCCCCTACCGCCTGTGGCGTTTCCCCGGTTTCCACCAGGGCATTGAAGATGCGTGCGCCATCCAGGTGGAGGGCCAGGCCCTCGTGCCAGCACAGTTTGGCAATCGGCCGGACCTCATCGAGGGTATAGTAGCTGCCGCCGCCTTTATTGCAGGTATTCTCCAGCACCACCAGGCGGCTCTTGGGTAGCCAGTCAAATTCCGGTTTGATGGCGGATTCCACCTGTTCGGCGGTGATCTTTCCGTTCGTACCCTTGATCAGGTTGATGGCCACGCCTGAGTTGTACGCATATCCTCCAGTTTCGTACTGATAGACGTGGGAATATTCATCGCAGATCACCTCATCCAGGGGCTGCGTATGCACCTTGATCGCGATCTGATTGGTCATGGTGCCGGAGGGGCAGAACAGGGCCGCTTCCTTATGGAACAGGGCCGCAACTTTCGCTTCCAGAGCATTTACGGTGGGGTCTTCTCCAAATACATCATCGCCCACTTCGGCTTCCATCATGGCCTGCAGCATGCCGGGGGTAGGTTTGGTAACCGTATCGCTGACTAAGTTGATCATCGTTCTTTTTGCCACAATTTAACACGCCATTCCTACAAAAACAAAGCGCCTCCTTCCGGTTTTATCCGAAAAGAGGCGCTTCAGTATTGTCGGGGTTGCCGGTTGTTTGTTATGGGCCCGCACTTGCTGAGAGCATGTTTGGATGCCAATCAACAAACCAACCCGTCAACCAATTAATCTTCCTCCACCTCCTCGAACTGGGCGCGGCGGGCTTCATGCTCCAGGTGCGCCTGCATGGAAGAGACGAATAATTCCTGGTACTCGCGCAAACCGGTGCCTGCCGGGATGCGTTTTCCGACGATCACGTTCTCCTTCAGGCCGTTGAGGAAGTCTTTCTTGGCGCCGATGGCGGCCGTGCTGAGCACCTTGGTCGTCTCCTGGAAGGAAGCGGCGGAGATCCAGCTTTCCGTACCCAGAGAAGATTTGGTGATACCCTGCAGCAGCGGGCTCGACGTGGCCGAAACGGCATCGCGGTATTCCACCAGCGCTTTGTCGTTGCGGCGCAGGAAGGAGTTTTCTTCCCTCAGCTGGCGCAGCGTCACGAGCTGGCCCGGGCGCAGGCGGTTGGAGTCGCCCGCCTCGGTAACCACTTTCTTGTCGAATATCCAGTCGTTCTGCTCCAGGAATTCGTACTTCTCTACAGCTTCGCCTTCGAGGAAGCTCGTATCGCCCGGGTCTTCGATCTGAACGCGGCGCATCATCTGGCGGACGATCACCTCGATGTGCTTGTTGTTGATCGTAATACCCTGGGAGCGGTATACTTCCTGTACGCCATTCACCAGATAGGACTGTACCGCAAAGGGCCCCTTGATGTTGAGGATGTCCCTGGGTGCGATCGAACCGTCGGACAGCGGCGTGCCGGCGCGCACGAAGTCGCCCTCCTGAACCAGGATGTGCTTGGACAGGCCGATCAGGTACTTGCGCTTCTGGCCGTCCTTGGCTTCGACCATCACCTCGCGGTTGCCACGCTTGATCTTGCCGAAGGAAACCACGCCGTCGATCTCGGAAACCACCGCCGGATTGGAGGGGTTACGCGCTTCAAACAGTTCGGTAACCCGCGGCAGGCCGCCTGTAATGTCAGCGATCTTACCCAGTTTACGCGGGATCTTCGCGATCTTCTGGCCCGCCCGGATGGATTCGCCGTCTTCGATCGACAGGTAGGAGCCCACCGGCAGGTTGTAGCTGCGGAGTTCCTCTCCATCAGCGTCGATGATCTTGATGATCGGTATCTTACGCTTGTTCTTGGTCTCGATGATCACCTTCTCGGCGTAGCCGGTCTGGTCATCCCGCTCGACGCGGAAAGTGACGCCTTCTTCAATAGAATCGTATTTGATGATACCGCTGAACTCGGAAATGATGACCGCGTTGAAGGGGTCCCATTCGCAGATGAGGTCGCCACGCTGTACTTCCTCGCCTTCCTTGACGAACAAGGTAGCGCCATAAGGAATGTGGTGGGAAACGAACTGCTTGCCCGTCTTGCTGTCCACGATGCGCACTTCACCGGTCCGGGAAAGCACGACGTCGGTCTCATTGCCCGCATCATCCGTAAATTCGGTTGTACGCACACTATCGAACTCGATCTTACCGGCGAATTTTGAAACGATCTCCGATTCGGACTTGGAGATGGAAGCAATACCCCCGACGTGGAAGGTACGCAGGGTCAGCTGGGTACCGGGTTCACCGATGGACTGCGCGGCGATGATACCGACTGCATCTCCTTTTTCAGTGCGCCGGCCGGTGGCCAGGTTTTTGCCATAGCACTTGGCGCACACCCCGCGCTTGGTCTCGCAGGTAAGTACCGAACGGATGGTCACCGTTTCCACGCCCTCCTCTTCGATGTACTCGGCAGTCCTGGAACCGATATATTCACCGGCTTTGAGGATGATCTCATCCGTAACCGGGTGATAGATATCGTGCAGGGTATACCGGCCTTCGATGCGGGAGGCCAGGTTCTCGATCACCTTCTCGTTATCCTTCAGCGCTTCGGTCTCGATCCCCCTCAGCGTTTCACAGTCTTCCTCATGGATCACTACGTCCTGGGCTACATCCACCAGGCGGCGGGTGAGGTAGCCGGCATCTGCCGTCTTCAGGGCTGTATCCGCCAAACCTTTGCGGGCGCCGTGAGTAGAGATGAAGTATTCAAGTACCGACAGGCCGTCGACAAAGTTGGACAGGATGGGGTTTTCAATAACTGCACCACCGGTATCGCCCGATTTCCGCGGCTTGGCCATCAGGCCCCGCAACCCGCACAGCTGCTTGATCTGCTGCTTAGAGCCCCGGGCGCCGGAGTCCAGCATCATGTATACGGAGTTGAAGCCCTGCTTGTGGGTGGCCAGCTCCTTCATTAACACGTCGGTGATGCGGTTATCGGCGTAAGTCCACTTATCGATGATCTGGTTGTAACGCTCGTTATTCGTGATGAGGCCCATGTTGTAGTTATCCCATACTTCATCGACCTCTTCCTGGGCCATTTCCAGGGTGCGCTGTTTCACCGTCGGGGTGATCAGGTCACCCAGGTTGAAGGACAGGCCGCCCTTGAAGGACCACAGGAAGCCCATTTCCTTGATGTTATCCAGGAAGTCGGCGGTAACGGCGAAGTTGGTGCGCTCGATCACATCGCTGATCACCTTCTTGAGGTTCTTCTTGGTCAGCAGTACATTGGTGTAGGGCACCCCTTCCGGGATCACTTCGTTGAACAGGACCCGGCCCGTGGTCGTCTCCATCAGCTTCGGCGCCAGGTTGCCTTCTTCGTCCTCCACCTTAACCCGCACCTTGATCACGGCGTGAAGGTCTACTTTGCCTTCGTTATAGGCGATGATCACCTCTTCGGGAGAGTAGAAGCGCAGGCCTTCGCCCTTCACTTTAATGTCTCCTTCCGAGCGGCGCTCCTTGGTGATGTAGTACAGCCCCAGTACCATGTCCTGAGACGGCAGGGTGATCGGAGAGCCGTTCTGCGGGTTGAGCATGTTGTGGGAAGACAACATCAGCACCTGGGCTTCCAGGATCGCTGCGTGGCTCAACGGAACGTGAACGGCCATCTGGTCGCCGTCGAAGTCGGCGTTGAAGGCGCCGCAGACCAGCGGGTGAAGCTGTATAGCCTTGCCTTCGATCAGTTTGGGCTGGAAAGCCTGGATGGAAAGGCGGTGGAGCGTCGGGGCGCGGTTGAGCAGCACCGGGTGCCCTTTCAGTATGTTTTCGAGGATTTCCCAGATGACGGGGTCCTTGCGGTCTACCAGTTTCTTGGCCGACTTCACCGTTTTGACGATACCGCGCTCGATGAGCTTGCGGATGACGAACGGCTTGAACAGCTCGGCGGCCATGGCTTTGGGCAGGCCACACTCGTGCAGTTTCAGGGTCGGGCCTACTACGATCACCGAACGGCCGGAGTAGTCTACGCGCTTACCGAGCAGGTTCTGGCGGAAACGGCCCTGCTTCCCCTTGAGGATGTCGCTGAGCGACTTCAGGGCGCGCCCTCCTTCGGCCTTTACGGCATTCGATTTACGCGAGTTGTCGAACAGGGAGTCAACCGCTTCCTGCAGCATCCGCTTTTCGTTACGCAGGATCACCTCCGGGGCTTTGATCTCCAGCAAGCGCTTCAGGCGGTTATTGCGGATGATCACCCGGCGGTACAGGTCGTTGAGGTCGGAGCTGGCGAAGCGCCCGCCATCCAGGGGCACCAGCGGCCGCAGCTCAGGCGGCACTACCGGCAGGTACTGGATGATGGACCATTCCGGGCGGTTTTCGATGCGCGACAGGCCGTCGCGGAAAGCTTCCACCACGCGCAGGCGCTTGAGGGCTTCCGACTTACGCTGCTGAGAGGTCTCATTGGCAGCCTGGTGGCGCAGGGCGAAGGACAGCTGGTCCAGGTCGAGGCGCATCAGCAGTTCGCGAATGGCCTCGGCGCCCATTTTGGCGATGAATTTATTCGGATCTTCATCCTCCAGCATCTGGTTGTCGGCCGGCAGGGTATCGAGGATCTCCAGGTATTCTTCTTCCGTCAGGAGGTCGATCTGGCCCACCCCTTCCGCTTCTTTGACACCCGGCTGGATGACGACATAACGCTCATAGTAAATAATGGATTCCAGCTTCTTGGAAGACAGCCCCAGGAGGTAGCCGATCTTGTTCGGAAGCGACTTAAAGAACCAGATGTGCACTACCGGCACAACCAGTTTGATGTGGCCCATGCGTTCCCGGCGGACCTTCTTTTCGGTAACCTCCACCCCACAACGGTCGCAAACGATCCCTTTGTAACGGATACGCTTGTACTTTCCGCAGTAGCACTCATAGTCCTTCACCGGCCCAAAGATGCGCTCACAAAACAAACCATCCCGTTCCGGTTTGTACGAGCGGTAGTTTATGGTCTCCGGCTTCAGTACCTCACCATAGGAGCGCTCCAGGATCTCATCCGGAGACGACAAGCTGATGGTGATGCTGTCGAAGTCTTGGGATTGGACATGGTCCTTCTTCTTAAATGGCATATAAAAGTATTGTTGGAATGGGGTGACAGAATCTGTCACCCCAGTGAAACAATCAAATTATTCAAACTTCACATCCAGCGCCAGGCCGCGCAATTCGTGAACCAGGACGTTGAAAGATTCCGGTATGCCGGGATCCGGCAGCGGGTCTCCTTTAACGATGGCTTCGTAGGCTTTGGCTCTGCCGTTGATGTCGTCCGACTTGATGGTCAGCAATTCCTGGAGGATGTTGGAGGCGCCGAAAGCTTCCAGCGCCCACACTTCCATTTCCCCGAAGCGCTGGCCGCCGAATTGCGCCTTACCGCCGAGCGGCTGCTGGGTAATGAGCGAGTACGGCCCGATGGAGCGGGCGTGCATCTTGTCATCCACCATGTGCGACAGTTTCAGCATGTAGATCACGCCAACGGTAGCCTGCTGGTGGAAGCGGTCGCCGGTTTCCCCATCGTAGAGGTAAGTCTGTCCGAGGCTGGGCAGCCCTGCCTTCTGGATGTACTCATCGATCTCTTCCTTACTCGCCCCATCGAAGATGGGGGTGCTAAACTTGGTGTCCAGCTTCTCGCCGGCCCAGCCCAGCACCGTTTCGAAGATCTGTCCCAGGTTCATCCGGGAAGGCACTCCCAGCGGGTTGAGCACGATATCCACGGGTGTTCCGTCTTCCAGGAAGGGCATATCTTCGATACGCACGATCCGGGAGACGATCCCCTTGTTACCGTGGCGGCCGGCCAATTTATCGCCCACGCGCAGCTTGCGCTTCTTGGCCATATATACCTTGGCCAGCTTGAGCACGCCGGCGGGAAGTTCATCACCGATGCTGATGTTGAATTTTTCTCGCTTATACCGGCCGACTTCTTCGTTGACCTTAATGCTGTAGTTGTGCAACAGCTTGGCGATCAGTTCATTCGACTTGGCCTCATCGGTCCAGTTGCTGTAGTCTACGCTGGTGTAGTCTACTTCGCGCAGCGCCCCCTGGGAAAACTTAGTCCCCTTCGGAATGAGCGGTTCGTTGTAGATGCTCTTCACGCCCTGGGAGACCTTGTCTTTGACGATGACCAACAGCTTGTCGATCAGGATGGTCTTCAGTTCGTTCAGGGCGATCTTGTGCTGGTCTTCCAGCTTGGTCAGCAGTTCTTTCTCCTGCGCCTTCTGAATCTTGTCTTTTTTGGCGCGGGCAAAGAGCTGCTTGTCGATCACGATACCCGAAGTGGAGGGCGGCGCTTTCAGGGAGGCGTCCTTCACATCGCCGGCCTTATCGCCGAAGATGGCGCGGAGCAATTTCTCCTCTGGAGTCGGGTCCGATTCCCCCTTGGGCGTGATCTTGCCGATCAGGATGTCGCCTTCCCGGACCCAGGCCCCGACGCGGATGATCCCGTTTTCGTCGAGGTCCTTGGTCGCTTCCTCACTGACGTTTGGAATGTCATTGGTCAGTTCCTCTTCGCCCAGCTTCGTATCCCGGACATCCAGTTCGAAGTGTTCGATGTGGACGGAAGTAAAGACGTCTTCCTGGACTACGCGCTCGGAGAGCACGATCGCGTCCTCGAAGTTGTATCCCTTCCAGGGCATGAAGGACACTTTCAGGTTTTGCCCCAGGGCCAGTTCACCCTTGTCGGTAGCGTAGCCGTCGCAGAGGATCTGCCCTTTGACCACCCGCTGCCCCCGCTTGACGATGGGCTTGAGGTTGATGCAAGTCCCCTGGTTGGTGCGGCGGAATTTGACCAGTTTGTATACTTTGCGGTTATCTTCGAAAGATACCAGTTGTTCTTCCTCCGTACGGTCGTAGCGGATGATGACCTCATTGGCATCAACGTATTCCACCACACCGTCTCCCTCTGCATTGATGAGCATGCGGGAGTCCCGGGCCACTTTACCTTCCAGGCCGGTGCCCACGATCGGGGAGCTGGGGCGCAGAAGCGGTACGGCCTGGCGCTGCATATTGGACCCCATCAGGGCGCGGTTGGCGTCGTCGTTTTCCAGGAAGGGGATCATGGATGCGGAGACCCCTACGATCTGGTTGGGGGCCACGTCCATGTACTCGATCTCATCCGGCGTCAGCACCGGGAAGTCACCGTGCTCCCGGCACTTAATGCGGTCGGACTCGAAGCCTCCCTTCTCATCGATGGGGGCGTTGGCCTGGGCGATCTTCATGAAGTCTTCCCCTTCGGCAGAAAGGTATATCGGCTCGGTTTTCACTTCCACCGACCCATCGGAAACCCGGCGGTAGGGCGTCTCCAGGAAGCCCATTTTGTTCACTTTAGCGTGAACGCAAAGGGTGGAGATCAGGCCGATATTGGGCCCTTCCGGCGTCTCGATGGTACACAGGCGCCCGTAGTGGGAGTAGTGTACGTCGCGCACCTCAAAACCGGCGCGTTCCCGCGACAGACCGCCCGGCCCGAGGGCGGAGATCCGGCGTTTGTGCGTGATCTCCGACAGGGGGTTGGTCTGGTCGAGGAATTGAGACAGCTGGCTGGTGCCGAAGAAGGAGTTGATCACGGACGAAAGCGTACGCGCATTGATCAGGTCGATCGGCGTAAACACTTCGTTATCCCGTACGTTCATCCGCTCCCTGATGGTGCGGGCCATACGGGCCAGGCCGACGCCGAACTGGGCGTAAAGCTGTTCGCCGACGGTACGGACCCGGCGGTTGCTCAGGTGGTCGATGTCGTCGATCTCCGCCTTCTGGTTGATCAGGCTGACCAGGTAGCGGACGATGGCGATAATGTCTTCCTTGGTGAGCACCAGCACATCGCGGTCGATATCCAGTTCCAGTTTGCGGTTGATCTTATAGCGCCCCACTTCTCCGAGGTTGTACCGCTTATCGGAGAAGAAGAGCTTGTCGATAATACCGCGGGCGGTTTCCTCATCCGGGGGGTCGGTGCCCCGCAGCTGGCGGTAGATGTACTGCACAGCCTCCATTTCGGAGCTGGAGGGGTCTTTCTGCAGCGTGTTGTATATAATGGAGTAATCCTGGTCGATGTCATCCTTCTGCAAGATCACCATTTCGGTGTCTGCTTCCAGGATCAGCTCGATGTTATCTTCATCGAGGACGACATCGCGCTCCAGAATGATCTCGTTTCGTTCGATCGTTACCACTTCACCTGTATCCTCATCCACGAAGTCTTCCGCCCAGCTGCGCAGCACGCGTGCCGCCAGCTTTCTGCCGATGGCATTCTCCAGGGCATCTCTGGTGGCCGGCACTTCATCGGCCAGGCCGAAGATATCCAGTATGGCCTTGTCCGTATCGAAGCCGATGGCCCGCAACAAGGTTGTTACCGGAAACTTCTTCTTACGGTCGATATAGGCGTACATGACCGTATTGATGTCCGTGGCAAATTCCATCCAGGCGCCCTTGAAGGGGATCACCCTTGCGGAGTAGATCTTGGTTCCATTGGGGTGGAAGCTTTGCCCGAAGAATACGCCCGGAGAGCGGTGAAGCTGAGAGACGATAACCCGCTCCGCACCGTTGATCACAAATGTACCCTTGGGGGTCATATAGGGGATGTTCCCCAGAAAGACATCCTGTACGATCGTCTGGAAATCCACGTGTTCCTCATCATTACAGGAAAGCCGAAGCTTGGCTTTGAGGGGAACGCTGTAGGTCAGCCCGCGTTGCATACACTCGTCGATGGTGTAGCGCGGCGGGTCGATGAAGTAATCCAGAAATTCTAATACAAAGATGTTTCTAGCATCTGTGATCGGAAAATTTTCCTGAAACACTTTGTAAAGCCCTTCATTCATACGATTTTCCGGAGTAGTTTCCAGTTGGAAGAACTCCTGGAAGGACTTTAACTGTATTTCGAGAAGATCAGGGTATGGTGAGGGGAGTTTTATTTTGCCGAAGTTAACTCGCTTTTCTTCGGCGGTTTGTACCTTACCGTTTGACGTCATTGGCAAAAAATTGTTTATTGTTTCGGCAATTATTAGCTTTCTAATAATTGCCTATGCTGTAATAATACCCAAAATATCCGAAAAAGTTCAAAATTACTAAACTTAATTATACGACAATAGGCTTAGCCAGTTGTAGCACAACTCGCTAAGCCTTCAGCGCCGAAAATAATGGCCGGAGCCATTATTTTCAACGGTTGTGAGAAGAAGCCGTTACTTGATCTCTACTTCAGCGCCAGCTTCTTCGAGAGCTGCTTTGATCTTTTCAGCCTCATCCTTGGGTACGCCTTCCTTAACCGGGCCGGGGGCGCCGTCTACCAGGTCCTTGGCTTCTTTCAAGCCCAGGCCAAGCAGGTTCTTCACCTCTTTAACCACTTTAAGTTTGCCTGCACCGGCGGATTTGAGGATGACATCAAATTCCGTCTTTTCTTCAGCGGCGGCGGCGCCATCACCGCCACCGGCGGCCGGGCCGGCAACTGCAACTGCAGCGGCGGCCGGTTCGATGCCATATTCGTCTTTCAGTATTCCAGCCAATTCGTTCACCTCTTTAACTGTGAGGTTGACCAGCTGTTCTGCAAAAGCTTTAAGATCTGCCATTGTAAAAAATTTTGAAAAGTTGTACGTTGATAAAATATATTGTGCGTACAGCTTGGAAGCCGTATTTGAGGGCGGTTCGGTTTTCGCTTTTCGCTGTTCGCAGCTGCCGGCAGTAACCAGCCCGGCGAACACCGAATTTTAACCGGCTCGTAGAGACGGTAACGAACACCGAACAGCCAATCCCTACTCGCCGCGCTCTTCCAGCGCCTTGAGTATACCCACGAGGGTTTGCCCGCCGGACTGCAGAGAGCTGATGACCGTTTTCGCCGGAGATTGCAGCAAAGCGATAACCTCGGCGATGAGGTCTTCCTTGGATTTGAGGCTGGCCAGTTCATCCAGTTTCTCATCGCCCAGGAAAATGTCGGTATCAATATATGCAGCCTTCAGTATGGGCTTTTCGAAATCTTTGCGAAACTCCTTGATCAACTTCGCCGGGGCGTTGGCCTTTTCCGAGATCAGGATAGCGGTCGGCCCCTTAAGTGCTTCGTAGAGCCCGGCGAAGTTCTTTTCTTCCGGAGCGCTCTCCAGTGCTTTCTGGACCAGGGTATTTTTGACGACTTTCATCTCAATACCCTTTTCGAAACACAATCTTCTGAATTTATTGACCTGCTCTACGGTCAGCGTGGAAGAATCCGCCAGATAGAAGAAATCTATGTCGGAAAGCTTCTCCTTCAACGCCTCAATAGTAGCGGTCTTTTCTGCTTTTGTCATTTCTTTTCAGGTTTTGAAAAGTTACTTAACCAATGCTTTAGCGTCAACGCGGATGCCCGGGCTCATGGTGCTGGCCACTGTCACCGACCTCATATAGGCCCCTTTTGCAGAGGATGGCCGCATCCGGATCAGGGTCGTGATCAGTTCATTAGCGTTGTCCGCCAGCTTTTCCGGGGCAAAGGATACCCGCCCTATTGAGGAGTGGATGATACCGTACTTATCGACGCGGAAAGAGATCTTACCGCCTTTGACGTCGCTCACGGCTGCCGCCACGTCCTGGGTTACCGTACCCGTTTTGGGGTTGGGCATCAGTCCGCGAGGGCCGAGAATCCTACCCAGGCGGCCCACCTGGGCCATAACCTGCGGCATAGCGACGACGACATCGAAGTCGACCCAGCCTCCCTGGACTTTCTGTACCAGCTCATCCAGGCCGGCGTAATCAGCGCCGGCGGCCAGGGCTTCTTCTTCTTTGTCGGGCGTGCAGAATACCAGTACGCGCTTGGTCTTACCAGTGCCATGCGGCAGGGTTGTCGTACCCCGGATGGCCTGGTCTGCTTTACGGGGGTCTACCCCCAGCCGGATGTGGAGGTCAACAGAGGCGTCGAACTTGGCAATATTCACCTCTTTGATAAGCTTCATAGCCTCTTCGAGTGAATAGAGGTTCTCTCTATCGACCTTTTTTTCGGCAGCTGCTCTTTTTTTACTTTTCTTTGCCATTATAATTCTGTTTTGAGGTGGTTAGCGTCCTGCCTTGCAGAAGGCAGAACTCCCTCCTTAATTCCGATACAATTAGTTATCGCTGGCCGCTTCGCCCTCCCAGGGCGGCGTCCCTTTGACGGTCACGCCCATGCTGCGGGCAGTACCGGCCACCATTTTCATAGCCGATTCTACGGTGAAGCAGTTGAGGTCGGTCATTTTGTTCTCAGCGATAGCCCTCACCTGGTCCCAGGTTACGGAGCCCACTTTATTGCGGTTAGATTCGGGCGAGCCTTTTTTGATCTTGGCAGCTTCCAGCAGTTGAACGGCGGCCGGAGGCGTCTTGATGATGAATGTAAAAGACTTATCCTTGAACACCGTGATCACCACCGGCAGCAATTGGCCCTGCTTGTCCTGCGTTTCAGCGTTGAAACGCTTGCAGAACTCCATGATGTTGACCCCTTTGGCGCCGAGCGCCGGGCCTACCGGAGGGGCCGGGTTGGCGGCGCCGCCTCTAACCTGAAGTTTAATAAAAGCATCTACTTCCTTAGCCATTTTTTTCGCTTTATTCAAGTTGAACTGCTACCAGCTCCAGGGAAGCGCTTTCCGGAAAACCGGAACAAAAGCTGACAAGCAAAAATCAATACGATTTATTGGAAAAACTAGGATGTTTTCTCTACCTGCATGAAGTTGAGTTCCACTTCTGTCCCCCGTCCAAAGATCTTCACGATCACCTTCAACTTCTTTTTCTCTTCATTGACTTCCTGTATGTCTCCGACGAATTCGCTGAAGGGGCCATCGATGATCTTGACCGTTTCACCGACGATGAAGGGCTCGATCATAGCCTCGCCGGCCTCCTGCGATTCATCTACCTTTCCGAGCATACGGTTAGCCTCGGCGGGCCGCATGGGGATGGGGTTGTTGCGCCCCAGAAAGTGGATGACATTAGGGATATTGGCAATAGCCTGGATGACCTCGCCGCTGAGCATAGAGGGGATAGCCTCGATGAGAATATAACCCGGGAGGATGTTTCTTTCGGAAATCACCTTCTTACCACTCCTGATCTTATAGACCTTTTCCGTCGGAACCAGCACCTGGGTGATAAAGCTCCCCCACCCGGAGCGCTCAACTTCCATCTCGATGCGTTCCTTGATCTTTCTTTCCTTCCCGCTGATTACACGAAGAGAATACCACTTCTTATCACTGCCAGAAGCATCTGATGAGGCATTTGTTTCTTCTTCCTGTATTTGCTTTTCTTTATCCTCAGACATCACAAACCTTTATCCCGATTAAATATTAAAGCTGTAGATCCAATCCAGGATGGTACGGGAGACGACGTCCATCAGGAAAATGATCAGAGCCAGGATGATTGAAGCTACCAATACCACCACGGTGCTGCTTTGCAGGTTAGGCCAGGTAGGCCAGGTCACTTTGTGGACCAGTTCGTTGTAGCTTTCAATGACGTACAATTTCAGTCTTTCCATCGCAAAATCCTAATTAGCACGGGCAGGTGAATTTCCGTTTTTCGGCCTGCCTATGATTAGCACGGGCAGGAGGACTTGAACCCCCAGCCTACGGTTTTGGAGACCGTCGCTCTACCAGTTGAGCTATGCCCGTATGTATATGCTGAAAAGATTAGGCACAGCTATGCCTAACCTTTTCAGCCATAATATTGTCAACGAGTTTCTCGTATTAATCCAGGATTTCCGTTACCTGGCCGGCGCCAACCGTACGGCCACCCTCACGGATAGCAAAACGGAGGCCTTTCTCCATAGCGATCGTGTTGATCAGCTTCACTTCCAGGGAAACGTTATCGCCCGGCATAACCATTTCCACGCCGGAGGGCAGGATCACGTCGCCGGTAACGTCCGTGGTACGGAAGTAGAACTGCGGGCGGTAGCCGTTGAAGAACGGGGTGTGGCGGCCGCCTTCTTCCTTAGACAGAACGTATACCTCGCACTTGAAGTGCTTGTGCGGGGTTACAGAGCCCGGCGCGCAGATCACCTGGCCACGCTTAATGTCATCTTTGTCGATACCACGCAGCAGCAGGCCGGCGTTGTCACCAGCTTCACCGCGGTCGAGGATCTTGCGGAACATTTCCACCCCGGTAATGACTGATTTCAGAGGCTTTTCACCTTCCGGCATCATACCGATGATCTCAACCGGCTCGCCGGTCTTGATGACGCCGCGCTCGATACGGCCGGTAGCAACGGTACCACGGCCGGTGATGGAGAATACGTCTTCGATCGGCATCAGGAAAGGCTGGTCGATCAGGCGCTCCGGCTCGGGGATGTCGTTGTCTACGGCCTCCATGAGGTCGCGGATGGACTGTACAGCCGTAGCGTCGCCTTCCAGGGCTTTGAGGGCCGACCCCTTGATGATGGAAGCGTTATCGCCGTCGAACTCATACTGGTCGAGCAATTCGCGAACTTCCATTTCCACCAGCTCGAGCATCTCTTCGTCGTCAACCAGGTCTACCTTGTTCATATAAACAACGATCTTGGGTACACCTACCTGGCGAGCCAGCAGAATGTGCTCGCGGGTTTGCGGCATCGGGCCGTCGGTAGCGGCAACCACCAGGATGGCGCCGTCCATCTGAGCAGCACCCGTTACCATGTTCTTTACATAGTCCGCGTGGCCAGGGCAGTCCACGTGAGCATAGTGGCGCTTCAGCGTTTGATATTCTACGTGAGCCGTATTGATCGTGATACCCCGTTCTTTCTCTTCCGGAGCAGCATCAATAGAGTCGTAGTCTTTTTTCTCTGCAAGTCCATCTGCGGAAAGGACGTAAGTAATTGCTGCGGTAAGAGTAGTCTTACCGTGGTCTACGTGGCCGATCGTCCCCACGTTGAGGTGTGGTTTGGTCCTTTCGAATGTTTCCTTAGCCATCGGTAATCAAATTTTTTGATATGAAATTCTTGTGGTTAAACAAAGTGCTGAACAAATTGAGCCAATGTGGGGATTTGAACCCCAGACCCCTTCCTTACCATGGAAGTGCTCTACCCCTGAGCTACATTGGCCTGGCCCTTAACGGGAAGCGAGCCTTGGTCAGGCTCAACATACGCTCAAGAACCGGCTTGTTATAAACCGGCCTCTCTTACTAATCAGAGCGGGCGACGAGACTCGAACCCGCGACCCTCAGCTTGGAAGGCTGATGCTCTACCAACTGAGCTACGCCCGCTTATGAAAGGAATGATGGAATGAAGGAATGAAGGAATGAAGGAATGATGGGGTGAAGGAATGAATAACATTCAGTCATTCAGTCATTCAATCATTCAGTCATTCAATCATTCAGTCATTCAATCATTCAATTGGTGGGGGTGATAGGATTCGAACCTATTCAGTCAGAGACACCAGATTTACAGTCTGGCCCGGCTCTCCCACTCCGGCGCACCCCCAGGATGATAAAACATTATTTCAAGTGTCGGCTACTTCTTTTGAATAGCCGGGTTCTAGTACCGCTCCCTTTGAGCCGGCAGAGGGATTCTCCCGATAGCTATCGGGGCCGGCCCGCTGATTGTCCCGCTTTTTGAGCCAGCAGAGGGATTCGAACCCCCGACCCGCTGATTACAAATCAGCTGCTCTGGCCAACTGAGCTATGCTGGCTTAAAGCTTAAAAGCGAGAGCAAGCTTCCAATCTTGGTGGCCAGCGGCGGCCTCGGAAAGCGGGATTGCTCCGGCCTCCGCCCTTGAGCGGGAAGCTATGCTGGGCTTTGGGCTATTGTCAGAAAATGTGGAACGGAGCCAACCATCTGAAGCCTTTAAGGAGGGAAAAAGTTCCGGAAAACTCATTTCAGGACAGACCGCCACCTAAAGGACAAAGCCAGCAATTTCGCGTATTTTAACCTTTGCTTGAGATCATTTTCTCAAAGCGATTGCAAAGATAGAACATTTTAACAAAAGAAAAAATAGTGCTATTCTTTTTTCGCCTTATTTTTTAGCGTGGCCCAAATTTAGGAAGAAATCCCTGTTCTTTAAGGCATTGAGGCCGGAAAAGTAAAAAAGCGCTCCCTTGCCGAGGCAGGCAAGGGAGCGCTTCATACATTATTTTATAGCCCACCGGAGGCTGTGCAGGTCAGGCCTTGCGCATGCGTTCCTTATACCTGATGAGCTGTCGTTTCAGAGCAGAGGTGGCATTGTCTACAGAAGCTTCAAAGGTCTTACTGGCTTCTTTGGCAATCAGTTGGTCTCCCGGCACGCTGAGGCGCACCTCGGCGATCTTGTCTTTGATCTGCCCGGAATTTTCCAGTTTCAGCGTCACGCGGGCTTCGATGATCCGGTCAAAGAAGTGGTCCATTTTATTGAGCCTTTTTTCAATATATTGGATGAGCTTTTGGTCTGCTTTAAACTGAACAGATTCGGTATGAACTCTCATAATCTTTCCTTTTTGGTGAATTAAGAATAAAGGGTACGGAGTGGCGGCCGGCGGTTAATCGTCGTCCCGTCCGGCCTTGGGGTGGGCTTTATTATACACTTGTTTCAAGCGTTCAATGGAATTGTGGGTGTACACCTGGGTGGAAGCCAGGCTGGAATGGCCCAGCAGGGCCTTTATGGCATTGAGCCCGGCGCCGTTTTCCGACAGGTGGGTCGCAAAGGAATGCCGCAGGGCGTGAGGCCCCCGCTGGCCATTACTGGTGACCAGCGAAAGGTACTTATGCACGATATTATACATAAACTTCGGGTAAAGGGGTTTGCCCTTATCGGTAAGGAATAAGCGGGCGGAACCGGCCTGGGGGAAAGCGTTTTCCCGTTCGAGCAGATAAGCCCCTAGATTGTCAGCCAGCGCCCGGCTGATGGGAAGCAGGCGTTCTTTATTGCCCTTACCCATGATGCGGGCCTGCAAGCTGTCAAAGTCGATATCCCTGATCTTCAGGGCAATGGCTTCGGAGCGCCGCATACCGGTGGCATAGAGCAATTCCAGGATCATACGGTCTCGGGCGCCGCTGTACCCGTCCTCAAATTCAATGCGTTGGAAAAGTTGATCCAGTTCCTCCTTCTTGAGGCTGCCCGGCAGGCGCTTGCCCACTTTGGGCGCAGGCACCTTGGCGGTAGGGTCAGACGAAAGGTAATTCCTGCGAATGAGAAACCGGAAATAAGCTTTAAGGGTGGACAGCTTGCGGTTGGCCGTCCGGGGGGAACGGCCCTGGCTGATGAGGTGAACCATCCAGGAGCGGATATGAGCGTGCCCCACCTCCTCTACGGAAGTGAGGCCCAACTCTTCTCTTGTAAAATACAGGAACTGCTCCAGGTCTTTGCGGTAAGCAGTGAGGGTGTTCGGTGAAAACCTTTTCTCGTATTGTAGATATTGCAGGAAGGATTTTTCTCTCATTCCCTTTTATAAATTGTAATGTTCCTTGCCCTTACAATTTATATAGAAAAGCAGAGATTGTCAACCCGTCCTACTCGGTTTCCACCTGCTTTTGTTGCCGGTAAATGGCCTTGAGTTTCTCGTTCCTGCGGCGCACAGACGGCTTGGTGTACTGCTGGCGGCCGCGCAGTTCCCGCATGATGCCGGCACGGTTGTACTTGATCTTGTACTTTTTAAGCGCCCTTTCGATAGATTCGTTGTCGCGAACGTCTACGATGATCATGATTAAGCTTGTTTTTAAACTTTCAGGCCGCAAAGTTATATAACTTTTTAATTTCGTGCGTGAGTTTTTTTTAGCTATTTTGTCTATTCCGCCGCCGTAGATGATGGCCCAAATGGCGGTATAGACAAAATAGCCGGCCAGCCAGATCCAGAACCTATGAAGAAAGACAAGGACTTTATCAAGAAACCCGCCTACGAAGGAGGGCCTAAAGCCATGAGGGCCTTTATCGGAAAGAACCTGCGCTACCCGCAGGAGGCGCTGACAGAAAAGGTGGAAGGCACCGTCGTCCTCAAATATTCCATCGATTACCAGGGAAACGTAGTGGACGCCAAGGCCATTTCCGGCCTGGGATATGGGTGTGATGAAGAGGCGATCCGCCTGGTGCGCCTGCTGAAGTTCGAAGTTCCAAAAAACCGGGGTGTGAAAGTGCTCTTCCACAAGGACATTAAGATCCATTTCCGGTTGCCGAAACAGCCGGCCAGGAAGGCGAAAGCCCCGGCCCGGCCAATGCAATATTTCTATACGGTTACGGCGAAAAAAAAGGATGGGCAAAAGCGCTCTTCGGAAGAGGAAAATGGCGGAGGGTATTCTTATACCATCAGTTTTTGATCCATTGACTAGTGCGACTAGGCCGAATTAACGGGCGATTTCGTGGCCCCTTAACGTCCTGTTTCACAGTAGCTTAAATTCACCCACTAGTAGTCAAAAGAAGAAAAGCGATAGGCCCTGGCGGCGCCGTCCACCACTACCCCCAGCACCCTCTCCTTGAGCGGCAGGCGGGAGTCTTCATACTGTACCGGATAGGGAGAGCCCTGGCTGCTGTTGGCATAGTTGCAATAAGGGGTGGAATCATAGTTATAATTGAATCCGGTTTCAAAAGACATCACTTCCGGCTCGCGCAGCAACCGCTTCCAGGTACCCCAGGTAGTTTCCAGCACGGGGATCACCTCCTTGCGGTTACCGGCCACCGCTCCGGTGATGCATTCCTGCCGCATCTGAGACCACAGGCTCTCGGTCAGGCGGTCAAATGCGATCAGGTTGCTGTTGTACAGAAAGCCCGATACGCCGAAAGTAGATACCAGCCCTCCTCCGAGGTCCCTGTTCCAGGCAGTAGCCGTGCCGGTAAGGGGGTGGTAGGCTACGGCGAAATGTTCATCGCCGATGGTGTCATTCACCACTTCGTGAAAATCGAGAATGGCGTGGGGATAGAGCCGGTATTTTCCGCCTACTTTCACCCCGGTCAAAAGGGCCGAATCGGCCAGGTAATATTCATTGTCCCAGAAGTCCTTCTCCCGGAAGCGCTCCACCTTTGGGAAGTCCAGCGCGGGAATGAGGTCAAAACCACTGCCCGAAAAGATCTCTTCTTCCGGAACAGTCCAGCCGGGGGTCGGAGGCGGAGGGGTGAAGGCCAGGGAAGGTTCCGGCCCTTCAAAGATCTCCGTCCCCGGATACATGGCGGCAATGGCAAACCAGTACCCCATATAAGAAGACACCACCGGCAGGCGCTCTCCGCGCCGAGGGCCGCTGGCCGCATAACCGAACAGGTCCCAGCGGTTGCCTTCCTGGTCCTCCATAATAAGCGGCAGGATCGTCGGGATCTCGGTGAACTCCAGGATTTCGCCGTCGGGCATTTCCCGGCCGAAAGCCACCATGAACTCGAACTCTTCGGAACCGGCAACCACAACCGCCTGGCCGTTAACCCATTCATTGACAACCCTAACCTTGGGCGTGGAGGTTCCGGATCCGGCTACTGCCAGCCGGCTTTCTTCTTTATTGCAGGAAAAGGGCAGTGAAAGAAGGAGGAATAAGAGAAGGTATAGGGTAAAGCGTTTTTTCATGCTAAATGGGTGTTGATACATTATAGTGTCAATACGTAGGCAGCGGGAATAAGGTTCATGTTTTTATAAAGGTCATTTTTATCCTCTGTCCAAACTGTCGCCGATACTGCCACTTCAGAAGGTATTCGGGCCCGATCGCCGAATAAGATACCGCCCGCCCGCCTGCGCCTGATTGCCCGGCTGATGCGCGAAGACTGTTTGCCTGCCTCGCGCTTTCATTTCCTTTTATTACTTATTACTTACGGGCCACATAAATGTAGCCCGTCCGAAAACGAAGGCGGCCGCCCCGGAATAAAGCCGAAGCAGCCGCCATTATTTCACAAACCGGATGGATCCGGAAAGCTCTTATTTAGTGTCCCACCATACGCGGGTGTCGTCCCGGTCCGGGCCGCCCAGAAGCTGAAGGGCCTGGTCATAGCCGGACGGGTTCAGGTTCTCAGCCGAGGCCGGGTAGATGAGGCGAACGGGGATGCCGCCGCTCGGGCTGAGGGGGTCTTCCGGAACGATGAGCTCCGGGAAGTCGAAACGGCGCCACTCGGTCCAGGCTTCGTAGCCCTGGCCAAAGAGGGCGAGCCACTTCTGATACCCCAGAAGTTGATCCCACTTGCCGGCCTCCCAGGAAATACCTTCCTGGTTGTAGTAGGCATCGAAGGCAGCCTGGTCGTATTCAACGTTCCACTGGCCCCAGGAAGCCATAATACCTGCCTTGTAGTGGTCTTCCGGGCTGTCCGTCGTCCAGCCGCGGGCGGCGGCTTCCGCCATTGCGAAGTGGACCTGCGCCATGGTATAGATGGCCAACGGAGCATCCTGCGCCTTAACGTAGGTGGAGTTCGGGAAAGAAACATCCGGCGGCTGGGTAGTCGGCTCAGCCAGTCCGTAAGGCATACCCACATATTCCGGCGTACCGGCAGAAACAGAGTTCAGGGTGGGGTCGGCATAGCGCTCCAGGCGGGGATCGCCATAAGCTTTCAGGTCATTCACCAGCATTTCGGTGAGGGCGAAGTCCGTACGGGTGCGGAACGCTGTGTACCAGGGGTTCTCATTGTTGGCCTCCGGCAGGTAAGGATACATGAGGTCTTCCTCGATCACCCCGTCGGCAATGGCATCCAGGAATTGCTGCTCGGCCAACGTCTCGTTGGCGTCGGCAATGCGGACGGCCATATTCATGCGGATGGTATTGGCAAAACGAGCCCAGGCATCCATATCGCCGCCGAAGATGAAGTCGCCGGATACACCTGCACCGCCGTCCATCTGAGCAACAGCTTCCTGCAGTTCGGTGAACAGCGCCGAGTAGATTGCTTCCTGAGAGTCGTAGCCAGGGGTGAATATGCCGTCGTCTCCCTGCAGGGCTTCGCTGTAGGGCATCGGGCCGTACAGGTCGGTCAGCAGTTGGAAGAAATAAGCCTTCAGGATGCGGGCGGCCGCGATCTGGTTGGCGTTTGAACCGCTCTTGGAAGCGGCGTCCCTGGTGTCCTCATCCGTATTCAGGCGAATGACGCGCTCCAGGTCGGCCAAGGGGCCGTTGTACCAGGCCGAGAAATCAGACTGTACGGCCTGATAGCGGTCGTCATCCGTATAGGTGATATTGGCAATATGCTGGGCGTAGATCGGGCCGATCCGGTCGTTATCCAGCACGCCGATGAAGGCGTTGAAGTTGTCGCCTCCGATACTGCGAAGAGACTGGGTAAGCAAAGTTTCGGTATCCACCGTCACGGGCTTATTGGGGTCGACATTGAGGTCGTCAAAGTCCCCACAGGCGGTGAAGCCGAATACTAATAATGCGAGAATCGCTTTATTGAGAATATTTTTCATATCGTTCGAAATTTTGAGATCGAAAATCAGCGGCAACTGCCGGCGCTTGTATGCTGTACCCGGCCGGCAGCCGCCGCTTTTTCTTTATTGCAATGGGCTGCTGTCCGTTTAGAAACCAACCGTGATCTTAGCGCCGATGGAGCGAACGCCCGGCAGGCCGCCGCGCTCCTCAAAGGCGAGGTTGCTGGCGCCCGGCAGGATCTCAGACGGGTCGATGCCATCGACGTTGGAGTGGATAAGCCACAGGTTGCGGCCAATGATGGACACGTTCAGGCTCTGAACCGGCAGCCTGCCAAGGGCTTTTTTCGGAATGGTGTAGCCAAGGCTCACTTCGCGCAGCTTCACGAAGCTGGCGTCATACAGCCAATTCTCATGCAGGCCGAACAAGCTACCGTAGTAAGTGACCGGGTCGACAACTACAGAGAGTTCTTCACCGCTTTCGGATACGCCTTCTACCAGAACACCACCGGAAGCAGGGCCTACTTCGCTCAGCGGAGCGCTGCTCACCGGAGAACCGTCGGCATCGACAATAACGTTGCCGCTGCCATCGACGATCGGGTCGCGAACGGGGTTGCCCAGCGCGTTGTTGCCCACCGTTTCGATGCCCAGTCCTGAGTATGCGTTAAACATCCGGGTTACGGAGAAGAACTGGCCGCCGGCCTGGAAGTCAACCATAGCGCGCAGCGTAAAGCCTTTGAAGTTAAACGTATTCATCACACCGCCGGTAAAATCGGGCAGGATAGAGCCCAGGTTCTTGTTGGACTCCACTACGTAGCCGCCGGTCGGAGTGATAACCGTACGCCCCTGATCGTCATAGGTAAAGCCGCGGCCGTTGGCCAGGCCCCACTCTTCGCCCAAACGGGCGTTGACGGTGAAACCGCCCCAGCGGGAGCCGCCGATACCATCGGCAAGCTTGTAGTTGGTCAGGTCGCCATAGAGTTCTTCGATCGTAGAACGGTTGCGGGCGCCGTTGACCTGAATATCCCAGCTGAAGTCGCTGGTCTGTATCGGCGTACCGTAAAGGGCCAGTTCAATACCATGGCTTTCCACGCGGCCGGCGTTGACCAGCGCCTGGTCATAACCGGAAGCCGACGGGATCTGCACCTGAAGGATGTCGTTCTCGGTTACGGCCTGATAGTAGATCAGGTTGAAGCCGAGGCGGTTGTTGAACATCCGCATGTCGATACCGGCTTCCCAGGAGGTAGAGAGCGTCTGCTCGAGGTCCTGGTTGGGCAGCAGGTCAGGTACGGTAAATGTGGAGGAGCTTCCGTAGGGAGCTACGCCAAAATTGTAAACGCTGTTGGTCAGGTACGGGTCGAGGTCGGCGCCCACCTGAGCGACGGAGCCGTAGAGCTTACCGAAGGACAGCCAGGAAGAGCGGACGAGCTCCGAGAATACAAAGCTACCCGACACGGAAGGATACAGGTAGTTGTTGTTGTCTGCCGGCAGGGCCGAAGACCAGTCGTTACGCAGCGTAACGCCAACAAAAGCGAAAGAGTTGAAGCCGATGTTCGCAGAACCGAAGAGGCTGCGCACCGTCTTTTCGCGGATCGTGCTGCTCACCGCCGGGCGGTCGACAGAAGCGCCGGTGTTGAACAGGTTGGGCGCAGTGAGGCCCCCTACCGTGGAAGTTGCATTTTCATGGTAGCTGTTCTTCCGGATGTTACCGCCGGCGGTAGCATCGATGGAGATGCGGCCGAAGGTCTTCTGGTAAGAACCGATCAGTTCGTAGTTGTCTTCCGTACCGTTGGCGACAAATTCGCGGTACCAGGGCTCTTCCAGGCCGCCGGTAGCGACGCGCTCTTCGATGCGCTGGGTAAAGTTGTCCCGGCGCAGGGCGCCCATGATGTTGAAGCCTTCGGCAATCTCGTAGTTCAGGTTGATGTCGCCGAAGTAACGGTCACGGCCGTCCGTACGCAGGTTCTCAAATACGGAGAAGTAGGGGCTGTCCCAGTACAGCGGACGGGTATCGGTGTGCGAGCGGATGTTCCAGGAGCGGAAGGTTCCGTCCGGGTTTCTGTAATCCCGCAGGCGGTCCATATCCAGCTGGCGCTGGAACCACTGGTTGAAGGAGTTGACCGGGTTGCCGCCACGGGTGCTGTAACCGAATTCGGGGCGGCCCAACCCATCGGTGAAGACGAGGTTGGCGTTCACGCCGAAGGTCAGTCGCTCGGCCAGTTTGGAACGCACGCTTACATTGAGGCTGTTGCGGTCCAGCTCGGAGTTGGGAATAACGCCGGACTGGTTCAGGTTGGTAAAGCCAAAGCGGAAGCCCGTCGTTTCAGAGCCGCCATCGATAGCTACCGAGTTGATGTTGGTGATACCGGTGTCGAAGAAATTGCGGACGTTGTCCGGGTTAGCAGCCAGCGGAATGGTAGTTCCATACTCCGGCGTGCCGGGGTACCAGCTCCACCAGGGGCGGTAAGTGGTCGTACCGTCGATCTTCGGGCCCCAGCTTTCATCGGCCGAGTAGTTCAGGCCGCGGTAGGTCTGGCCGTCAATCGGGTCGACATATTCCGGGAATTCCTGAGAATAACCGCCGGCGTATTCATTCTGGTATTCCGGCAGGACATAGACGCGGTCGGCAGTTACCGTAGAGGAGACGGTCACGCCCAGGCCTTTCTTACCGAATCCGCCCTTCTTGGTGGTGATCATCACCACGCCGTTCTTGGCGCGCTCGCCGTAGAGCGCGGTAGCGGCCGGGCCTTTCAGCACGGAGATCTTCTCGATGTCGTTGCTGGGAATGTCCGCGGCCAGGTTGCCGTAGTCGGCGCCGCCGGTAGTGCTGGAGAAGTTATCGTTGGCGATGGGCGTACCGTCAACGACGTACAGCGGGTCGGCGCTGGTCGTTACGTTGCTCACCCCGCGGATACGGATCTTGGCGCTACCGCCAAGGCTGGCGCCCGAGGAGCTGATGATCTGCACGCCGGCCACCTTACCCGAGAGGGAAGAGACGAAGTTAACATCGTTGGTCAATGTCACCTGATCGCCTCCGATTTCCTGAACGGCATAGCCCAGCGCTTTTTCCTCGCGCTGCACGCCCAGGGCGGTAACCACCGCTTCCGAAAGGGTTACCCCTTCTTGCATGGTGATGTTGATCTCCGTCTGAGAGCCGACTTCGATCTCCTGGGTGTTGAAGCCGGTATAGCTTACCACCAGGGTGTTGGCCCCTTCCGGAACCTTGATCGTGTAGTTACCGTCAATGTCGGTAACGGTACCGGTAGAAGTGCCTTTTACGAGAATACTGGCGCCGAGAAGTGGTTCGCCAGATTGGTCAGTCACCTTTCCGGAGACTGTCTGTTGGGCAAGAATAGAGCCAATAGCAAAGAGTATTAGCCCTAGGACTAGTGAGAGTTTTTTCATACTAATCTGTTTTATTTAGATAATTCTAAACCTATGCCAAAGGTAGAACATTAAAGAAAAATGTCCTACTCAATAATTAACTTTATGTTAACGAGCAGGGCCATAAAAACGCTGCCCAGGAGGAAAGCCAACCAGCTATTCGGACATAAAACACTGAAAAACAGCTACCTAAACAACTCCTCTTGTTTGCATTTCCTTTTTCACAGAATTGCAATTTCCAATGGCGTGGAAAGCCCGGCCTGACCATCCCGGCCCGGGCCACTGCTCACTTCAGCTGTCGAAGGTACATCTGAATAGTATTCTGCAGGCCGAAATAAAGGGCGTCGGAGATGAGGGCATGGCCAATGGAGACCTCCAGCAGCCCCTCCACCTGTTCCTTATAATAGCGGAGGTTGTCCAGGTTGAGGTCATGGCCGGCGTTGATGCCGATTCCGATATCATTGGCCAACCGGGCACAGCGGGCGTGAGGGGCTATGGCCTTTTCCGGGCTTTCCGGAAACTGAAGGGCATAATTGCCGGTGTAGAACTCCACGCGGTCCGCCCCAACCGCCTTCGCCCCTTCCACATGGGCCTCTTCGGCATCGATAAAAACCGACACTCTGACACCGTGTTCCTGCAGGCGGGCTGTCACATCCCTCAGGAAAGCCTTGTGGGCGAGGGTATTCCACCCCTGGCTGGAAGTCAACGCTCCCGGGGGGTCCGGGACCAGGGTGCACTGGGCCGGCGGGTTTTTCAGCACCAGCTCGAGGAACTGATCGGTGGGGTTGCCCTCGATATTGAACTCAGTGGTAACCACGGCGCGCAGGGCGGGGATGTCGGAGTAACGGATATGCCGCTCATCGGGCCGGGGGTGTACGGTGATGCCTTCAGCGCCGAAGGCTTCACAGTCTTTGGCCACCTGAACCAGGTCCGGCAGGTTGCCTTCTCTGGAATTTCGGATCAGGGCCACCTTATTGATATTCACACTTAGCTTTGTCATAAGAGAATGATGCGTATCGGTAAACAAATCGGCTCGGCAGGAATTGTAACCTGGGAGTTTTTTATCTTGTCGGCAAATTTAATCATTGAACACAGAAACAGAATACAACCCGTTTAACCGTCCGGAGCTATCTCCCATCGCAGCATTGCTGGTAATGGTATTGCTCATGTTCCTGGGCAGCGGTATCGGCAATGGCCTGGCTTTCCTTTTGGGCCAGGGCATGGGGTTATCCTTAACGGAAGTGATCCAGGTTTTTGGAAAAGACAGCCCTCCGGCAGAGCGGAATTTTCTGCGGGCGGCCAACCTGTTCACCCACCTGTTTACCTTTACCGTTCCGGCACTTTTGCTGGCGGTTATTCTGTACCGCCGCCGATGGGCGGGTTTTCTGAAATTGAACCGGCTGCCTTCGGCCAATGTTCTGGTTGCCGGCATTTTTTTTCTGCTGGGGATCTTTGTATTTTCCCAGTTTGCTTACTGGCTGAACCGGCAGGTCCCGCTACCCAGTTGGGCCTCGGATATGGAGTCCTCCGCCGGCCGCTTGATCGAAGGGTTGCTGGTCATGGAAAGCCCGTGGGAACTCGGCTTTACGGTGCTGATCGTAGCGGTATTGCCGGCCGTCGGCGAAGAGCTGGTATTTCGGGGGGTATTACAGCAGGAGTTGGAAAAGGCCAGCGGAAAGCCCATTGCGGCCGTCTGGATCAGCGCATTTATTTTCAGCGCTTTCCACCTGCAGTTTGCCGGGCTGCTGCCGCGCTTCCTCCTGGGAGCGGGCCTGGGTTACCTTTTCTACTGGACGCAAAGCCTGTGGGCGCCGATGGCCGCTCATTTTTTCGTTAATGGGCTGCAGGTCGCCGGCCAGTATTACCGGCGGCAAAGCCTTCCGGAAACTGCCATTGAGGAAGTCAATTGGCCGGCAATAGCCATTGCCGCCTTTTTGGTTGCCGGGTTGAGTTCTTATCTTTACCGGCGCCGCAAAAACGTAAAACCATGAATGGACTAATAAAGCGAGGCATTACGGCTTTCATTTTCGGGGTTGTGATGCTGGGCGGGATCTACGGGGGGCCCTATGCATTTGTCTCGCTTTTCGCATTGATCACTGCTCTGTGCCTGTGGGAGTTCTTCGAGATCGTCCTGGCCAAGAATAAACGGGCCGACCTCATGCGGAGGTTCCTGGGCCTGGGCCTGGGGCTGGCCCCCTTCCTGCTGGCTGCCATCCTGCAGCTGGAACTCGTCAATGATAAAGGGTTGTTCATCGCCATATCCGCACTGTTGTTTTTTCCATTTATTTTTTCTGCTTTCGTTTACGAACTTTACTGCAAATCCGAGCAGCCGTTTGTCAATGTAGCATATATCGTCCTGGGTATGGCCTATATTGGCGTGCCTTTTGCCCTTTTGGAGTTCATCGCCTTTGAAGACGGATTCTTCTACGCCAATACCGTTTTCGGGCTGCTCGTGCTCACCTGGTTCAACGATACCGGAGCCTATATGGTGGGGTCGCGCATTGGAAAAACGCCGTTGTTTCCCCGGATCTCCCCCAAAAAAACATGGGAGGGCTCGGCGGGCGGAGCGGCGGCGGCCTTCCTCGCCGCTTTCCTGGTGTTCACCATTTTCCGGGAGCTGCGCCTGCTGGACTGGTTCGCGCTGGCCGCCATCGTCACTGTTTTCGGCACCCTGGGCGACCTCATAGAATCGATGCTCAAGCGAAGCGTTCAGATTAAGGATTCGGGCACCCTACTGCCCGGCCACGGCGGCCTGCTCGACCGTTTTGACGCATTTATTTTTTTGCTGCCTTTTGCCACCGCTTACCTGTTGCTGGTGAGAATGGGGGGAGTGTAGGGTGAGGGGGAGATGGGGCGAGGGGCAAAATGAACTAAAACCCGGTTTGTGCTCTTTTAGTAAAGGGATTCAAGTGCCCGATCTTCATGGATATGCCCCCCGGTGCGGAATAAAATAGCTTTACAATTTAACATTTTATCCGGCGCCGTATGTAAATTTGCAGGGATCAAACAAATTTTAGAGAGCTGATGAAAATACATAAGGAAGGACGCCTTATTATCTTTGCCGTTGGCATTGGCCTGATCATCTTAAACCTTCTGTTCAGTTATCTGGCGCCGAAAGCCTTTCCTTTCGCCACGCTTGCATCCATTGTTTTCTACGCCTGGGTCGTTCATTTCTTTCGCCATCCTCACCGGGAGATCCACCTGCCGGACAACAACCTGATCTACGCCCCGGCCGACGGGAAGGTAGTGGTGATCGAAGAAGCGGAAGAAACCGAATACTTCCAGGATAAACGCCTGCAGGTTTCCATCTTTATGTCTCCGATGAACGTTCACGTCAACCGCAGCCCGGTGAGCGGAACGGTGAACTATCTCAAGTACCACCCGGGCCGCTACCTGGTCGCCTGGCACCCAAAGTCCTCCACCGAAAATGAGCGCACCACCGTAGTGATCGACAATGGCGAGGCGGAGATCCTGCTCCGGCAGATCGCCGGCGCCATGGCCAAACGGATCAAGACCTATCTGCAGGTCGGCCAGGAGGTGGAACAGGGGGGCGAAATGGGCTTCATTAAGTTCGGATCAAGGGTAGACGTATTCCTGCCCCTGGATGCCCAGGTGGAAGTGAAGATCGGGGATAAGGTAAAAGGCAATAAGACGGTGATCGCCAGGCTGGGGGAATAATGGTTTGATTGCTGTTCCCGGAGGCCTTCCCCCTGATGCGCCGATCTAACAATCAAGCAATTTAACAATCCAGCCATCCCCCTCAGTCTTCCCGCCAAATAGGCTCTCCTTCCGGGTTGACGTACATCCATTTCCGGCCTTTCACCACCAGCGCCAGGCCATCCCGGAAAGGCAGAGCGCCCTGATATTTGGGCGGTATACGCCATTCTCCCGCTCTATCGATATACCCCCAATGGCCATTGACCTGTACGGGCGCCAGGCCGGCGGCAAAGAGGCCGGCGTCCTCAAACCGGGGAGGGATGGAGACCGCCCCGGCCTTATCAATGTATCCAAAACGGTTGTGGAGCTGGACGGGCGCCAGCCCATCGCCAAAATCGCCGGCAAAAGCGAAGGCCGGCTCCACCGGCACCTCTCCCACCTGGTTGATAAAGCCGAACAGGCCATCCTGGATGACAATGGCCATACCATCGAAAAATTCTCCGTTGGCATGTCCTTCCATAAATTCAAACTGGGGTTCTACCAGCAATTCGCCCGGCCGGTTGATCAGCCCCCACAGGTTTCCTTCCCGGACGAAGGCCACTTCCCCCTGAAATCCAAGGCAGCCGTCGAACTGCGGTGCAATGGCCAGGCCGCCATCCTCATCGATATAGCCCCATTTATCCGCCAGGCAGGCCGGCGCCAGGCCGGCGGCAAATTCCCGGGCATCCTCGAATTCGGGACGTATGGCCCACTCGCCATCCTGCCGAATGTAACCACAGTACCCCTGATACTTCACCGGCGCCAGGCCGCTGCTGAAGTCGCCTGCCTCTTCGTATCTGACATCGATGGCCAGGTTGCCCCGGGTGTCGATATACCCCCAGCGGTTGACCAGCTGGGCGCGGGCCAGCCCAGCTTCAAAGAATCCGACAAAATTGAACAGGTGCTTGAGTAAAAGGCGGCCCATACTATCGAGGTGCACCAGTTTGTCGTTGAAGCGCACCCTGGAAAAGCCGTTGTAGAAATCCTCGGCTTCGAGGTATTGGGGTTCTATGGCCAGGCGCCCCTCCGCGTCCATAAAGCCGTACTTGCCGTTTTCCCGAATTTTGAATAGTGGTGCAAGCATGAGCGTTATTCCGGATCTTGTGTCTGTCCGGATGGTAGTTTAGAAGTGCGAATATAGAGAAAAGCCGACTACAGGCAGCAATGGGCAAAGTTATGTGCTTTTGCGAAAAAGCATCTCCTCTCTGGCAAAAAGTAGCGTAAAGAGGCTAACTTTGTAACCCGAAAAGAAAATCATTATGGCATTGCGCGAAGCATTCCCACCGGCGGGCTCCGACTACATGGGCGGCGAAAGTGATGGGTACGAGTACCGGACCGTCTTCGCCGGCTCCAACCTGGAGGCCACTTATGAAATGGTGCGACAGTTCCTCAAAGAGGAAGGGTACGGCGAAGTCCCATTACCCCGCAATGCCGAAGAACTGAAACTCTTCCGGTTGCCGACCCGCAACAAACAGATCCTTCTTTTCGAAGACAACGGCTACGTCCACAACCCCATCAAGATCCTCTTTCCGCTGGACCGCCGCAAGCGGGCTACGCTCATCCTGTGCGTATATAATGAAAATGACCCGCAGCACCTCCTAAAGTTTCACCGGGTGCTCGAACGGGTGAGTTAGGGGCATGTGCCTCCTCTCCTACTCCATCTTCACCAGCTTATCAATATCCAGCTCCTCCAAGGCTTTCCTGAAGGCCTTCTCATCAATATTGCGCCCTTTTACGGTTATGATGAAGCGGTCGCTGGCTATCACACTCAGCTCCCCCGACCTGCTGCTACTGTTGTACTTTTCGAAAGCTTTATAACCGTCAATGGTGGTGGTGCGCTCGTACCCGTTCTCGTCTTCACGGTCAATCTCGACAGTTGACCAGGCCGCCATGCCCATCAGGACAGAAGCCACCCCGGCAAAATCGACGATGGCCACTTCCATTTCCGTATCTCCATCCCGGTATTCCGCAGTAGCGGTAGACATGTTAAACCCCAGGGCTCCTGCCTTTTCGCCACTGTGGGCCGTGCGTTCCATGCCGGCAAGATCTTCCGGCAGCAGCTTTTTCAACTCCCGAAAGTCGACGACCTCTTTCTTTTCTCCGTCGCCCTGCATGGCTTTCTGCATTTCATCCATAGCCTCGCCTATGCTCTTTGGTTCGCTGGATGAACCGCCGGCCTCCTCGGCCGAGGCCTGGGCGTTCTGGTTCTCTTCACTGGAGGAACTGCCGCAGCCCAGGTAGAACAAAGAGCTGAGCGCAAATAAAGCGATGATCAGTTTTCTGCTTGTCATTATGATATGGTTTTGGTTTCCACTTTTACTCGCTCACTTCTTCTTCATTCTTTTGGCGCTCGTGAATGCTCCCTTTCGGCCGCATTTACTCGCTTACCTCTTCCTCATTTTTTTGGCGCTCGTGAATGCTCCCTTTCGGTCGCATTTGAGGGAAGAAGAGCACTTCCTGGATGGAATGCTGGTTGGACAGCAACATGGCCAGGCGGTCGATGCCGATGCCCAGGCCGGAGGTAGGGGGCATACCATATTCCAAAGCGCGAAGGAAGTCCTCATCGAGGGCCATGGCTTCCAGGTCTCCCCTTTCCGCCAGCCGCAATTGCTCTTCAAAACGCCCCCGCTGGTCGAGGGGGTCGTTGAGTTCGGAATAGGCATTGGCGATCTCTTTGCCGTTGACAAAGAGTTCGAAGCGCTCCACCAGCCCTTCCTTGCTGCGGTGCTTTTTGGCCAGCGGGGTCATCTCGATAGGATAATCGATAATATAGGTAGGCTGTATGAGGTTGCCCTCCACTTTTTCACCGAAGATCTCATCGATGAGCTTGCCTTTGCCCATAGTGGGGTCTACATCGACCTGTAGTTTTTTGCACACATCGCGCAAGGCTGCCTCGTCCATGCCAGAAATGTCGACGCCGGTGTATTCTTCAATGGCTTCATACATCGTCATGCGCTTGTAGGGCCCGGCGTAGTCGATCACTTTTCCTTCGTATTCTACTTTGGTGTGGCCGGTGACTTCAAGGGCCACGTATTCCAGGCACTGCTCCACCATTTCCATCATCCAGTTGTAGTCTTTGTAGGCGATGTAGATCTCCATAGAAGTGAACTCCGGGTTGTGGGTGCGGTCCATCCCTTCGTTGCGGAACATTTTGCCGATCTCGTACACCCCTTCGAAGCCGCCGACGATCAGGCGCTTGAGATACAGCTCATTGGCAATGCGCAGGTACAACGGCATATCCAGGGTATTGTGGTGGGTGCGGAACGGCCTGGCGGCGGCCCCCCCGTGGATGGGCTGCAGGATGGGGGTTTCCACTTCCAGCCAGCCCCTGTCGTCGAAGAAGCGGCGCATGGCGCTGATCAGCTTCGAACGCTTGAGGAAGATATCCCGCACATGGGGATTAACGGTCAGGTCGACGTACCGTTGCCGGTAGCGCTGTTCCGGGTCGGTAAAGGCATCGTATACATTGCCTTCCTCATCCCGCTTAACGATCGGCAGGGGGCGAAGCGACTTGCTGAGCACCGTGAGTTCTTTCACGTGGAGGGTGATCTCCCCCATCCGGGTACGGAACACAAAACCTTTCACCCCGATAAAGTCGCCGATGTCGAGCAGCTTTTTGAATACCGTATTGTACAGTTCCTTGTCTTCGCCCGGGCAGACCTCGTCCCGGGCCACATAAAGCTGGATGCGGCCGGAGCTGTCCTGAAGCTCAGCGAAAGAGGCTTTACCCATAACGCGGGTGCTCATCAGGCGGCCGGCGAGGCTGACGTGCTGAAAATTCGGCGACTCGCCCTCGTCATTGAATTCTTCCTTGATCTCTTTGGCATAGGCAGTGACCTCAAATTCCTCGGCAGGGTAAGGGTCAATGCCCAAATCGCGGATCTTCTGAAGGTTTTCCCGGCGGATCAGTTCCTGTTCGCTGAGTTGCATATCTTTCTGTGGGTTTTTCCTTGTTTTAAAAAGAAAGGCAAAAATAAGCTTTTGCGCGCCAAAGATGAAATCTAAGTAATAGCTAAACCTTCTATCCGGGTTTACAGTTCTGTAATTCGACTACAATCGGTTGGATGAATGTTAAAGATCGCATATTCGCCTGTTTACAAATACGAACTGCCGGAAAACCACCGCTTCCCCATGGTAAAATACGAGCTGCTGCCCGAACAGCTGCTCTATGAGGGAACGGTAAAAGAGGAAAACTTCTTCCATCCCGAAGCCCTTTCCGAAGAGACGATACTGCTGACCCACGAACGGGAGTACTGGGAAAAGCTCAAAGGGCAACAGCTCAGCCGTCGGGAAGTCCGCGCCATCGGGTTCCCCATGTCCGAAAAACTGGTACAGCGGGGGCGGCACATCGCCAACGGCACCGTACAGTGCGCCCTGTACTCCCGGAAATACGGAGTGGCCCTCAATGTGGCGGGAGGGACGCACCATTCTTTTACTTATAAAGGCGAAGGCTTCTGCCTGCTCAACGACATCGCCATCGCCGCCAATTACCTCTTGCACCGGAATATAGCAGACAAGATACTCATCGTCGACCTGGATGTGCACCAGGGCAATGGCACCGCACAGATATTCCGGGAAGACCCCCGCGTATTTACCTTCAGCATGCACGGGGCCAGAAACTATCCGCTGCGCAAAGAAGCCTCCGACCTGGATATCGGCCTGCCCGACAAGACGGAGGACGGGCTATACCTTAAAACGCTCTACGAAACGCTGCCCCGCCTCATCGATGAAGTGCAGCCCCAACAGGTTTTCTACCTCTCGGGCGTCGATGTGATCTGGTCGGACAAGCTGGGCCGGCTCAGCCTCAGCCTGCAGGGCTGCCGGGAGCGCGACCGCTTCGTCCTGGAAACCTGTAAAAAGAACGGCCTGCCCGTTGCCATCAGCATGGGAGGCGGCTATTCCGAACGGCTGGCGCACATCATCGAAGCGCACGCCAATACCTACCGGCTGGCGCAGGAGTTGTTCTTTTGAAATATTTAAGGGCCCGGGGAACTTATTTTTCTCCGGCCCCTAAGGAAAGGCGAAAGCCTGACTAAAGGCGCCAGGTGATGCAGAAACGGAAAAAATGACAGCCTTTGTGAAACCTTGGTGCTTTCGTGTCTTTGTGGCAAAAAAGCCAGTGGCAGGCAAAAAAAAAAGTCGCACACTTGTCGTGTACGACCCTTTCAATTATAATCCCATGAACATATCCAAAATTAATCGTTTTGTCTCTCAAAAATATTTGCCATTTTTTTGAATATGACAAACATTTGGACTAACTTCGCCTCAGCTAAGAAAGAGAAATGAGAATACTACTCTACTTGGCTAATAACAAATTGTAATCTTATGGAAATCTTAAACTGAGACGACTTAATCCCATGAACATGACCTAATTCTGAGGCGAACACTTTAGTTCGCCTTTTTTTTATTTTTATTGGGATTGGGTGTTCTCGTAGTGTGTGATGCGTCCCGAAACAGAATTTCGGGACGGCATACCACCAACAAATTATAATCCCATGAACATATTCGAATTAGCTTATTTCAATCAACTTGATTACTTTCTTCCTCCGTTGCTTACCAATCACAATACAAATATGCACCCATAGCAAGGGAAAATCAAAGACAAAATACAAGCATTGTGAAAAAAATTATTTCGTTTTTATTTTAAACAACCCTTAATTATCAACAACTTAAACTGAGTCAAGCCCCGATATTTGTGAATTCCTCCTTTTCTTTTTTCTCTTTTTTTCTCTGCTTTTTATGAAAAAAATTTGCTTTTCTTCACCGAAGCGCCATCCGATCCAAATGGTTTGCCTTCTTTTCCCGGCCTTTTTGGCGGATGCCGCCCTCCGGCAGGAAATGGGGACGGCAATCATACCGTGACGGGCAGGAACACACAAAAATGCCTTTGGAGCAAGACACTCCAAAGGCATTTCACTTTTCGTACATGTATCTGAAGAACGAGGTCAGGAATCTTTCTTCTCCTCGGTTTCCGCCTCCGCTTCCACGCCTTCCTCTTCTGCCTGTCCATCGGCGGCGGGGCTTTCAGAAGCAGGAATCGCTTCTTCTTTTTTTCCAGAAGTGGCAGGCGCTTCTTTTTCCTCTCCGGCTGAGGCGGGTTCTTCCGGAGCTGGTTTTTTTTCTTCCGGCCGGGGAGCTTCGGTTGAGGCGGGTTCTTCCCTCTGGAGGCTTTCCAGGGCATCTTCCAGCATATCCCCCGCCACTTCTGCAATAGCCCGGACAGTATCTACAACATCCTCCAGCGATTCTCCCAGCGTATTGGCCAGGGCGTCGGTAATGGATTCTTCCGGCTTGGCCGGCGGCTGGGGTTTGCCGGCAGGTTTGCTGTCTTTCCCCGCGATAGCTTCGGCGGCTTTTTCCAGGCCTTCGGAGCTTTCTTCCCGGGCTGCCGCTTCTGCTTTTATCTGTTCCTGTATCTTGGCTTCAGCCTCTTTTTTGGCTTGTTCGATGCGCTCCCGTTCCTGGCGCTTGGCTTCTTTGGCTTTCAGGCTGTCTATGCGACGCTCGAGGTCGGATTTGGTTTTCATCATTTCCCCCAGCTTTTCCTCCTTGGAACGGATGCGTTCTTCGATCATCTTGATCTTGGCCTGGCGGATCTGGGCCTCCAGTTGGCCGTCCGTTTTGGCGATCTTCCGGTTCTGGAACTCCAGGTCATCGCGGTCGCGTTTGATGGAGCGCTCCATTTTTTCGATAGCGGAAAGCAGCCCGTCGAAGCGGCGCTTGATACGCTCCAGGGGGGAGCGGTCGTCGCCGGAGGAACCAAAGCGTTTCTCCTTGACCGTTTTGAACGCTGCGTCGAGGCGCTCCCATACTTTGGAGCGGTGGTCGCGGGTAAATTTGGCGTCGCGAAACTTGCGCTGGACCTTCTTCAGCTCTTCGAAGAGGGGTTGCAGGCGCCCGCCTTCCGCCACGCGGCCCTCCACCCCTTCGAGGATCTCCATGAATTTATCGTAATTTTCCTTAGACCGGTCCTTGAACTCCTCATCCAGTTTGGCTCTTAGCTCCTTGAGCTGGGAGAACAGCTCATTGGTCCGGTCGCGCAGGAAGTCGGCATGATCGCGGAACAGGTTGCGTTCCCGAACCTGGCCCTGCACCTTATCCCAGAACCCTTTAAGCTCCTCCCAGGCCTTATCGTCAAAGCGGCTGAGCTGGCTGATCCGTTCTTTGATGTCTTCCAGCTCCGATTGGTATGCCTGGCTGAGCTTGGAAGACAATATGATGAATTGCCATTCCGTCTGCGCACGGGAGATCAGGTCGGAACGTTCCACCTTGATCTCATCGGGCAGCATGCTTTCTGAAACATTGAGGCTGCGTTCGATCTCCGTATAGCCTTCCGGAAACTCGGTAGGTTTGTCATCTCGCCAATCGTTCATCATTTTCTGGCTGAACTCCTCGGTAGCAACACTTTCCGGAAAAGTATACACTTTAACCTTGTTTTCATCTGCCAATAGCTCCAGTGCCACTAAAATGCGTTCGTCCTGGGCGTTCGCCCCCCAAAGTACAAGCTTGGTCTTCATAACGGTAATTAACTGGTTTTCATATGTTCTGACGCGGGCTCAGGGTAATTGTTCCGCATGGACTGCTGTTCAAAAATAACAAAAATGCCGCCGAATAAGACAATTTTTTAAGCAAATTATGAACAGCAGTAAGATTACCCTTCGCACGCTATCCGGTGCTTCTTTGTCAAGTGGCCAGTTCCTTCGAACTGATGATCTTGTGTTCCAGCAGGTATTCGGCGATCTGTATGGCATTGGTCGCGGCTCCCTTACGCAGGTTATCTGCCACGACCCACAGGTTCAGCCCGTTCTTTATGGATTCATCCCGCCGGATACGGCCGACAAAAACCTCGTCTCTGTCTTTGGCAAATAGCGGCATGGGATATTTGTTGTTGGCTATATCATCGAGTACCACCAGGCCTGGCATGGCTTCCAGGTGGCGGCGTACGTCCTCCAGTTCGTAGGGCCGTTCAAACTCTACATTGACAGCTTCGGAATGCCCTCCGTGCACCGGCACCCTTACCGCCGTGGCGGTAACGCCAATGGAATTATCTCCCAGGATCTTGCGCGTTTCGTTAACCAGTTTCATCTCTTCCTTCGTATACGCATTGTCCAGGAATACATCACAATGGGGCAGGCAGTTCTCAAAGATGGGATAATGATAGGCCATCTCCTCGCTCTTGGGCACATACCCTTTCCGCTCCAACTGGTATTGCTTAACCGCTTTCATTCCCGTACCGGTAAAGGACTGGTAGGTGGAAACGACCAGCCGTCGTATTTTATAGGCTTTGTGCAGCGGGGCCAGGGCCATGACCATCTGAATGGTCGAACAGTTCGGGTTGGCGATGATGCGGTCTTCTTTTGTCAGCAATTCTGCATTGACCTCCGGTACCACGAGTTTCTTATCGGGGTCCATCCGCCAGGCAGACGAATTGTCGATAACCACTGTGCCCACTTCGGCAAAACGGGGCGCCCATTCCAGCGAGGCGCCGCCGCCTGCGGAAAATATAGCCACATCTGGTTGGGCGGCTAAGGCCTCCTCCATCCCGATGACTTTATAGTTTTCTCCCCGAAACCTGACTTCCTTGCCCACCGAACGGGCGGAAGCTACCGGCAAAAACTCGCTTACCGGAAAGTTGCGTTCTTCCAATGACCGGCACATGACGGCGCCCACCAGGCCGGTTACTCCTACTACAGCTATTCTCATTATTCCTTTTTTTTTGTTAACCAATAGGCCAGGGCAGTTGTTTGAGGGGGCAAAGATAACAGCAATCTACTTTTTATGCCACCTTTTGCCGGGCACAACCACAAATTTTCCGGAAACGGCCGTTCTCAGAGGAAAATCAAAAAATAATACCCCCGAATATCCCCACTTTTTTATTTCAGCTCTATTTTTGAGGATATGGAAAAAATCATATTGCTCGCTCTTTCGCTCTGCCTGCTGTCCGCCCGGCTGTCCGCCCAGCTGACGGACGATTTTTCCGATGGGGACTTCACCGCCAATCCGGAATGGTTTGGCAATACCGGCAGATTCACCGTTAACAACGGAGAATTACAACTTATGGACAGCAACCCTGCTTCCGACAATACCACCTACCTCTATCTGCCCGCTCCTACTTCCATCGGTGAGGTTACTACCTGGGAAGCCTATATCCGCATGGAATTCGCCCCCTCGGCCAGCAACTTTGCCCGGATATACCTCAGCGCGTCCAACCCGGACCTTTCGGATAGCCAGGAAGGATATTACCTCAAGGTAGGCGGCATCTCCGGCAATGACGACGCCCTGGAGTTCTACCGCCAGGACGGCGCCGGCTCCACCCTGCTGATCGCCGGATCGGCCGGCGCAGTGGGCGCCGGCCCGGCCACCGTCCGAATAAGGGTTACCCGCAGCTCCGAAGGCAACTGGGAAATGCTGGCGGACTATACCGGGGGCTCCAACCTGCAGCCGGAAGGCGCCGCCACGGACGATACCTACCCCACCGGCAGTTACTTCGGCCTGTACTGCCGGTACACCAGCACCCGCAATGAAGCCTTTTATTTCGACGACATCAGCATCGGCCCGATTTTCCAGGATACCCAGCCCCCCACTTTGCTCGAGGTGGAAGCTGCCGGCGCCACCGAGGCCATCGCCCGCTTTGACGAGCCGCTGGACAGCGCCTCGGCCTCCGATGCCGCCAATTACGAATTGGACAACGGCATCGGACAGCCGGCGGAAGCGGCCTTCGACCCGGCCGCACCCACCGAGGTGCGCCTCCGGCTCAGCACCCCCATGCAGAGCACACAATCGTATACCCTTACTACCTTCAGTATTGCCGACCTCAACGATAATACCGCTCCTCCTCAGAGCCTGGCTTTTACCTATTATGACATCCGGCCGGCCGCTTTCGGAGATGTCGTCTTTTCCGAACTCTTCCCCGACCCCAACCCTTCTGTGGGGTTGCCGGAAGGGGAGTTCGCCGAGCTCTACAACCGCAGCGACAAGGTGATACAACTCGCTGGCCTGTCCATTAGTTCCGGCGGCTCTCCGGCAGCCCTTCCCGAATACCTGTTGCTGCCCGGCAGCTATGTAACGGTTTGTGATGACGCCTTCGAAGAAGCTTACGCCGACCTCGGCCCTACGGTGGCGGTGAGCAGCTTCCCTGCCCTTACCAATGGCGGAGATGTAGTCCGGCTTTACGGCCCCAATGAAAGCCTCATTTTCGAACAGGCCTATGAGGAAAACTGGTACCAGGACGAAGCCAGGGCCGATGGCGGATACAGCCTGGAACTGATCCTGCCCGGCGGCCCTTACGGCTGCCCGGGCAACTGGCGGGCCTCGGCGGCTGACGCAGGGGGGACTCCCGGCCAGCCCAACAGCCTGCTGGGATCTACCCCTGACGACAACCCTCCTTTCCTGGCCAATGCCATCGCCGACAGCGAATTTGAGCTGCGCCTCACTTTCAACGAGGTGATGGACACCACTACCCTCGCCAACCCGTCCAGCTTCAGTCTGTCTCCTTCCATTCCCGTCGCCGCCTCCCTGGCCCAACCCAACCGGCGGGAAACCATCCTTTTACTGGAGGCCCCGCTGGAACCGGGAACACGCTACCGGCTCACCTTTCCCGCCCCCATTACTGACTGCATGGGCAATACCTTACCGGCCGGTTCCGAGGCCACCATCGGATTGGCCGAGCCCATCGAGCCGCCCGGCCTCATTATCAACGAAGTCCTCTTCAACCCGGAAGCCGGCGGCAGCGACTTCCTTGAAGTGTATAACCGCAGTGAAAAAGTATATAACCTCAAAGGGTTGGCCGTTGCCAACACGCAGAAAGAAAGCGGAGACACACTGGGAGGAGTAAACTCAGACTACCTGCTCTTCCCCGGTGAATACGCTGTGTTGACGGAGGCGCCGGAAGACATCCTGTCTCGCTACTCCGTCCGTTTCCCACAGGCGCTGATCGAGGCAGAGCTGCCCACCCTGGAGGATAAAAGCGGCAATGTCACCCTGCGCTATAACGGGCAGGCCATCGATGCTTTCGATTATTCAGAAGCCCTGCACTATCCCCTGCTTGACAGCCGGGAGGGCGTTTCCCTGGAGCGCATCTCCCCGTCGGCGGCCACCCAGGATGCCGGCAACTGGCATTCCGCTGCATCCACTGCCGGTTTCGCTACGCCTACCTATCAGAACTCACAATTTTTTGGCCGGCCTGGCGCCGTTGATGCGATCTTCACGATCCCCAATTCCACCTTTTCTCCCGATGGCGACGGTTTCGAAGACGTTTTACTCATCGACTACGAAACCGGCCAGCCCGGCTATACACTCAATATACATATTTACGACAGCAGCGGGCGCCTGATCCGGCGGCTGGCCAATAACGAGGCCATCGCCACCCGGGGCAGCCTGAAATGGGACGGCGTAAGCGATGAGGGTAGCCGGGCGCGTATGGGGATCTATGTGCTTTGGTTTGAGTTGTTCCTGCCCGACGGTACTGTGGAACGAGACAAAAAAGCGGTAGTACTGGCGGGAAGGCTGGAGTAAGTGGCCTTTGCCATCATTTACGGACCCAAAATCGATCAGAATGATACGGAGCCGCCTCAAGAGTTTCCGATACGCCTTTCAGGGTATAAAAGGCCTGTTGCTGACCCAGGCCAATGCTCGCATTCACCTGTTTCTGGCCACCCTCGCCATCATACTTGGCTGTGTGTTCTCCCTGGCGGCCACCGAATGGTGCCTGCTTGCTCTGGCTATGAGTGCTGTATTTGCCGCCGAGGCGTTCAATACTGCGTTGGAGCGCCTCACCGACCTGGTGTCGCCCGGATACCATGAGCTGGCAGGTAAGGCAAAGGACGTGGCGGCCGCCGCCGTCCTGTTCTCCGCCATGGGCGCCGCGGCGGTGGGGCTAATCCTCTTCCTGCCCCGGTTCTGGGCCCTTCTGGCTGGGGGCAATTGATTTCCGGACGGCAATAATCCGGCAGGTTTGTGCGTATACTTTTGACACGCTCAATAAAAAAGGAAGGAAAATATTTTCTATTTTCAGCATTGAGGCCTTCCGACAGCACAGAATAACAGCAAACTATCTACTACCATGAAGAAGCAACTCCTTGTGGCTTTTTTTCTTTTGTCCATCTGCACACTAAGCGCCCAGGAGCAACTGGGCATCCGCCTGTCCAACTACGGAGGCATCAACAGCACCCTGCTCAACCCCGCCTATCACGCCACCACCCCATTCACCTGGGAGGTAAACCTGGTGGAGGGCGCCGGCCACCTTTCCAATGATTATGCCTACCTGCGCAATACCCGGATACCGGACCTGATGAAAAACCCGGAAGAGCTGGAGTTTGAATTCGGCCCCGGCCTCCCGCCGGGAGCCCCGGAAAAGGAGGGCAGCATTGCCGTCGATTTCTTTCGGGAAGGCAACCGGCGGAATGCCCTTGCCCTGGGTAGTGTGCTGGGCCCTTCCTTTTACATACAGCTGAACGAAAACCACCGGGTAGGGCTGCTGACCCGCGGCCGGGCTATGCTCTCCGGCAGGGGCATTGCCGACCCCTTCAACTACTATGATTACGACAGCCGCCCCTTCTACGACCCTTTTGAGGTACCTCCCCTGCGGGGCGCCGTCGCCGGCTGGACGGAGGTGGGGCTCAATTACCTTTATCAGGCAGAGGCCGGCGATGGCCTGGTGGCCTTTGGCGTTACCCTCAAGGCCCTTCAGGCCTATGAAGGAAGCTATTGGCGCAACGCCTCTACTTTTGAGCTGCAAAAGGCGCCTAATGACTCATTGGGGGGGACGCCGATCGACTTTCGTTTCGGCTACACCACCGGCAACCTGCCGGAGGGTAACCGGCAGGCGGAACGCAACGGCGGGGGGCTGGCCGCCGACCTCGGCTTTGTCTACACCATCTATTCCCGGAGTGATGCTCCCTACGACTGGAAGTTTGGCGTGTCTCTGATCGATATCGGCCGGCTCAGTTTTCGCCGCAATGCCGCAGATCATGCCGTGCGAACTACCGAACCGATGACCATCAGCACCCAGGAATACCAATCCCTTCAGGGGCTCCACGAACTGGAGGACTACGTACAGTTTTTCAGCGAGCAGGCCCTGGGCAGCCCGGAGGCCTCCTTTGTGGGAGAATCTTTTGCCATCTGGCTGCCCAGTGCGATCAGTATACAGGTGGATAAATCCCTGGGCGGGCCCTTTTTTGTAGGGGGCGCCTTTACCCAGGGGTTCCCGCTCGGCCCGGGCGCCTTGCAACGCGGAAGCCACCTCGCTCTCGCCCCCCGCATGGAAAGCAGGTGGGTAGAAGCCGCGCTTCCGGTATCCGTCTACGATTGGGAAGAGGTACGGGTAGGCATGGCCCTCCGCCTGGCCTTTTTCACCATCGGAACCAGCCACCTGGGCAGTTTTGTCAGCCGTTCGGACCTCAATGCCACAGACTTCTATTTTGCCGTCAAGGTCAGCCCATTCTCCCTGTTCGGCAACAGGGATAAAGGCTTCAGCCGGAAAAATGGGAAATACAATAGCGGCAGAAAGGGGAAGGTGAGGTGTTATGATTTCTAGCTACATTTGTATAAAAGCCCTATGCCTTCCGGATTGAAACTACACTATTACTGCCTGCCTTTCCATCAGCTTTCGCTTAAAGAACTATACGATCTGATGGCCCTGCGCCAGGAGGTTTTCGTCGTGGAACAAGCCTGCCCCTACCTCGATGCCGACGGAAAAGACATTGCTGCCCACCACCTTCTGGGGTATGGCCCATCCGGCGGCCTGCTGGCCTACAGCCGCCTGCTGCCCAAAGGATCGTCCTATAAGGCTTACTCTTCTTTCGGCAGGGTGGTTACCGCCCCATCCATCCGCGGCGCCGGGCAGGGGCGGATACTAATGGAAAAAACCCTGGCATGGATGGAGCGCATCTATGGAAAGCAAGCCATAAAGATTTCAGCTCAGAGCTACCTCATTCCTTTTTATGGATCTTTAGGTTTCCACCCTGTTGGGCAGGAGTACCTGGAAGACGGCATCCCACATATTGGCATGGTGAGGCCGTAACGCTTACCCCAGCAGCGTCTCATGCGTGGCATCCAGGATCGCCCGCACTTCCTCCGCATCCGGGCCCTGAGCGTATACCCGCAGCACCGGCTCCGTACCGGAGGGGCGGATCATCACCCAGCGGCCGCCGCCGAAATAAAACTTGTAGCCATCAATATCTTCGACGGACTCCACCTGGTATTTGCCGAATGCCGGGAGGGCCCTTTCCTCACATTTTCGGATGATGGCCTGCTTTTTTTCCTCGGTGAGGTGCAGGTCATCGCGGTCGTAGGAGAACGGGCCGACCAGGCCGTAGACTTCCTGGATGAGTTCCTGGAGGGACTTCCCGGTTTTGGCCATGAATTCCAGGATCGTCAGGCCGATCCAGATGCCGTCCCGCTCCGGGATATGGCCTTTCACGGCCAGCCCTCCGGATTCTTCCCCTCCGACGATCACATCCTCTTCGGCCATGATCTCGGCGATGTATTTGAAACCGATCGGGGTCACCACATACTCCAGGCCGTAATGTTCGGCCAGGGCTTTCATCTTCTCGGTCACGGAGAAAGTGATGACCACTTTTCCGTTTTGCTTTTTGTAGCCCCGCATGTAGAGCAGCAGGAGCAGCAGGATGTGGTGAGAATCCACGAAATTCCCTTCCCCGTCGTACATGCCGATGCGGTCGGCATCGCCGTCATTGGCCAGGCCGATGTCGATATTGCCGCTGTCTTTGATCAGTTGGGAGAACTCCTGCAGGTTGCGGTGGATCGGCTCCGGCGCCTGGCCCATGAAGGAAGGGTTGTAGGCGCAGTGAAGCAGGGTGGCGTCGGGAAAGAGGCGGCGCATGGCGTTCTGGCCGGCCCCATACATGGCGTCATAGCCTATTCTGATCCCTGATTTCCGAATGGCCTCCAGGTCGAAGCCCGCCCTGACATGCTCGATATACAACGATTCCAGGTCGACGTATTCGAGGAGCCCTTTAGCTTCCATTTCCTCGAGGCTAACCAGTTCAACGGTAGGTTTTTCGGGGACTTCCGCTTCCACCTCGGCCACCTGAGCAGGGATCATAGGGCCGCCGAGCCTGGATTTCAGCTTGTAACCGCTGTAAGAAGGAGGGTTATGGCTGGCCGTAATGACCACGCCCAGGGCGGAGCCGGTTTTTACGACTCCCAGGGAAACCATAGGAGTAGACACGAAGCCCTTCGCCAGTTTCACTTTAAACCCGAAGGCCCCAAATACCCGGGCGGTAGTTTCGGCGAAAAGCTCGCCTCCAAAACGGGTGTCATGGCCGATGACAGCCTGGCCGGCGCCTTGCTTTTTCATCCAGCGGGCGGTGCCCTCGGCAACCCGCCTTACGTTTTCAATGGTATAATCTTCTGCGATGATGGCTCTCCATCCATCTGTGCCGAACTTAATCTTTGTCATGTGGTTCTATTATTTGCGGGCGGTATACATTGGGTGGCCCTAAATTAGTAATTTGCAGTAAATTCAATATAATCTAACTTCGGAAGCACTGTGAAAGATACTTACCGCCACAAAGGGATGCGGAAAAAACTGGTTGAGGAACTACGCCGGAAAGGCATCAGTGATGAAAGCGTCCTTAATGCTATAGAAGCCCTGCCCCGGCATTTTTTTCTGGACAAAGCCTTTGAAGAATGGGCTTATAAGGACAAGCCCTTCCCGATCGGAAAAGAGCAAACCATCTCTCAACCCTATACAGTAGCCTATCAAACCAGCCTCCTCGATGTTAAAAAACGGGATAAGATCCTTGAAATAGGAACGGGCTCCGGCTATCAGGCCGCCCTGCTGGCCATGCTGGGTGCACGAGTGTATACCATCGAACGGCAGGAGGCCCTCTATGAAAAAGCCAAAGCCCTCCTCTCTGAGCTCAAGCTGGGCAATATCCGGTGTTATCTGCGCGACGGATACAAAGGGCTGCCGGAATTTGCGCCCTTTGACAAGGTCATCGTCACTGCAGGGGCTCCGGAAGTGCCGCAGCCTTTACTGGAACAACTCGCTATTGGCGGCATCATGGTTATTCCTGTAGGCGAAAACGTCCAGCGGATGCACCGCATCACACGCCTCTCAGAAGACAAATACAACGATGAATTGCTGGCCAACTTCCGCTTCGTCCCTTTGTTAAAGGGGCTGAACCCAAATGATTGAGGGCCGTCGCGGTTAGCGGTTAGCGGTTTATACGCCGAGTCCAACAAAAAGGTTACGGCAAAGTCAATCAATCCTCCGGCCGGTAGCCGTCCGGGAATCCACGGAGACCCGGTTGACCTTCTTGAGGTCGACCAGGAGGCTGGCATAGGCGCTTCGGTTGTCTACCCGCCATTTTTTGCCTTCGTAAGTAACCACGCCGGAGCGGCGATTCCATTCAGCGGCCAAAAGGACAAAACGGCCGTCTGCCTTGGGGTTGGGGCCGAAGACGAGGAAGCGCTCCCGCCCGCCATCTTCAAAGCTGATGGCAAAACGGCCTTTCTCCGGAAGGAACAACAGGACTCCCGGAGTACCTTTTCGGATAACGACCTCTTCCACCTGCCGCCCATCGACCATTTTGATCTCCCCGGAGGTGATCTCGGATCTTGAGCCGGACAACTCCCGGCGCATGACGATATCTTCAGATAAGTAAAACTGTATGCGCTTAAGTTCGCTTTCCGACCAGCGGTTCTGGCGGTACAATTGTTCGGTGAAAGGGCTGAGCGTGGGCCCGCAGGCACTGAAGGCCAGCATCAGAAAGCCGGCAAGCAGGGATAGTTTCACAGCATTCATTGTAGATCATTTTTTTTGCAAACTTGGGAATTACCCACTATAAAGTAAACACTTTGACGCTAAACGGAGGCCGAGGTTAAGAGAGTTTAACCCCTGTTAACTGATTTTAACACGGGCGCTCCATTGAGCTTTCCGCCTATCAGCCGCGGCGCCGGGCGAAAAACCGCTTCATCAGGCCGCTGCATTCTTCGAGCAATATCCCGTATTCCACCTGGGCGCGAGGGTGAAGCAGGCGCTTGCCATACTGCATAAAGCCCCGCTTGTCGTCGGGCGCGCCGTAGACAAGCCGGCCCAGCTGTGCCCAGTACAGGGCGCCGGCGCACATCACACAGGGTTCCAGGGTGACATACAGGGTGCAATCCGGCAGGTACTTGCTGCCGAGATAATTGGCCGCGGCGGTAAGGGCCAGTATTTCAGCATGAGCGGTAACGTCGTTCAATTGTTCCGTTTGGTTGTGCGCCCGGGCGATGGCCTGGTTCTGACACACTACCACCGCTCCGACCGGAACTTCGCCCTGCTCAAAGGCAGCTTCGGCCTCCAGCAGGGCCTGCCTCATGAAATGTTCGTCGCTGTGTATGGTAAGCATAGGCGGTGGTTGATTGGTTGATTCGTTGATTGGTTGATTGGTTGATTCGTTGATTGGTTGATTGGTTGATTGGTTGCCCATCCTCTCCCGACAGTTGTCGGGATCGGCCGGGTAAAACTGGTTGATTGGTTAATCCCAACTGTCGACCGTCAACAACAAAGAAAGCCAGAATTTCCTGCCCAGCCAAGGGGCGGAAAAACCAAAGCTCCCTTTTCTTTTTGGCCTCATTTTGTATACCTTTGCGCATGGAAACACAGAAAATAGCTCAAAATAAGGTTTTAGAAGAAAGTTTAACTTTCGACGATGTACTTCTGGTGCCCGCCTATTCAGAAGTCCTGCCCCGCGAAGTCGACGTTTCAACCTACCTCACCCGCGGCCTCAAGCTGAACGCTCCGATCGTTTCTGCCGCCATGGATACCGTCACGGAAAACAAGCTGGCCATAGCCATCGCCCGACAGGGTGGTATCGGTATCATTCACAAGAACATGGCCATCGAAGAGCAGGCCGAGCAGGTGCGCAGCGTCAAGCGTTCGGAGAGCGGCATGATCGTCGACCCGGTGACGCTTACCCAGGATGCCATCGTCGGCGACGCCCTCAGCCTGATGCGGCGCTTCAAGATCGGCGGAATTCCCATCATCGATGCTCAGAACAGGCTTACGGGCATACTCACCAACCGGGACCTGCGCTTTGAAACCCAGCTCGACCGCCCGGTGAAGGAACTGATGACCAGCCGCAACCTGGTGACCGCTCCGGTGGGCACCACCCTGGAGCAGGCCCGGGAGATCCTGCAGGCCCACAAGATCGAAAAACTGCCCGTCGTCGATGAGCATAAAAAGCTGGTGGGCCTCATTACGTACAAGGACATCATGAAGGTCCAGGATTACCCCCATTCCTGCAAGGATTCCCTGGGCCGCCTGGTGGTGGGCGCCGCCGTCGGCGTCACCAGCGATATGCTGGCACGGGTGGAAGCCCTGGTCCGAGTTGATGTAGACGTAGTCATTGTGGATACGGCGCACGGCCATTCCCGGGGCGTTTTGCAGGCGATCAAAGATGTAAAAGGGCATTTCCCCCACCTTCAGGTCATCGGCGGCAACGTGGCCACCGGCGAAGGAGCGCTGGCCCTGGCCGACGCCGGCGCCGACGGCATCAAGGTTGGGGTCGGCCCCGGCTCGATCTGTACTACCCGGGTGGTAGCCGGCGTGGGCGTACCGCAGCTTTCCGCCATTTTCAATGCCTCCCGGGCAGTCAAGGACAGGGGTATTCCGGTCATCGGCGACGGAGGCATCCGCTATACGGGCGATATCGTCAAAGCCCTGGCCGCCGGCGCCAGCACCATCATGGCGGGCAGCCTGTTCGCCGGCGTGGAGGAAGCTCCGGGCGAAACGATCATTTACGAAGGCCGAAAGTTCAAGGTATACCGCGGCATGGGTTCTCTGGGCGCCATGCAGCAGGGTTCCAAAGACCGCTACTTCCAGGATGTGGAAGACGACATCAAGAAACTGGTTCCGGAAGGGATCGAAGGGCGGGTGCCCTACAAAGGCACCGTCGCGGAAGTAATGGTGCAGTACCTCGGCGGCCTGCGCGCCGGGATGGGCTACTGCGGCGCTGGCGACATCCCCGGCCTGCAACACGCCCGCTTTGTCAAGATCACCGGCTCGGG
>JAGFJE010000130.1 GCA_024103175.1 Phaeodactylibacter sp.
AGCGCCCGGCGCCGTGAGCGTACAGTGGTCGCCGGCCGCCGGCCTTTCCGCACCCGGCCAGCTCACTACCCTGGCAACCCCTGCGGAAAGCGCCACCTACACGATCACCGTGGAAGACAGCGAAGGCTGCACCGGCGCCGACAGCGTACAGGTGGCCGTATTGTCCGGCCCGTGCCGGGAGGAGTGGCGCGACACGCTGGCCATCGGCCAAAGCGGACAGTGGTGCAGCGTAGCCAGCATGTTCGGCTCGCCCATACCATACGGCATTACGGAGCTGGGCTGCGGGCAGGGGCTGATAGCTGCCGGGATCGCCCCCCTCGCCACCTGTCTCGATTATACTGCTGTGCAGCCCGGCGAAGACACCCTCTGCGTTACCATCTGCGAGCTGCTGGATACCGCTCAATGCTGGGAGGCCTTCCTCTACCTCACCGTAACCGAGCAGTTGGTATGGCCCGGCGACACCGACTCCAGCGGGCTGGCCGACAACTACGACCTGCTGAATATCGGCCTGGCGTACAACTCCACCGGGCCCCTGCGGCCCAATGCCAGCATCGCCTGGCAGGGCCAGCCCGCGCCCCTCTGGCAGCAGTATACCCCCGCTTCCGGTATCAACTACCGCCACATCGACACCGACGGCGACGGCCGGGTCTCTTCCGCCGACACCCTGGCCCTCAGCCAGAATTGGGGCTTCACGCGGACGGACGGCAACGAACGCCCCGGCGCCAATGCAGGCCAGCCGGCCACCCCGCTCAACGCCCCTTTCTACCTGCAGCCCGACACCCTCATCGCCGGGGCCACCATGCGGCTGCCGCTGATCCTGGGCACGGAGAATGCCCCCGCCTCCGGCATCTATGGACTGGCCTTCAGCATTTATTTCGACGAGTCGGTGGTCAAAGACAGCACCGCCGCCCTGGTGCTGGCCGATTCCTGGTTGGGCGCTCCCAGCCAGAACCTGATCTACATGCAACGGCGGGATGACCCCGCCGGGCGCATCGACGTGGGCATCACCCGCATCGACGGCGTCGATGCCGGAGGCTTCGGCCCTATCGGCGAGATGTTCATCACCATTGAAGACGATATTCTCGCCAGGAACAGAGGCCTCGGCCCCGAGGCCCGCTTCGAGATCCGCGAGGTGCGCATCATCAACTTCCGGGAAGAGCCCTTCTCCGTCGATACCCCTCCGACGGATTACCCGGTGATCACCGGCCTGAAAGCGCCCTTCCTGCCCTCCCGCCTGCGCATCAGCCCCAACCCGGCGGCCGGCCATTTCTACCTGTACTGCCCGGACATACCCCTGGATCAGGTAAAGCTGGTAAATGCCTTGGGCCAGCCGGTGCGGAGTTGGGCCAGGCCGGAAAGCGGAGAGCTGCTGTCGCTACTGGGCATAGCGCCGGGGTTGTACCTGGTAAAGGTGCGCGCCGGAACGGGGATAGGCGCGTTGTGGCTGGTGGTAGAATGATTGATAACAAGGAAGGTAGAAAATGGAAAATTCAGGCGGCCGGCACCGGCTTGATAAGTTTCCCGGCAGGCGATATGTGTTTAGCGTCGAGTTGACATCTAGGGTGTTCAGTTAACACGGAATTTTCATGTTGTGATTTCCATTGTTTTGGGCACACCACAGAGGGCATTCATCAAATGGCCGCTTAGATATCTGCTTAGCATCGAGGTGACATCTTTTTGCCCTGCCACCGGCAATTAAGCCTATTCCCGAGGATTGAAGGGCAA
>JAGFJE010000144.1 GCA_024103175.1 Phaeodactylibacter sp.
TTTTCTTAATCTAAGTATTCACAGGAATAAGGCCTACCTGACCCCATCGGAACTGGGCTGCCGCTTCATCTGGAGCATGGGGGCAATAGCCTGGCTGGCCTCCTCGATCAGCTTTCGCCGCGCCTCCGCTGAGGCAAGCGAAGCCAGGCCGGCTTCAATAAGCCGGAAGCCCGGCTTTACCTTCTTTAGGGCCTTCCCGGCTCCATACTCCAGCCCCGTCCAGAAGCTTTTCCAGTAAGCTTCGCTCTCCAGGGCGAGCAGGCCGTCGCACTCCTCGACGGCTGCCAGCAATTCTTCCTTAAAGAAAGCTTCGGGCTCCTCGCCGGCATCATCGGCAATACCGCGCGGGATGCGGTTGAGGTCCTGCCAGCAATTGACCTTGGCCCGGAGCAGGCCTTTCAACAACTCGTCAACAATTTCCGGTTCTTCCCCGTGCCGGTAGCTGATGAACAGGGTTTTCTGCTTGCGGATATTCTGTTGAAATTCGTAGAAACGCTTTCCCTGTTCGGCGCTGAGTTTTCGGGCGTGCTGGAAAACCATTCCCAGGTAGCCATATCCTCGTTGTTTTGCCGAATCCAGGTTGCGGGCAGCCTTCTCGGATAACAACAGGCGGAGCAGTTCCAGGCAATTGTTAATGGGAAAATAGCGGCTGTAGCCCTGATCGCCGATGAAGGCGTATCTCCATTGCTGCTGTTCTCCTTCCGCATTGAAATACTCCGGGATCTTATAGCGTTTTCCGGCTTCTTCTTCCCGGTCCACGCTGTCTTCTACAACCAGCATGGTATTCAGAGAGGGGAAAGAACCATATTCTCCATAGTAGGGGATGGTGAAGATCCAGATGATATCTCCTTTACGCAGGTACTCATAGCCCTTTTTGATCCGGGTGGCGTAAGCATAAGGTTTCAGCTGGCTTCCCTTGTGGAGGCGGCCGGCCCTGACTTCTTCTCTTCTCCAGTCGAGGATCGTCCTCCAGGGCACATAGGCGAGAAAATGGCGGGTGTCATCGGAAAGGGAAAATGACGGAGTTTGCATATCAAAGCGCTTTAAGTTGATCAACGCTATAAGATAATTAAAACCAAAGACTTATAGCAATGACCATTATCATTTCGCCATTCTCCTTCATTCATCCCTGCCGCCGTACTCCTTCCCCGCCGTTTGCCAGAAGGTCAGGAAGAGGGCGGCGATCACCGGGCCAAGCACGAAGCCGCTCAGGCCGAACCAGGCGATGCCGCCGAGGGTGGCCAGCAGCACCAGGAAGTCGGGCATCTTGGTATCCCGCCCTACCAGGATGGGGCGCAGCACGTTGTCGATCAGGCCGATGCCCAGCGCCCCAACGATCACCAGGGCGATGGCCTTGCCCCACAGGCCCTGCCAGGCCAGGATGGCGGCGGCCGGCGCCCACACCAGCCCGCTCCCCCCGATGGGCAGCAAAGACAGGACAGTCATCACCACCCCCCAGAACAGGGCGCCCTGAATACCCAGAATGGCAAACATGATACCGCCGATAGAGCCCTGCACGATGGCCACGATCAGCGTCCCTTTCAGGGTGGCGCGCGATACGCTGGCGAAACGCTCGATCAGCATGCGCTCCCATTTGTTGCCCAGCGGCAGCACGTTGATGGTGGCGTTGAGCATCTTCCTGCCGTCGCGCAAAAAGAAGAACAACACGTACAACATCAGAAAGAACTGGGCGGTGAACGCGATGGCATTCTGGGTGTAGTTGAATACCCGGTCGGCCAGAAAACCGGTGGCCGTCACCGCAAAATTGCTCACCTTTTCCCGCAGGCCCTCGGCAGACAGGCCCACTACCGAAAGCGCTTCCTCCAGGCGGGGCGACTGGGCTTCGACGAAGTCTACCACCTTCGCCAGATCCCACTCTCCGGATTGTATCTTCTGGTAAATGTTCACACTCTCATTGACCAGGGCCGTCAGGATCAGAACGGCCGGCACGACCACAATCAGGATGATCAGGAGGGAACAGATGGCCGCCGCCAGGTTCTCCCGCCCGCCCAGGCGCCAGCGCAGGATGCGGTAGGGGCGGTTGAAGGTAAAACCAAGCAGGGCCGCCCAGAACAGGGCCAGCAGAAAAGGCTTGATCATCCCGATAAAGGCGACGGTCAGGCCGATGAGCATCAGCCAGAAGGCAATGGGGCGGATGTAGGGGCGTACGGGCATAGTGGGGTGGAAGTTATATTGTTATATTGTTGTATTGTTTATGCTGCCGGGCGCCGGCGCTCACCTCAGCATAATGGCCCTCCCAAGGCATTCCCGGCATCGTTCGGCGCCTCCCAAAAGTAATAAAGTTCGTTCATTAACTGCTCATTAACCTCATCCAGGAATCGGACACCCTGTCGTTTTGGGATTTCAAACGGATAAAGATCGTTTCTCTGGTGGAGAACTGCGGCTTCCCCTCGGCGGAAACTTTTGGGAAAGAAGGGATGAGGATATTCTGGCTTATGGTGCAGCACAGCTGGCCGGAGGTGATCGCCTGTTATTATTCTGATTTTGAAAGGGCAGTAGAAAATGGAGATCTGAAAAAAAGCACATTTGTGCTGATGACTGATCGCCTCTTAATGCACTTTGGTTACCCGCAGGTGTATGGTTCACAAATTCTGAATGGCGAGCTGTATACGATCGAGAACCCGGATTCCGTCGATATCCGCCGGGCCAGCGTAGGATTGGGGCCTCTGGAGGAGTACCTGAAAAACTTTGACTTGAATTAAAAACGCTTCCCAACCGCCTTCATCATCTCATGCAGGGGCATAAACAGGGCCGCCGCCAGCGGATTCATATCCAGGCGGGGCGCCTTTCCTTCCGCCAGGCGGATGAGCTGCCGGGCGTAGAAGCCCCCCTCGGCCATGTCTTCCAGGCTCTTAATGCCGGTGCGTATTTTCAGGGTGGAAAACTGTTGCAGGTCGCCGCGCAGGAAGGCGCCCACCTGTTGGGGCTCGGTGAGGAAGGGGCGCCCCATGCCGATCACGTCCAGCTCACCCTTTTCCAGCGCTTCTTCGGCGAAAGAGCGGGAGCGGAAGCCGCCGGTCACCAT
>JAGFJE010000211.1 GCA_024103175.1 Phaeodactylibacter sp.
CCCAGGGAGAAGTTCCGCCGGTGATCCGCGTTTTGACGGTTATTGCCAGGCTGTCGCCCGGCATCGGGCCCCGAAGGCAGGTAGAAGCCTGAGCATAGTTGTTCCGATGATAAATGGGCCAGGGTGAATCGGCCAGAAAGCTATTCACCGGTGGGTCATTGGGGCAAAAAGTGGTTTGCGCAGAGAGCGGCCCCAGAGCTATTGTAAAAAAAAACATCAACAGGTACTGGATCTTCATTACGGTTGTGTTTTAGACATTAGATAACAACCTAACGATCTATCCTGATCAGCCCCTACGAATAGTTTTGCCATTATTCCTGGCTGGCTTGTCGTATAGGACAATAAGTTCTATTTTTGCAGGCGGCCGCAACCCCGGTTGTCAGGCCATTTGGCCTCAATAACCTGGTGTTGCGCCCAATCATACAGCAGTATAACAATACAGCAATACAGCAATACAGCAATACAGCAATTTAACCCTTTAACCATCGCCCCTTGCCCCGCATCCTCGCCATCGACTACGGCACAAAACGCACCGGCCTGGCCGTGACCGACCCCCTGCAGATCATTGCCAGCGGGCTGGACACAGTGGCTACGCAGGAGCTCGAGGATTACCTGCAGCAGTACCTGGAGCGGGAGGAGGTGGAAACCATCGTCGTCGGAGAGCCTTTATACCCCGATGGCAAGCCGGCTCAGATCCACCACCTCGTCGTCGGTTTTGTGCGAAAGTTGAAAAAACTTTTTCCCGATATTGAAGTTGTTACTCATGATGAGCGTTACTCTTCGGAAGAGGCCAAACAGGTTATCCTTCAGAGTGGCGCCAAAAAGAAAAAGCGGCGCGATAAGGGCCTGGTCGACAAGGTGAGCGCTGTATTGATCTTGCAAGACTATCTGGAAACCAAAAGAAGTTAAAAACCAGCGATGTTATTACCGATATATGCATACGGGCAGCCGGTACTAAAAAAAATGGCGGAAGACATCGGCCCGGAATACCCTGGCCTCCAGGAATTCATCGAGAACATGTGGGAGACGATGTACCACGCCGAAGGGGTGGGGCTCGCCGCTCCCCAGGTCGGCAAGTCCATCCGCCTCTTTGTCGTCGACACCATTCAGATCATGGAGGAAGGCAAGGAAGACGAAGGCATCAAAAAGGTGTTCATCAACGCCCATAAGGCCGAGGAAGCCGGCGAGCCCTATACTTACGAGGAGGGCTGCCTCAGCATCCCCGACGTGCGCGGCGATGTGGACCGCCCCCCTCAGCTCCGCCTCCGCTACCTGGACGAGAATTTCCAAGAACACGAAGAGGTCTTCACCGGCATCAACGCCCGCGTCATCCAGCACGAATACGACCACATCGACGGCATCCTCTTCACCGAGCACCTCAAGCCGATCAAACGCCGCCTGGTGCGGCGCAAGCTGGAGGACATTAAGAAAGGCAAAGTGAAAGTGGAGTATAAGATGAAGTTTGCGGCAGGGAGGTGAAGCATTTAGGTGTAAAGGTGTGAATGTGTAAAGGTGTAAATGGGGGCAGCCAGGCTGCTCCTCGCCCCGCACCTTTACACCCTTACACCCTTACACACCCTCTTATTTCCTCCCGAAATCCGCCGGTATTTCCCCCCACCGTTCCGTATCCCACTTCAGGATGGGGTTGTCCCAGGTATTGTTCTTCAGCCAGGCCTCGGCCCGGGCTATGAGTTCCCATATGAGCTTGGCCTGGGCGGTGCGCTTCAGCTGGGTGTTGGCCTTTTTCCTTCTCACCCAGCTCATAGCCGTTTTGGAGTCGGTATAGATGGGGGTGCTTTTGCCCTGCTGTTTAAAGAGGGCCAGCGCATGGACGATGGCGAGGAACTCCCCGATATTATTGGTACCGATGCTGAATTTCTTGTGGAAGATCTGCGCTCCGGTCCGGGTATCCACCCCCTGGTATTCCATCACGCCCGGGTTGCCGCTACAGGCGGCGTCTACGCTGATGCTGTCCCAGACGATCTCTTTGCGGGCCTCCTCCGAGGCGGCCGGTTTGGGCTTCGCCTTGCCGGGGCTGCGGGCGCTGATGTGCTCGTCGAAGCTGCCGCGGAATGCCTCGACGGCCTCCTCCCGGGAGGTGAAGGCCTTGTATTTGGCGCCGGGGTACCCCTGGATCTGCAGCTTACAGTCCGTCCAGTTATCGTAAACGCCGGGGTTGTTGCCTTGCCAGACGACGTAGTATTTTTTCTTTTTGGCCATGGTGGCGGTTGTTGGTTGTTGGTTGTTGGTTATTGGTTGAGGAAGGCTACCCGCGACAGCCCCGTACATCGTACACAACAAGGGCCGCCATTGGCTCATGCATCGTACACGCCCCGGAGCTATCTGTCCTACCTAAGGCAGATAGCCCGGTGGGAAAATAGGCAATCCCTCACAGTATTAACGGATGCCGGCCTGATTTTTCTCACCGGCGCACACCAAAAGCGTTTAAAATATAATCTATACCTTTGCGGAAAAGAGGCAAAAGGAATGCGCTTGATCGATACCCATACCCACATATACCTGGAACAATTCGACGAAGACCGCGAGGAGATGATACAGCGGGCGCTGGGCAGCAGCGTCGAACAATTCTTCTTGCCCAATATCGACAGCTCTTCCATCGCGCGAATGCTGGAGGTGGAGGAAGCCTGGCCCGGCCGCTGCTTTGCCATGATGGGGCTTCACCCCTGTTCGGTGAAAGACAATTTTGAAGAGGAACTGGCCATCGTGCGGGAGTGGCTGGACGAGCGGCCGTTCTGCGCCGTCGGGGAGATCGGGATCGACCTGTACTGGGACAAGTCCTTTTTCGAACAGCAAAAAGAGGCCTTCCTCCAGCAGGTAGAATGGGCCAAGGAGTTGGGGGCCCCCATTGTGATCCACTCGCGGGAGGCCACTGATGTTCTCATTGAACTGGTTGAGCAGGTTAAGGATGAGCGCCTGTCCGGCGTTTTTCATTGTTTTTCCGGTACCGAAGAGCAGGCCCGGCGCATTATAGGCCTGGGTTTTTACCTCGGCATCGGAGGAGTGGTGACCTTCAAGAACGCCGGGCTGGACAAGGTGATGGAAAAAATCGGGCTGGAGCACGTCGTGCTGGAGACCGACGCCCCCTACCTGGCGCCCGTTCCCCGGCGGGGCAAGCGCAATGAAAGCGCCTACGTCCGCCTGGTTGCCGAAAAACTGGCGGCCATAAAGGGGCTGTCGTTCCGCGAGGTGGCGGAAGTAACGACAAAAAATGCCGAGCGGTTATTCCCGGCTGCAGCCGCGGTGAAGGATGGAATCCCTGAGGATTAAAGGCTTGCCGGCTATAATATATGGGCAGGGGCCCGCTATACTGCGGTTCAAAATTTTGATATGTTCCATCTTTTTACAATTTTTGTGTTGTTCAGCATTGGCAAAAAGTTCTTAATAACTATATTTGCTCAGGGCGAGCGATCCTGAACTGACTTTACCCGGCTCGCCGCAGGCTTCATAAGGACTGGAGAGGTGCTCGAGTGGCTTAAGAGGCACGCCTGGAAAGCGTGTATACCCCAAAAGGGTATCGAGGGTTCGAATCCCTCTCTCTCCGCTAAACCAACTTAGTGTACAACTAAACTTTCAAAAACAATCGTAAAACCGTATTGACTATGCGAAAATTAATAGCAATGCTGCTGGTTTTTGGCCTTGCAGTATACTCCGGCAATTTCGTATATGCGCAGGATGCAGAAGGTGGTGACCAGGAAGGTACCGAACAAATGGAAGCTGATACCATGGCCGCAGAGGAAGAGGCTGCCCCGGCTGAAGAGCCCGAGCAGGAAGCCGCTCCCGCTGCCGAAGAAGCTGCTGATGAGCCGCAGAGCGGCTATCAGGTACTGAAGAAGTACTTCATCGATGGTGACTGGCGTTTCATGAGCTTCGTACTGGTCTGTTTGATCCTCGGCCTGGCATTCTGTATTGAGCGCATCATCACGCTCAACATCGCAACTACGAACACGGACAAGCTCTTGTCCCGGATTGATGAGAAACTCAAGTCTGGTGATGTACAGGGCGCTATGGAGGTCTGCAAGTCCACTCAGGGCCCCACCGCCAGCATCCTGTACGAAGGACTGAAAAATGCCGATGACGGCCCGGAAGCAGTAGAAAAGGCTATTGTTTCGTATGGCAGCGTACAAATGGGCCTTTTGGAAAAAGGCCTGGTATGGATCTCTCTTTTCATCGCCATTGCCCCGATGCTCGGCTTCATGGGTACGGTAATTGGTATGATCCAGGCCTTCGACCGCATTGAAGCAGTCGGTGACCTTTCTCCTTCGGTCGTTGCCGGCGGTATCAAGGTGGCCCTGCTGACCACGGTATTCGGCCTTATCGTAGCCATTATCCTGCAGATCTTCTACAACTACATCGTCAGCAAGATCGACGGGATCGTCAACAAAATGGAAGACGCTTCCATCGCTCTGGTTGACATTATGGCCGCGAACGACATTTTTAAGAAATAAGAGAAATCAATACCGCTATGTATAAATTCTTAACCAAACACGGCCAAGCGCTGGCCTTCGGGTTAGGTGTATTGATAACCGTTATCTTCCTGGGTATGGTACTCTCCGGCGTGGGTGAGTTCTCCGCCCTCCCGGAAGAAGAGCAGGATCAGACGTCCATCTTCAACTTCGGGCTGGCCGGAGCGATCGCCCTGGCGGTCATCGCCGCTTTGGCCATGCTGGCCTTCGGCCTGTTCCAAATGGTCAGCAACTTCAGAAGCTCCCTCAAAGGGATCATCGGCTTCGCCATCCTGCTGGTTATCTTCTTCGTCACCTACTCTACCGCCAGCGGCGAGCCGTCGCCCTTCATTCAGGGGGCAATCGATAAATTTGAAGAAGGGGGCGCCGTGTTTACGTCCAACAACCTCAAATTTATCAGCGGTGGTATTTCTACTGCCGTCGCCCTGGTGGCCATCGCCGCCGCCGCATTCATTTTTGCAGAGATTCGTAACTTATTTAAATAACAGAGGCATATGGCAAAGACGAGCGCTAGAGATCGGATGAGCAATGAGATCAATGCAGGCTCGATGGCCGACATTGCCTTCCTGTTGCTGATCTTTTTCCTTGTTACCACCACAATTGTGGAGGACAAGGGTATTACTGTGAAACTTCCACCGTGGTCGGAAGAGGAACCGGACATTACCAGGCTGAAAGAACGCAACGTGTTCTCCGTCCTCGTAAATGCTCAGGACCAACTCCTCGTACGGGGAGAAATCATGGCCGTTGACCGCCTCCGCGAACAGGCCAAGATCTTCATCGCCAACCCGTACAACCGCCCCGATATGGCGGAAAGGCCAACCAAAGCCATCATCTCCCTGAAGAATGACCGCGGTACGAGCTATAACGCCTATCTGGAAGTTTACAACGAACTAAAAGCCGCTTACAACGAACTATGGGATGAAATGAGCCAGCGACAATACGGCATTCCCTACAGCGAAGACATGCCCTTCGCCTACAGGAAAGCTATTCGCGATGAGATCCCATTCGTACTTTCGGAAGCTGAACCGACAGCCTTCGGTGAAGAATAAGAGACAGGATGACAGGAATACTGCCCGCCTGCCTGCCGGAGTAAACTCCGTTACGACAAGGCCGGCAGGGATTAACAGGATAGATTTCCCGCTTCCTGTTAATCCAGTAAATCCTGTCATCATGTCCTCATAAAAAACGAATCATCATGTCTAAATTTTCTAAAAAAAGAGGTAAGGCCTCTCCCGCTATATCCACCGCTTCGCTTCCGGATATCATCTTCATGCTCCTGTTCTTCTTCATGGTGGTTACCGTCCTCCGCGATGCAGAGCTCAAGGTGAAAGTGACGACGCCTTACGCTACGGAACTGACCAAACTGGAAGAGAAGTCGCTGGTCAATTACCTGTATATCGGCCGGCCACTCCAGAAGTTTCAGGCGCTCTACGGCACCAAGCCGCGCCTGCAGCTCGGAGATAAGTTCGCTACCATCGCCGACATTCCCCTCTTTCTGGAGAAACACAAGATCAAAGTGCCGGAATCCCGCCACGGACAGATCACGTCTTCCCTCCGGGTAGATGGTGAAGTGACGATGGGGATCGTCCAGGATGTAAAAACCCAGCTCCGGAAATCCGGCCAGCTGAAGGTAAACTACTCCGCCAAGAAAAGGCCGACAAAAGGCAGGAGATAATCCATTTCTTCCCTGCTGCTTTCCCGCTCCGGGAAGGCAAAAAGTGACACTTTCTGGAAAGTGTCACTTTTTTTTTTCGGACGGACTAATTTTAACTACTGCCCGGTCACCGCAGGCGGTCCATAGAACGGACCAGCTTATCGTCCTTGTTGATAAAACGGTAGGCCAGAATGGCCAGGATTATTGCGACAATGGGCAGGTAAGCGCCGATGCCGTCGTTGATCGTACGCTCGCCTACATCCTGGCTGTTCTGCATATAAAAGAGCACCCCCAGCACTACCCCTATAAAGTTGGCGATAATGGCAAAAATGCTCATCCGCATTTGCAACAGGCGGTTACGGAAAAGAAAGATCGCTGCTAGCGCCAATACCCCTCCCAGGCCAAAAAGCACCATCAGGGCAACCTGATCCTGAACGTTGTAAGCGGCATCGGCAAACAACATAGACCCTTCCACCGGCTGTAGCGTGGTGGCAAAAGGGACGCCAAACAAGGCCAGAGAAGCCGCTCCGGCCAGCAATAAAAAGATCGATTGAATGCGTTGTAGCATGGTTCTGTTTTTGATTCGGCAATGGCCGTAAATTTAGAAATTTCACTGCGTCTTGGGGGTGTTGGGATTGGTGATTGGTGATTGGTTGATTCGTGTATCCGTCCCACCGCCTCCCTAAAGAAACGGCCGCAAAGCCTCCGCCCACAGCTCATACCCCTTTCGGTTCATGTGTAGTTGGTCTTGCAGGAAGATATCGGGCCGGGGTTTACCCTCATTATCCAGCATGACGGCCCAGGTATTGGCGAAGGAAAGCTCCTCGCGGCGCCGGGACAGCTTATCCAGGCGGCGGTTGAGGCGTTCGTATTTCTTCTGCAGGCTCCACCGCGAAGGGCTGGGCTTGGCCGAGATCAGGACAACCGGAACAGCGGGGAGTTCTTCCTCCAGAAGGCGCAACAGCCGGCGGGTGTCGCGCATGATGCGGCAGGCCGATTTGCCGGCGGCAATATCGTTATCGCCTTCATAGATGAAGATCTTCCTGGGCCGCGCCGGCACCACCAGAGATTCGGCGAAGTGAAGCAGGTCGCTCATCTGAGAACCGCCGAAGCCCAGGTTCAGGACGGGCATTCCCGGAAAATCCTCAGCCAGCCACCGCCACATCCGGATGGTGGAACTTCCCACAAAGAGGACGGGATCCGCCACCTGAAGGCTATCGCGTTTGCGGGCCAACTGTTCGATCTCGGTATTGAAGCGGCCGGGATCCTGGGCCTGAGCGGAAAAAGAAAAGGCCAGGGCCATCAACAGGAGCAAAAGGGTGTCGGATCGTTGCATCAGTTATTTTTTTGCCCAAAAGTAAAAAAAGTTGAATCCATTCCGTGTCGAATCCATCGCTTAACTTTGCCCTGTTCATTAAAACCTGATCTATTGAATATGCCTCCGATCAACTACCAACTCAGCTACTGGGAGCGCGAGAGCTTCTTCCGGGACATCGATATCGCCGTCATCGGCAGTGGTATCGTCGGGCTGAGCGCTGCCCTGCGGGCGCGCGAGCTGGCGCCGTCGGCCCGGGTAGCCGTCCTGGAACGCGGCCCGCTTCCGCTGGGGGCCAGCACCCGCAACGCCGGCTTTGCCTGCTTCGGCAGCGTTTCCGAACTACTCGATGACATCGGGAACCAAGGGGAAGGCCCTGTCTGGGCGCTGGTTGAACGGCGCTGGCGCGGCCTGCAGCGCCTCCGGCAACGCCTGGGAGACGAATGCATCCGTTACGAAGGGCTGGGCGGCTTCGAACTGTTCCGCCCGGAAGAGAAAGAACGGGCGGAGCGCTGCGCCGAAGCCATTGCCCACTTCAACCGGCAGGTGCGGCCCATCACCGGGCTGGCGGAAACCTACCGGCTGGCTAACCAACGGATCGGCGATTTCGGTTTCCGTGGCGCCTCCCAGCTCATCTGGAATGCCGGCGAAGGGCAGATCCACACCGGGGAGATGGCCAGGGCGCTTCAGGAGAAAGCGCTGGAGGCCGGCGTCGCCATCTTCAACGGCCTGCCGGTAAAGGCACTGGAAGAACTCCCCAACGGGGTGGAAATACAAACGGAATACGGGTGGAGTTTCCGGGCCGGCAGCGTCCTTGTCGCTACCAATGGCTTCGCCCGCCATCTCCTGCCAGAGCTCTTCGTGCGCCCCGCCCGCAACCAGGTGCTGATCACCGCTCCCCTGCCCGGCCTGCCCGTCCGGGGCTGCTTCCACTACGACCGGGGTTATTTCTATTTTCGAAACATCGACAACCGCATCCTGCTCGGCGGCGGCCGCAACCTGGATGAGCAGGGAGAAACCACGGATGAATTCGGCACCACCCCCCTCATCCGGGGCGCCCTCCTCCGGTTGCTGCGGGAAGTGATCCTGCCCGGAAGAGAAGTCGCTGTGGAGAGCTGGTGGAGCGGTATCCTGGGGCTGGGGAAGGAAAAAGCACCTATCGTCCGGCTGGTTTCGCCCCATGTGGTGGCCGCCGTCCGCCTGGGGGGGATGGGGGTGGCCATCGGCACGTTGGTGGGGGAAGAAGGAGCGGAGGTGTTGGTGGGGTAACCGTTGATTGGTTGATTCGTGGATTCGTAGGCACGTGAGAACACGCTCACGACAAATACATCCATGCCCTGTAACTTATACACTAAAAATGCTGTTTTATTCCCGGGAAAACGAGTCAAAAAAGACTTGACAAGTTTCCCGGTAGCTGCCTCGCTGAAAACTTGTCAAGTCTACTACCATCCAATCTGTTATATAGGAGTATACTTAAGCGTTTAGCCCAAAAACACCGTTAAATAATGGTTAATCCGCTTAACAAAGCCCCATGAAGGCCGTTTTATTGCTGATAAATGGTGATGTTTGTAGTTCGAAATAAATGGGATGAACACATACAGGATATTATTGCTGCTGCTGCTGTTGACCCTGGAGCTGTCCGCCTTTGCACAGTCGCCGGCCGGGCCCAGGCCAAAGGCTGGCAGCCCCCAGGATACGGTAAAACGCAATAATGTCGACGTAGACCACGCCGACCTGTTCGAATACATCCAACGGGAGGACACCGTTTATCAGAAACTAAACGGCAATGTGGAACTGCGGCAGGACAGCATATACATGTACTGCGATACCGCCGTCATCAAAAACAACACCCACGTTACGGCCAACGGCAAGGTGATCATTCAGCAGGGAGACTCCACCAGTGTTTTTGCCGACTCTGCCATGTACGACGGTATCCTCCGCATTGCCGAACTGTATGGCGATGTGGTGCTGGTGAACGGCGAACAGAAGCTGTTCACCGACCGGCTCACCTACGACCTCAACCAGAAGCTGGCCACCTACAACAACGGCGCCACCCTGGTTATGGACTCCACTCAGCTGACCAGCAAACGGGGCTACTATTATGTACAGGAGCGGCAGATATACTTCAAGGACAGCGTCATCGTGGTCAATCCGGAATTCAACCTGCGTTCCGATACGCTGGGGTTCAACACCGAAAGCAAGGTCGTCTCCTTCCTCGGCCCCACCCTGATCAGTAGCGACAGCACCCGGATATACACCGAAGACGGGTACTACGATACCGAAAACAACCTGGCCGCCTTCACCAAAAACGCCCAGTACGAGAAAGGGGAACAACAGGCCACCGCCGATACCATCCGCTACGATGGGAAGCGCAGCCTCTACAGCCTGGAAGGCAACGCCTCCTTCGAAGAGGGTGAACGGCTCGCCACGGCCGCCCTCATCCGCTACGATGAAAAAAACGACAAGACCTTCCTGGCCGGCAACGCCCGCTACCAGGACGAAAACCAGGATATCACCGCCGACGAGATCATCTACGACGCCAAAAAGGAAACCTACTCCACCCGCGGCCGTTCCGTGATCAGCGACCCGCCGCAGATCCTGCTGGCCGACAACGTGGATTACAGCGAAGAAAGAGAACTGGGCATTGCCACCGGTAATGTCATCTGGCGGGATACCTCCGCCGAGCTGACCATCATCTGCGAAACGGCGGAATACGACCGTAAGTCCGATTACCTCAAGGCCAGCGGTGGCCGTAATGGCAGGCCTATGCTCATCACCACCATCGAGGGCGACTCTCTGTTCATGGTTTCGGATACGCTGATGGCCATCCGGGAAACTCCGGCCATACCAAAAGAACCGGCAGCTTCCGATACGCTGATCGCCATTGTGGAAGACGCCGCCGCCGCACCAACAGCACCGGCGGTATCCGATACCCTCATTGCAATCCGGGAAGACGCCGCCGCCGTGCCAATAGCACCGGCGGTATCCGATACCCTCATTGCAATCCGGGAAGACTCCGCCGCCGTGCCAATAGCACCGGCGGTATCCGATACCCTCATTGCAATCCGGGAGGACTCCGCTGCCGTACTACCCTCAGCACCGGCCGTATCCGACACGCTCATTGCCGTCCGGGAGGACTCCGCCGCCATCCGAAAAGGGCCGAAGGACGAAGAGCCTCCCCGCCAGCTGATCGCTTACTACGATGTGCGCATTTACAAGAGCAACATGCAGGCCGTCTGCGATTCCCTGGCCTACAAATCCAGCGATTCCACTTTTTACTTCTTCCCGGTCCGGCAGAACCCCATCGTCTGGTCGGACACCTCCCAGTTCACCGCCGATACGGTCATGATGTTGCTGGCCGATGAAAAGATCGGCCGGATACTAATGCGCAACAACGGCTTCATCGTCAACTCGCCGGATGAACTGTTCTTCAACCAGATCAAGGGGAAGAATGTCACGGCCTTTTTCGAAGACAATGAACTGCGCAGGATGTCGGTGGTCGGCAATGCCGAATCCGTATATTACGCACGGGACGAAGCGGGCGGCTATGTGGGAGTGAACAAGACCGTCTGCAGCGAGATGCTGCTTTACTTCGGCGACAACCAGGTGGACAAGATCAAATTCTTCACCGAGCCCAAGGCTGAGATGAAACCCATGAAACAGGCGAACCACGAAGCGCTGCGGATGCCCGGTTTTTTCTGGGAAAAAGTACGCCGTCCCAAAAGCGTTGCCGATTTGTTCGACCCCGAAAAGGCGCCGCCCTCTTCAAAGGAAACACCGGCGCCTGCCCCGGCGGCAGAGGAACGGCCCACGGTTGAGCCGGAAAAGGCAACCGAACCGGAAGTGGAACCGGTGAGTTCCGAACCCAGTGGGAAAGCGGGAGAGAAGTAATTTTGATTTTTGATGTGCGATTTTTAATTTTTGATTTTTGATGTGCTCCCAACTGGCTGCACAGCGGTAGCTGCTCTTTCGGACCACATCAGACATCAAAAATCGCAAATCGAATATCATAAACCATAGCCATCGCCTTCCGCCAAAATAGCTTCAAAATATGCTTAATAACACCATTATTTCAATAGCCATTCTATTCAGCCCTCTTTTCCTCTCCGCCCAGCCGACCCAGGCCCTGCAGGCCGCCAACCAGGCTTATCAGGGCAAAGAATATGAAGAAGCCATCCGCAAATACGAGGAGATCCTGCTGGGGGGGTATCATTCCGAGGCCCTGTATTACAACCTGGGCAACGCCTACTACCGAACCGGAGAAACCGGGCGGGCCATTCTCAACTATCAACGCGCTTTGAAGCTCGGCCCTCAGGACCAGAACACCCTCCACAACCTGGAAGTAGCCCAGGCCCGCCTGCCGGAGCCGCCGGCCCGCATCCAGCAATCGGGGGTGGTGGAAGCCTGGCTTTCCGTACAAAATGCCCTTTCCACCCGCAGTTGGAGCATCATCGGGCTTACCCTGTTGTGGCTGGGCTGCGGCGGTATTGCGCTATGGCTGCTGGGGCGTTCCCCCCGCCAGAAAAAAGTGGGGCTGGCCAGTGCAGCGGTACTGATCACCTTCTGCCTCCTGCCGTTCTTACTGGCCTACGGGCGTTCCCAACAAGAGTTTTTTAGTTCCAAAGCCGTCGTCATGGTTGAGGAAACCCAGCTTCACGCCGCTCCGGAAGAGGACAGCCAGGCGGTCCAGAAGTTGTACGAAGGCGCCACCGTCGAAATCCTCGACGCCATAGGCTCCTGGAATAAGGTGCGTCTGGAGGATACCACCGAGGGCTGGCTGCCGAAGGATGTGATGGAGGGGGTGTAGGACTTTGGACGAACTGAAGTTAAAGCCGGAAGTGAGAAACCGGACACGAGCGAAGCGACTGACGGAGTAAGTCGGAATTGGGCCGGGTAGGCCTGGCAAGTTTTGCCCTGAAAGTGCCGGGAGAAAACTTGCCAGGCCTACCCCAAAAAACAAAAAAGCCCTATCACTGATAGGGCCCGAAATATAAAGCTATGAAAACTAAAACTATTGCTTAGTCTACTTCTTTTCCGCCTTTGAGGTTGTCCTGGAGTTCTTCCAGTTCCTCCCACTTGGCTTCGGCGGCCAGTTTGGCCTGTTTGGACCAGGTAGCCGGGTCGTGCATGCGGTAGCGCGGGCCGGCTTCGTCGAGGATGGCCTGCACTTTTTCCGTGGGCGCGTCGGCCAGTTCCTGCCAGGTGTTGATCCCGGCCTCGTTCAGCAGGCCTTCGATCTTCGGGCCGATGCCTTCGACCAGCTTGAGGTCATCCTGGTTGACCTTCTTACCGGAAGGTAAGGTGATCTTTTCGGATTTGGAAGCTTTTGGCGCCGCTTTCTTCGGCTCCTCCTTCTTGGCAGGCGCTTCTTCCGATACAGGAGCCGCTTTGGCGGCGGGCGCCTCCTGCTTCGGTTCTTCTTTCTTCGGCTCTTCCTTCTTGGCAGGCGCCTCTTCTACAACAGGAGCGGCCTTAGCCGCTACCTTGGGCTCTTCCGGTTTGACTTCCTTTTTAACCGGCTTTTCCTTCACCGGAGGTTCGGCCACGGCAGTACCGTTGCCATTGGGAAGTACGCTGACAAAAGTGCGGTCATGGCGGCGCTTCCGGAAAGAAATAACGCCATCGATAGCGGCGTGGAGGGTAAAGTCCTTACCCATGTATACGTTCTCGCCGGGGTGGAACTTGGTGCCCCGCTGGCGAACGATGATGTTGCCGGCACGGGCTTCCTGCCCGCCGAACAGTTTTACGCCGAGCCGTTTCGATTTACTGTCCCGGCCGTTGTCCGTACTACCTACACCTTTCTTATGTGCCATTGCTCAAAAATTTTTATTTAACAAAAAGCCGGGATTAAACGGCAATGCTGTCTACTTTAATTTTGGTGAAGCGCTGGCGGTGTCCGTTTTTCTTGCGGTAGCCCTTGCGGCGCTTCTTTTTGAATACGAGCACTTTGTCGCCCTTGACGTGCTCCAGCACGGTGGCGTTCACCTTGGCGTTCAGCACCGGCGTGCCCAGGGATACGTCGCCGTCCTTGTCGATCAGGTGGACCTGGTCGAAAGCGACGTTATCGCCTTCCGTGGCTTCTAGCTGGTGGACGAAGAGCTCCTGCCCTTCCTCGACTTTGAACTGCTGACCAGCTATGGTTACGATTGCGAACATTGGTCTTTATTTAATACTGTTAACGGATTTTGAATCGAGGTGCAAAGATACGGCAAGCTGGGGTTAAAACCAAGGGTTTTCAGGAAAAGTGAAAAGTTTAAAACACTTCTGTGAACAGCTGAAGCAATCGGCGATACAGAAGGCATGACTTGCTGCTTTGAGCTGTGATATTCCAGCACTTCACTCAGGTGTACAATAAACTTAGCAGAGTACATTTTTCTGGACGTTGAAGGGCAAAAGCCGCCAAGAGAGGACACAAGGGAGGTTAAGTTTAAGCAGCTTGTTGGATATCTCGCAGATAAATGGACCCATCCGGGCGCATTACGCCATGAACAATAACTGTATTTTCCCAATATTCTTTGATGATTTTCGTAAAGGTATCTTCTGGAACAAAAACTGCGATCAAGTGCATCGTATCTGATATCTGCAGCTTAATTTGGTTATTCGGCAGGTCGGCAGCTACCAGCCGGCCGGTGACTGTAGTGGCAGTTTCCTGATGTGTTTCCTGGTCATTAGCTTTGACGAGTAATTCTTCAAGTTCAGGTTCAATAGCCGGATGAGGTTGTGAGGATAATGCCAGCTGGATCAACTGGATCGCTTCATCATTAAACCCACAGTCTAAAGCCAGGGTAGCAGCGCTTCTCAGGAATACAGAGCGCGTCAGGCGATAGGTTTCCTGCAATGGAGCGGCTAAAGCTACTACCTTTTCCAAATGAAAAGCTTTTTCGAAGAACAACCGGGCCGTACGCTCTTCGCCACGTTGATGGGCCAACCTGGCTTCATCGACAAATTCCATAGCCATCTGGTGCATCGTGTTTAACTCGCTGGTCATAGCTTTTCTAGTTTAGCTTTCGGCTTACTAAATTCTACAACAATTACATATACAGGCAAGTTGCGATAAGGAGAACGCATAGCCTGCTGTTTTTTCTGGTTTAGCGTTGATGGTGTTGCCTGGGTTCTCCTTCAAAATACCAGAAACTTCCAATAAGGCTTCCAATATTGGAAAAGCATGCTTATCTTTTTTTCCCAGCCAGAAATCTACGCTACTTCCCTTCCTGGCGCGTTGAACATCAGAGTACCCCGTCACCTGAAGAATTAAAGGCAAAGCTATCCCAACCGCAGCATATTCCACTAATTCCTGCTCGTCCTTCCAGGTGCTCGGCGCATCAGGAGGTAATTCCGAATGCCAATTTACAAGAACCTCTTCCTGATTATCTTCCAGGTGTAGCGTTAATTTAACCCCGGTTTTATGGCCGTAGGATTCCAGGCAGTAGATTGCAGCCTCTGCCAGAAAACTACCCGCAGTAGGCGTAAAGCCAGGTAATCCTTTCCGCAATTTATCGAGGTCGATTTTGAACATGCAGGGCCTTTCGCTTTTGTCTTGTAAAAATAGGCTTTTAAAGCAAAAAGCCCGTTTTAACCGCCGTATAAATACACCACACCCCCTCCACCCCAAAGGCTCATCCAGCCCGCCAAAAGAGTCCAAAATTCTCGTTCAAAAAACAAAGAGCAAAAAACCTCAACCAAGGCCGTTTTTCTGTACTCCCTGCCATTG
>JAGFJE010000225.1 GCA_024103175.1 Phaeodactylibacter sp.
AAAGTGAAAAGCCCGCGTACGATCAAGCCTCCGCCTGCCAGAGCAGGCTACGGCCTGCGGCGGCAGGATGATCGCCGCACGAATAAGTATTTAACCGGCCCCCGTCTAACGTTGGACACTATTGATAGCCAAGATGTTGCGGAACGCCCCAAGTCATTCCGACTTCCGCGTTCCGACTTCCGACTTTGTCCAACGCTAGAATGGTGGCCATTTAACCTACACAAAGATCCAATGTCTCACGAAAGCCTTACTCCCCCTCCTTCGGAGGGGGCCGGGGGGAGGCTCCTCTCCTCTCCCGACTTCAGCGGCAACGAATGGAAATACGCCAAGGAATGCCTGGACACCGGCCAGGTGTCGCCCGGCGGGGCGTTTGCCGGGCGGTTTGAGCAGGCCGTGGCCGCCTTTACCGGCGCAGAGCATGCCCTGGCCTGCGTGAACGGCGCCTCCGCCCTGCGCCTGGCCCTGCGGGTGCTGGGCGTAGCGGCGGGCGACTACGTCGTCCTGCCCAACCTGGCGCCGCCGGCGGCGGCCCACGCCATTGCCCTTGCCGGCGCCGAGCCGCTGCTCATCGATGTGGAGCCCGGCGGCTGGCAGCTCAGCCTGGAGCTGCTGGAGGACTTCCTGGGCTTCAATGCCGTGGTCAACGAGCAGGACGACCTCATCCTCAAGCGGGACGGGCGGCGCGTGCGGGGCATCCTGGCCGTGCACGCCCTGGGCAATATGGCCGATATGGAGAGCCTGCTGTTCATCGCCCGCCGCTATCACCTGGAGGTGCTGGAGGACGCTTCGGGCGCCCTGGGTTCCCGCTTCCGGGGCAAGCCGGCCAGCGCTTTCGGCCGGCTCGGCGTGTTCAGCTTCGACGACGGCCCCGCCATTTTCACCGGCGGCGCCGCCGTGATCGTCACCGGCGAGGAGGCGCTGGCCCGGCGCGCCCGCCGCCTTTCTTCCCCCGGCAATGGCGACGAACCGGGCGATGACTACCGCCTGCCAAATATCCCGGCGGCCATCGGCCTGGCGCAGGTAGAACGGCTGCCGTACTTCCTGGAGCGGAAGAAACAGGTCGCCGCCTATTACCGGCAGCAGCTGGAAGGGGTGGGCGACATCCGCTTCCAGGCCCCTACCCCGGGGGTGGAACCCAACTACGGGCTCTTCACCTTCTGCACCGACGAGATGCGCCCGCTGCAGCAACACCTCGGGGCCCACGGCATCGAAAGCCGCCCCCTCTGGGCGCCCGTCAACCGCCTGCCGGCCTACAGCCGATGCTTGTACATCCGCCGGGAGGATCATTCGGCGCGGCTCTCCGAGCGCGCCCTGAGCATCCCCAGCTCCACCACCCTGTCGGAAGAACAGTTGGAAGAAGTAGTGAAACAGATCGTGGCCTTTTTCAAGTGAACTGGTTTTTTGTGCTTTTGAGCCTTCGCAGCAAAACAGCGCCCGCTCAAAAAAGCTTGCCCGGCAAGCCCCCCTTTCCGGAAATTTCGTATATTCGTAAAAATAATTCCAGCTTCACCATTAACAACGACGGGGCATTTTCCGGCTAAACCGCCCGCCCGCTATTGCGTCCGGGCAGTGGAGGCAGCCTGATCTAAAAGGACAATTACAAGCCCCGGGCGACACCCGGCCAGTACGGCACAAACGCCTGAACAACAGGACTATTAACCAGAAAGCACACACATAACTCATGAAGCTCGCACAACGATTACTCCCCGGAAAACACCAGTCCATTGCAGGGTATGTCACCAAACTGCTCATCCTTGTCGCCGACTTTATTTTCGCCTTCTTTTCCTTTTTTCTGGCGCTGCTCATCACCACCAAATTCAGGCTCGTCGACGCCCAGAACATGGTCGGCTGGGCCGTGGTGCTGATCCTTTTGCTGCGCATGGCCGCTTTTCGGGCCTTCAGGACGTACCTGATCATCATCCGGTATATCGGCGAGAAGGACTATAAGAATGTCTTCCTGGCCATAACGGCTTCTTCGGTGGTCTTCGCCGCCTTTCTATTCCTGATCCCCACCCTGATCTCCCGCCAGGATATCCTGCCGGTGGTAATAGTCGATTACGCGATCCTGCTGGTGCTGGCCATCGGCGCCCGCATGCTCATGCGGATGCTGATGAACCAGAAGGCGGAGCAGGAGCGGGGCTCCCACCTGAATACGGCCATCTTCGGCGCCGGCGAGCTGGGCTCCATGCTGATGCGCGTCCTCCAGTACAATGGCTCCCACCATTACCGCCCGGTGGCCTTTTTCGACGACAACCCCAAGGTACACGGAAAGGTGCTCAACGGCATTCCGGTGTTCAACCCGAAACTGGACTTTGAGAGGGTGGTTCGCAAGTACGACATCAGGACGGCCATCATCGGCATCAACAAGCTGCCGGAAGAGCGGCGCATCCATTTTATCAACGATTGCCTGGATCACAACATCAAGGTGATGAAGGTGCCGCCCACCGAAAACTGGCTGAGCAATACGCTGAACATCGGCCAGCTCAAGGACATCCGTTTCGAAGACCTGCTGAACCGCCCCCCCATCCAACTGGATGAGGAGGCCATCCGGGAAAGCGTCAACGGCAAGGTGGTGCTGGTCACCGGCTGCGCCGGCTCCATCGGCAGCGAGATCGTCCGCCAGTTGCTCCGCTACCGGCCCGGGCTGATCGTCGGCATCGACCAGGCGGAGACGCCCCTGGCGGAACTCGCCATGAGCCTGCACAAGCAGGTGGACGACGGCCTGTTCCTGCCCAACATCGGCGATGTGAAGGACTACGACGCCCTGTACCACCTCTTTCAGCAGTACGAGCCCGAATACGTCTTCCACGCCGCCGCCTACAAGCACGTGCCGATGATG
>JAGFJE010000235.1 GCA_024103175.1 Phaeodactylibacter sp.
GTTCCGTACGCCTTAAAAATGCAGGCGGCTGCTGCGCTATGGATCGCCTTGTGCTTTGCTGCCCGGCCGCTCCCGGGCCAGAACCTGGTGGTAAGCCCCGGTTTTGAGGATGCCGCTCCTTCCCTCCGTCAGGGCCCCTGGACAGCCGTTACCGGCACGCCCGATTATTACAACATCGCTCATCCGGAGCGCAATACGAACAGCGGGCTGGAACGGACAGCTCACCCCTTCGAAGGCGAAACCTACCTGGGCATCGCCTGCCTGGGCGCTTCCCGCTGGCAGTGCCGTAACAGCCGGGAATACATCTGCGGACGGTTATCAGAACCGCTGGCAGCCGGCGAGCGTTACGCGGTGAGCCTGTACGTGCGCCTGGCGAGTGAGATCAGCACCTTCCCCCTCTCGGAAATGGGCATTTTCTTTTCTCCGGAAGAACCGGTAGAGGAGCAGGTTTGCAGCAAGTCCCTGAAATACCTGCCGCTACGGGGAGAAAGCCCCCTGCTGGCCTCGGCGCAGCGGTGGCAACAGGTGAAGGGGTATTTCACGGCAGCCGGGGGAGAGTCATTCCTCACCATCGGCAATTTCCTGGGCGCCAACCTGAAGCACATCAGTGCAGAAGCCAACAGCGCCAGCCGTTCCTACTATTTTCTCGACCAGGTTTCGGTGGCAAAGGCGGAGCCTCCTCGTATGCTGGCGCTACCGGGCAAGCAACCTCAGCCTCAGCCTCAGCCTCAACCTCAGCCTCAGCCTCCATCCCCCCCCGCCTGCTCCTGCACTATCTTCTTTGAAACCGGCAGCAGCCAGATCCCAGAGCCTGCCCCCCAGTGCCTGCAGCAAGTACTCTTGGCAACTCAGTCCCGCCCTGCCTGGCGACTGCAGGTCGACGGGCATACCGACGATGTGGGTAGCGGGCAGGCCAACCGGGAGCTGTCCGAAGCCCGCGGCAGGGCAGCGGCCCGGTTCTTTACAGAGCGGGGTTTGCCTTCAGAAAAAATATCCATTCGGAGCTTTGGCGCATCCCGCCCCGCCAGCTACAGCCCGGCGCCGGAAGGGCGGGCCCGCAACCGCCGGGTGGAAGCCCGCCTGCTGCCTCCGCCATTGCAGGAGTGGCAATTCCGGCCCCTGGAGGCTTTTGCAGTACTGTACGGCTACGTGCGCTTTTTCCACCCCTATGCTCCGGCGGAGGGGCTCGACTGGAGCCGGTTCGCCGCCTATGGCGCCAGCCGGATCAGCGAACTGGAAAAGGAGGAAGAATGCCTGCCGCTGCTCCGGGAGTTGTTCTACCCCGTAGCGCCCACCCTGGCGCTGGGGCGGCAGGGCGGCAAGGCCATTGCTCTGACGCCGGCTCCACCCCAATCCGCCGCTCCAACCTACTGGCAGCACTATGGCTACCGCATCGGTGAAGGCAACGGCGTATACCGGAGCGTGCGGGTGAGCCCGGCGGCCGGCGTGGCGCCGCTGTTTGATGGGGCGCCGCACTCAGAGCCCTGGAAAGGCGTATTACCACTGGATTTGCACTTCGAACTGCCGCTGGCCCTGCCCGACGGCTACCGCCCCCCGGATCCGGGCAGGCTGGAAATCCTGGAGCAGGCCCTGGCGGAGGCTTTGTTATCTGACAGGGATAAGCAACTGGCCAATGTGGCCCTCTTCTGGAACGCCGTCCAGCACTTTTATCCTTACCGGGACATCCTGGGGAAGGGCTGGCGGCAGCAACTCGGCGAGATGCTGCGGCAGGCCGCGGAGCTGGAAAGCCCGGAGGCCTTCGGCCTCTTTTTCAAGTCCTGCGCCGCCCTGTTGAAGGACGGCCATGCCGGGCTGGTGCACGAGTCTGAACTCGACGATATGTGGCTGCCCCTGGAACTGGGCTGGGTGGAAGGCCAACTGGTGGTAATGGAAAGCGGCCTGCCCGGACAGGTCGGCCGGGGCGACATTCTGAAAAAGATCGACGGGCAGAACGCCGCGGCCGCCTTCCTCCGGGATACGGCCCTGTACTCCGGCACGCCGCAGTGGAAAGTGGCCCGGGCGCTGAAAAACCTGGGCGCCGGAGAGCAATACTCCACTGCTGTCCTCGAGCTGGAGCGCGGCGGCCGCCCATTCCGGGTTGAGGTGCAAAGAGACTGGGGGGATTTCCCGGAACCGGCGTTGTTCCGGGAGCTGGAGCCCGGCTACTTCTACGTCAACCTGGCGGCCATCTACGATATCGACACCCTGCTCGGGTGGGCGCCGAGCCTGGCCGAAGCGGAGGGCGTCATTTTCGATGTCCGGGGGTATCTTCAGAACAATTGCTCCCGCTTCCTTCCCCACCTGCTGAGCGAGGCGGATACTGCCGGCAACTGGATCAGGATACCTCAGCTCGTCTACCCGGATTTCTTCCGGCCTTCCTTTGAGGCGTCGGGCTGGTTGTTATCACCCGAGGCGCCGCGGATCGAGGCCCGGCTCGCCTTCCTCACCGACGGGCGCGCCCTTTCCGCCAGCGAGTCATTCCTGGCCTTTGTCCGGCACTACCGCCTCGGCCCCATCATCGGCGGCCCGACGGCCGGCGCCAACGGGCCGCGCAACTGGATGCGCCTGCTCGATGGCTACATCCTCCACTGGACGGGCGCCTATGTCGCCCTGCTGGACGGCTCTCCCCTTCATAACCAGGGAATCGTCCCCGATCATTACGCAACACCTACTTTGAACGGCATCCTCAACGGAAGAGATGAAGTGCTGGAGTTAGCATTGTCCATCCTGAAAAGAAACATTAAATGAACCAACTCATGAAAACACCTGCCCTGTTTTTCCTGCTGCTGCCCTTGCTCTCCACCGCCCAGAACCTCGTGCCCAACGGCGGCTTCGAAACCCACCAGCCCCTGCAGTGCTACACCTGCTACCAGGAATCGGAGGATTTTAAAAAACTCACCCACGGCTGGGACGACCTCAACACCAACCCCATCCTCTGCGACGCCGGGTATACCAAAGAGCAGGACCCCCGCTATCGCTTGTGCCTCCTGGAGACCCGCTGCCCGGGCGGAGGGCAGGCCGTGATGCAGCTGGAGTATACTCCGCGCTGCACCGACTGGCAGCACTTCACCAAAGGCTGTTCGGGTTACCTGGGGGCGACCCTCTCCCAACCCCTGGAAATGGGCAGAGTATACGAGCTGTCGTTCTGGCTGTACATCCCCTCCGGGCAGGTCGATACCGACCCGGAATTCGTCCGCCACATCGGCTTGTCCTTGTATCGGAAAAAGATCCGCAACCCGCAGAGCGCCCTCATCCCCGGCCGGGCCTTCCTGGCGGATACGGTGATCTATGATCAGTGGTATCCGTTGAAGTGGCAGGTGAAGCCGCTGTGCCCGCTGGAGTATCTGGTGGTTGGCGCCTTCCGCGGTGGCGGCTGGCCCTCTGATCACAAGTTTTGGGACCGCGGCATTTTTTATGTGGATGAGATCGGCGTGCGGGAGATCGGCGAAGCGGAAATAGATCATGCTGTGGCGCTACATTTCTGTAAAGAGAAAGAAGAGGAGGAGGGCGGCCTGGTTTTCGATATCCCGGGCGCTACCTGTTACTTCGAAGGCGGGGATAGCTCTCTGTCGATCGAGGCTAAAGCTACCCTGGACTCCTTCGCCCTGCGCGCAATGGAGCATCCCCAGGCCGCTTTTACCATCTCCGGCCATACCGACAGCATCGGGAGCAAGCACAA
>JAGFJE010000245.1 GCA_024103175.1 Phaeodactylibacter sp.
GCGTTTGAGTTGGTTGAACGTGACCCTATCTGGGAACGCCCACCAGTCCCCGCGTTTGTACGTACGGACTACACTCCTGTCCGGGCCCTACGCGGTCCCAGTATTGGAATTGACGAACAACACTGCATTCAGAGGAGCGGAAGTCCCGCTATTCTTCCGCCCCCAGGACTGCCCGCCGTGGGTCGTCCGCAGGATCGTCCCGCCAATACCCACCGCCGTACCCGTATTCACTTCCGTAAAACACTCGCCTGACCGGTGACTGCAAGTGCCGCTATTCACGCGACCCCAGGCCTGGCCGCCATTGGTAGTACGAAAGATATCGCCGTCCTGCCCCACGGCCGTACCCACATTATTATTCACGAAAAACACATCATTCAGCCCCACCGAAGTCCCGCTGTTCTGTTGTACCCAGGCCGGCTGGGCGAGGCCATGCTCAAGGATGGCAATTGAGGCTAACATCATGAGAAAGGAAAGGGGGGTTTTCATGGCTTCGTTCATTAGATGAAGAAATCACTACCGGCAGTAAAGCACACTTGCCAGGATGACAATAGGGAAAGAAGGCTATGGGTGTTGCTATGGAGGCCCTGAAAAAAAACTAGGGCCCTTGCGGATAATTCACTACCTGGCTCGACGGTACCTGCCCCACATTAAAAGTAGGTTCCTGCTGCAGTGGATAGATCACCCTTCTACCCCGGGTAATTGGAGGCCCATTACTGAGCGAGTGCCACCCTTCTCGGTCCCTTCTCTCGGTCATGTTGAGCAACCTATCAAGCATAACAGGCCAATTGCGAGGCTGGTTTCCCAGTACAGCCGGTAATAAGCGAGCCAATTCCCGGGCAGCGAGCTGATCAGCTTCATAAGGCGTATTGGCTGGCCCGAACTCCCTGCCACTCATTTGGTTGATAATCCGGGCAATGAGGCCATACGTCAGTTCATAAGCCCGTTGCAGGTCATCCAGGTGCTCCTGCTCACCCAGCCGGATCAAATTGGACAGAGAGCGGCTGATGCGGTAAAAATACTGGTACTGCTGAGTAGCAGGCTGGGAAGCCATGGGATAATTGTGGAGGCCTGGGCCCGGGTAGAATGACTCATGGATCACATCAGCCGTTTGAGTAGGCAAGACAGTAGCAAAATGTTGATTTCTACCATTAACTCGCTGGTGGCGGTTCGTTGTTTGGAAAACCGGAGCAGTAAAAGCAGCAGCATTTTTTCGGAGCGTTAGGCCGGCAGTACTTCCCAGGCTGCTACTGCCGCTTCTGCCCACAATATAAGTAATCCCCCCCGGCGGGTTCTTTCTGGCAGGCGCCCCGGCGAACAAAGGGGTAAGCTGCCCCTGGTTTGCCGCTTGGGATGACTGTTGAGAAACCTCTTGCAGCGAGGCCTGCCTGGGTACCTGCATTGATGGCTTGCTCTGGGCCACTTCCTTTTCCGGCAGAGCACCATTTTCCTTCCCATATGAAATCATAGGCTGTCCAACCGCCAGTTTGGGCTGTACGGGTTGCGGCCTAAAGAACGGCTGTTCCGTGTCATTGGATTGAGAAAAGAAAGCCGCCGCTTTCTCCTTACCGAAAAAAGCTTTTGAAGAATTAGAACTGGAAGTTGTAGTGCCGGTCCGGTGGCTAAAGGCTTTCATTTAAGGGTTGTTGTACAGGAAAGTTACAAAGATTATTGGTACTCGGCAATTATCTTGGCTAGGGAAGTAAACAGGGAGGGAAGGCGGCCCATTCGGCCTTCATAAGCGTTCCATTTAACGGTGCTGGAGAGTGTTTATGAAACTCTGATTTCTGAAACGCGTTTTTGGAACAGAAAAAGCGGGGGGAAAGGGTGGTGGGCGGGGTGGGGGGGCGTGTCGCAAAAAACGGCCGTTAAATCGAACTGCATGACAACACCCTGTTTTGATTAAATTCCCTATTTTTAGCCCAACGGCTCCTTGCCATCAAACACCAAACGCCATGAAACCAACCACCATCCGAACCCTCTTCTCCATAGGCGCCTGCCTGCTGGCCATCTCCGTGGCCAGCGCCCAGCCCGAAAACCTCACGCTGGATATGGACTTCTTCAACCGCCAAAAGCAAACCTACCAGCGCTGGCTGGACCATTCCGGGCTGGGCAAGGTGTTGCACGTGGAGGCCATCGATGTGAAAGAGCAAAGCCTTTCCCTGTACCTGGGTTTTCCTTACGACGACATTGATTCCATCGTCCGGGCATGGGAGGCGCTGAAGCGGGAATTTGAAGCAGAGCGGCCAATAAGCCTGGAGCAACAGCTGTTTTACAAGGCGGTCAACCTTATGGAAGTACGCCAATCGCTGGTGGATGTGCAGATATACGATACTTACGACTTGCGGCAGGAGCCGCTGTTCTTCCGGGGCATTTATTTTGAGGACGGCGAGGTGCAGGTGGAGGAGTCCAACCCCAAGTCCAAGGTCCGGGAGGTATCGATCAGCCCGGCTAATTTCAAAGGCATGAAGGGGGCGTCGGAAGCGCAGTTCCGGCAGGCCTTCAGCCGGCAGGCAGTTTTTGACAAGGTGCTGGAATATGCTCGGAAAAGGTACGGCAGTACAGGCTGCGAGCAGCGCACTCCTAAAGTACGGGTGCTGGAAAACGAAACGGTGCTGCGCTTTGAGGTGGAGGACTTGTGCCGCGAAGTGCTCACCGATGAGGCCAACCCCCTGTTGGCACGCATACTGAATAGCTGCTGCGGACAGGACTACAACTGGGTAAAGCGGGAACTGCTGTCATTTATCGTCACCCACCGCGAGCTGCCGGAGGGGAAGGGCTTTTTGCTCACCATCGAGATCGACGGCAAGTACGGCTCCGGCCTCTACGAAAAGGTGCGCCGTGGCGGCTACCTGAGTATGGAGGCCGATTTCGACGACTACCTGGAGCGCTATGCAGACAGCTTTAGGGAGGATCTGAAAAAGGTTGTTTTAAAATAAAGCCGGTGAACGATTATTCCAACATACGAAAAGAACTGCGCCGCCTGGTGGCCGCCGATGAGCTGGAGGCGGCCATCCGGCAGCTGCTCGATTTTACGGAAACTGTAAAGGCCGATGACCTGCACAAGGAGGTGGTGTTGCAGTCGGGCCGGCATGAACAATACCGGAAGGACATGCGAACAGGAGGCGTCGATTATAAGGGCCTGGCGCGCACCAAAGTCCATATCAGCCAGGCCATCCTGGAGATCACCGACAAGCTGCCGGAGGTGCAGGAGGATGGGACAGTAGTAGTCGTGAAACCCCAAGGCATTCGGGAAAAGGTGTTGCGCACCCACATCCTGTGGCTGATGTTCGGCATCAAATTCCTGGTGGTTTTGTTTGTGCTCACCCTTTGGCAATCGGGAGGTTTCACAGCGGCGCAGTTTGTGGCCACGCTGGCCCTACTGCTGCCCATCTTTGCGACTTACACCACAGTGATGTTTAGGAACAGCGTCCGGGAACGGCACGTCCAGCAGTACGCCACCACAGCCCTGGAGCCGCGGGTGAGCCGCAGTTTTCAATTCACTACCTACGGCCTATTCCTGCTCTACGGCTTAGCCCTTTTCTTTGTCATCGACCTGCGCGGGCGGGGCATACTGGGGCAGTTTGATTACATGACCAGCCTGCTGGCCCTGGTGGAGTTGTTGTTGGGGGTGTATGTGGGGCAGGTGGTGTTTAGTTTGTTTAAGAGAGAATGATTCACAAATTCCACAGGACCAGCCTGAAGGGCGAGGCATTTTCTGGAGCGCGGGCCTCCAGGCCCGCGGAAACCTGCTTCAGGCAGGTTTCAAGTAAGCAATTGTCTTTACAAGAGGCTGCCCGAGGCAGCCTTCGCGGGGCCCGGCAAAAGCCTGGGCCGGCTTAGGAGGCCTGCCGCTCCAGTTAAGGTACAATATTCTTCCGGATCTCCGGATGCACATACGTATGCGGCCAGTCCTGCCACCTTTTTACCAATTTTGCTTCCACCGGGTTGTTGATGGCATAATAAACACGATGGTAAAAATCGTTCTCATCCCGGATGAGCCGGTCAAAACTTTCCTCCTGCCAGAAGCTGCTGCCTGTTCGGCCGAGATAGAGGTTCGCCTGCCGGGCGGTAAGGCCTTTATGGCTCTTCATGATCTTATTCAGGGCAGGTGCTTCGGGTGTCAGGGTGCATTCCAGGTGGACGTGGTTGGCCATGAGGCAGTAGGCCCAAATGTCCCAATATTTGAGCTTATGCTCGATAAAATGCAGGGAATCGATAATGATCCTGGCCACTTCCGGGTTGCTTAGCCAGGTGGGGCCATGGAGGGCCTGGTCGAGGTAGCGGTCCATTTTCAGGAAATGTGCATTTCGGAAGGCTAATAATTCTCTCTCCAACGCTTCCTTTGATGCGGCGTCTTCTTTTCCTTGATATTTGCTTGTTATTCCTAAACGATCGGCCTGATAGGCTTTTTTTAGCTCTTCGATGATAGCTTTAGGCAAGCTTCCGGCAAGCCGGTAGGTGATCGAATAGGAACTTTCCGGGGGTTGAATGTGGGGTAACCGGCGGCGATAGAATATCTTGGAGGGCATAGGTGAAAATTTGCGGCGCTGGCCTGTGGCCCGCTGGATTATTTTTTGAGTGTATCTCCGATCCTGTTCGCAGGCTTGGAAAGCTTGCCCTGATTTTTGCCGGGGCCCGCGCTCTTGTTAAGGCGGCAAAGCAGAATTGAGCAAAGTTATGAATTTTAAACCGGTAGCGCTACCGGAGCGCCGGCCTCCAGGCCCGCGAAAACCTGCTTCGAGCAGGTTTTTAGCAAGCAATTGCTGTTATGACAGGCTGCCCGAGGCAGCCTTCGCGGGCCTGGAGGCCCGCGCTCCAGGCCACAAAAAGCCGGATGCCAGGAAAT
>JAGFJE010000261.1 GCA_024103175.1 Phaeodactylibacter sp.
ATGTAAAATGGGCGCCAGAGAGCAGCTCTCTGTGAGCTACTTTTCAATTTTAAATTTCGCGGTTTTGCATTTTTCGGTTAAAGATTTGGCAACAGATAAATCTCAAATAGAACTTAACAGCCCTGCCCCCTGGGGGGAGTAGAGGGGGGAATTATCAAGGGTTTACATCCAAAATTCCCCCTCCTTCCTCCCCCAGGGGAGGATATTTTTCTTCGATTTAAAGTGTGGAGTTCAGGTATTTATCCGTAATCTAAATATGCCCGCCCACTCCGTGCTTTCGTGGCATTCCTCCTACCAATTATCCCCCCGCATCAGGTCGCCCAGGCCGCCGAGCACGCTGCCTTCGCCTTTATTCTTGCCGCCGTAGTGGCGGGAGGCGGACACTACGCGGTCGGCCAGGCGGCTGAAGGGCAGCGACTGTATCCACACCTTGCCGGGGCCCTGCAGGCGGGCGTAGAAGAGGCCTTCGCCCCCGAACAGCATGTTGCGTACGCCTTTGATCATCTCGATGTCGTAGTCTACGTCGCGGGTGAAGCCAACGAGGCAGCCGGTGTCGACCCTCAGGGTTTCGCCGATGGCGAGTTCTTTTTCCACGATGGTGCCGCCGGCGTGGAGGAAGGCCAGGCCGTCGCCTTCCAGCTTCTGCATAATGAAGCCTTCGCCGCCGAAGAAACCGCGCCCCAGGCGGCGAGAAAACTCGATGCCGACGGAGACGCCCTTGGCGGCGCAGAGGAAAGCGTCCTTCTGGCAGATGATCTTGCCTTCCAGTTCTGTAAGGTCGAGAGGGATGATGCGGCCGGGGTAGGGAGAGGCGAATGATACTCTCTTTTTGCCGGTGCCGGCGTGAGTAAAGGCCGTCATGAAGAGGCTCTCGCCGGTGAGCAGGCGCTTGCCGGCGGAAAAGACCTTATCCCAGATTCCGGCATTCTCTTCCTTATGGCTGCCGTCGCCGAAGATGGTGGCCAGCTCGATGCCGTCGTCCATCATCATAAAGCTGCCGGCCTCGGCAATGACGGTTTCATAGGGGTCCAGTTCGATCTCGACGAATTGCATCTCTTCGCCGTAGATCTGATAATCGATTTCGTGTGCGTTCATGAAATGAGGTTTTGGTTAACGAGGGCGAATGTATGGGAGAAAGATATCCCTCTTCAACTAATATAGAGCGTATGGATGATTTTTTCTACAAACAGAAGGAAGTTTGAGTTTTTTATCCATCCAAAGGCCATCAACCCATTGATTGCCAAGTTTTTTTCCGGATATTTGCGGCAGATATTGAATAGTGACAAAAAAAAAGAAACGCAAATACTTTGAAATTCTCTGACTTTGGTTTTGAACCGGAATTAATTGAGGGGCTGGAAGCGATGGGTTTTGAAACCGCTACGCCTGTACAGGAACAAGCCATTCCCCCGATCATGGAAGAACGCGATGTGCTGGCCTGCGCCCAGACCGGGACAGGCAAGACGGCGGCTTTCCTCCTTCCTGTCTTGAACCGGCTTACTAAAGACCCCAATGAAGAGGGTGTAGACACCATCATCATCGAACCGACCCGGGAGTTGGCCATGCAGGTCGACCAGCAACTGGAGGCCCTTTCCTACTTCACTCCCGTAAGCTCCATCGCCATCTACGGCGGGCGCGACGGCCATGCTATGGAGCAGGAAAAGCGGGCCCTCAAGCGGGGCGCTTCCATCATCGTGTGTACACCTGGCCGCTTCAAGGCCCACCTCGACATGGGCTACGCTAAAATGGACACGGTGCGCCACCTTATCCTCGATGAGGCCGACCGCATGCTGGATATGGGCTTTGCTCCCGATATCATGGATATTGTGAACAAACTGCCCCGGGAAAGGCAGACGCTGTTGTTCTCGGCTACTATGCCGGAACAGATCCGCAAGTTTGCCAAGCAGTTGCTGCGCAAACCGGTGGAGATCAACATCGCCATCTCCAAGCCGGCGGAGAAGATCCTGCAGCTGGCCTACGAGGTGGAAGACTACGGCAAGATCGCGCTGACGGAAAAGATCCTGGAAACCAACAAGCGCCTGGAGCGCGTCCTGATCTTTGCCGGCACCAAAAAGAAAGTGCGGGAACTGGCCACGAGCCTCAACAAACGAGGGATGGACGTGGGCGCTATCCACTCCGACCTCACCCAGGATGAGCGGGTCGCCCAGCTGCATGCTTTTAAAAGCGGCGCCAAACCCATCATCGTGGCCACGGATGTGCTTTCCCGCGGCATCGACATCAAGGGCATCGACGCCGTCATCAATTTTGATGTGCCCGGCGATGCAGAGGATTACGTCCACCGCATTGGCCGGACTGCCCGCGCCGACGCCGCCGGCATGGCCTTCACCTTCATCAACCGCAAGGACCGCGGCCGTTTCAGGCGTATCGAAGACCTGATCGAGCGAAAAGTACAACGCCTGCCCCTCCCCCCCGATCTGGCCAGCGTTGAATTCTCCTCTTCCGATGGAGGCCGCGGCCGGAGCGGCGGCGGTAAGGGCAGAGGCAGGGGAAAAGGCGACAACCGGGGAAGCCGGGGAAGAAAGAGAGGCGGAGGTAAAAGAGGCGGCAGCCGCGGGCCGAAGAAGGACGGATAAAGGCTACCCGTCTAGCGCTGGACAAAGTCGGAAATCGGAAGTCGGAAGTCGGAATGACTTTGGGCGTTCCGCAACATCTTGGCTATCAATAGTTTCCAACGTTAGACAGGTAGCCCGGATAAAGTCAAAACCGCAAAATGTAAAATTTGAAATGTAAAAGGAAAGGCTCTGCCCGGCCAGCCCGGCTTCTGCCAGTTTAAATTTTACATTTTCAATTTTGCGGTTTTGACTTAACTTCTTTCTATCCTTTCTTCATCTTCTCCTCACACTGCTTGGCCAATCCCTCATAGATCTCCTGCTGCCCCTGCGGGGCGTTGGGCGCCGCCTTGCGGAAATAGCCCGCCGCATCCTTGTATTTTCCAAGGGCCATATGGCCTCGGGCCAGGCCGACCAGGGTGGTGAAGTTGTCTTCCGGATTTTTCTCCCGGTTCATTTTGAATACCTTCATGGCTTCCTCCGGCTTTTCCTGCTGGATGAGGGAGCGGCCGTAGAAGTGCAGCTCCGTCATGGTGGCCAGGGGAACGGCTTGCTCCATGACAGATGCCGCCTCGGCAGTGCGCCCCAGCTTTTCCAGTACCTGCGCCTTGGTGGAAAGGGTGGGAAAGTTTTTCGTATTGTTGACGGCATTGTCCGCCCAGGCCAGGGCCGTTTCCAGATCCTTATCGGCCTGAAGGAGGTAATTGGCGGCGGAGTTCCAGCCTTGCCAGGTGAAGCCCAGCATGCCGTCCAGTTCCGCTTCCATGCTGGCCTTGGTGACGGCATGTACGTCAGTAGCGACGGTAAACTGCACTTTCTTCTTCTCCCAGCGCAGCTCGATGTCGGCCGAATTGTCCGTCTGGTTGACAAAGCGGTACTCCAGCCATTCTGCGGATTCCGGCAGGGTAGCCGGCTTCACCCTTACCCGCAGAGCGTCTTCCGACTCGTCATAGTTGTAGCTTCCCCACGACCAGTTGTTTTTGGAAAAGATAAGGGTCCAGTCGCCGGCGGTAGGCAGGATGTGGAAGCCGTACTTGCCGGCGGCCAGGGGCTGGCCGTTGATCGCCACGTCGTGCTCGAAGTACATCGTCGTGTTCTCGTCGGCGCCCGCCCGCCAGGGCATGGTAGCGTCGTAAGGCACCAGGGCGTTCGCTCCGTAGACCTGCCCTTCTCTGCCCTTCACACCCGGGCGGTGGTATTCGACCTTCACCTTGGTCAGGCCGATCCATTCGGCCACCATGGCCTTTTTGCTGGCGGGAGGAGTGGTGACAAACTGTGCTTGTACGTATTGGCCGGTGAGGGCCAGGGTGAGTAATAGCATTAAGATCCTCATCATATTGAAGGTTTTTGGTTGAGTAATCGGATGTTGTTGCTGTATAGAGGATCTGATGTGGCGGATACGGGATTCGAGATCCGTTATTCGGGATCCGGGTGGCCAGGCTGTAAACAGAACGAGGCCGGCGCGAACCGGGAGTACCATTGAAAATAAGAAGTCGGACAGATTTAATTTGAATATAACCCAGGAGGTGCAGGGAATGCACCACCTGGGGAGCCACGCCAGGGTGCGGTTTATTGCACCCCGACTTGAGCCCGGGATTATCTGTAACCTAAATATGTCCGACTACTTATGATAAGAAAGTTAACCCTTTTCCCGAAAATGGTTGTAAAAAGGAGGCCTCGTTAAAATTTCCTTAACAGGAGGGGGGGATTTTAGATGTAAACCCTTGATAATTTTCCCCTCTACTCCCCCCAGCCTCCTTCGTTAGCAGCTTCGGCGGCCGGAAGGGGGAGATAACCTTCTCCGATTGAGGTTCCGAGATCAAGAAAATTATCTGTAGATTGAATATGTCCGGCCCACTTCACCCTCAATAAAAACTCACCACCCCCCGGCCTTCGCCTCCAATAGCCAGGCTCAGGCCCAGGCTGATGGAGGCGTGGTGCTGGCTGCGCATATTCTCCACGTCTTTGGTTCTGTTCACCAGGTCCATGACGTCGTAGAATACCTGGCCGCCGAGGAATACCTGCCCGTTGGTGAATATTTTTTTGGAGAGGCGGGCGCCGGCGATGGGGCCGATGTGAAAAGACCTTCCGCCTACATCCTCCGGCAGCAGCACCTTGCTGTCTTCCGCCAGCCGTTCCAGGGCGAGCAACTGGGCGACGGTAAACTCATTTTCCTCGGCAATGCGTTTGATCTCCGAGTTGAGGTGGGCAAAAAAGCCGGCCTCCCCTTCCGAGCGCTGGAAGCTCCAGTCGAAGCCCGCGCGGGCGCCGGCGAAGATCTCGTAGTCCACCGCCCGGTCGATGCTTCTGGCGCCGGCGCCGTAGCGCGTATTGGCCAGGTTGATGCGGTAGTCGAGGTGAATGTTCATACCGCCCCGCCCCTGTTTGAAATAGCCCGGGCTGACGGCCAGCTCGAGGTGCTGCCGCTGCATCTCCACATCGGAGGATTCGCCGAAGCCATAGCGTATGAAAAAGGCCAGCACGGTTTTGTTGTAACCGTTCTGCCCGAACTCCCTTTCCATGTTCAGGTCGTTGACCGGTTCGTCCACTCCCTGTAACAGGGATTCCAGGGAGGCTCCCAGTTTGATGAGGTTCCACATGGCGCGGTAATGGGGGTTGGCGGCCAGCGGCGCCTTGTCGTCCAGGGCAATAACCGATACGGTTTGCAGGCCTATATCGAGGCGGGCGTCATCCAGCGTGATGAGGTACGCAGCGCCCGGTTTTCTTTTGTAATCTTCTACCGATTGAGCTGCCGTTGAGAAAGCCAGCGACAGGTTGGCGAACAGCAGCAAGGCGTAAAATTTTCCGTTCATAATCCCTTCTTTTAAGTTTTCCCTTCTTGATCTGTTTGATTCATTTTCGTTTTCCCACTCCGATTCCCCACCGCAGGCCGGCAAAGGCAAAGGTGGACCACATCGGGCGGGTGCCATTGATCGAGGTATGCCGGCTGAAGCTCAGGTCGGCCCCGACGACGGCGGAGAAGCCGCTTCCGAAGTTGGCCAGCAGTTCCCCGCGGACGAAGCCCCCCATGGCGGGCACCGTGCGCGGGTCCTTGAATTTCCCGAAAACCACATTCTGTATGGCCTCCGCGATCTGGTCCGTCGTATTCTCCACCGGCCGCAGGATGCCGCCCTCCATCAGGCTGTCCAGCTTTTCGCTGATCAGCAGTACGCTGCCCAGGTCGACCACCGGCGAGGGGTCGGCGGAGAAGTGAATGCCGGGAGTAACCTCAAAATCCAGAAAAGCGTTCCGGTTCTTCCCCCATTCTACGATCACCCTGTCCGGCATGAAGAGCTGCTTGAGGTGCAGGTAAGCCTCCAGGCCGTAGCGTTTGGAGAAAAAAGGCTCGGTTTTCGTGGCGTCTTCCAGGGCCAGCAGGGCCAGGTGTTCCGCCAGCTCTTCCGCCTTGCCGGCCAGGGAGAGGCGGACGGACTTGATCTGGTTTTTCAGTTTTTTGGCTTCCGGCTTTTCCGTCAGCCGCGGGTCGGATATGGTGAAGCTGCCGCCGAGGAAGCGGTAGCGGGCGAAAAAGCGGACTCCGTTTATATTTCGGGAGACCTTTTTGTTGATGTCTCCCGTCACCTCGATCCGGATGCCGGGGAAGAGCTCCTTCAGCCAGCGGGGGGCGTCGATGCCGGCGTTGGTGAGGGCCGAATCCACGATGCCCTCGGTGATCTCCACTTCCGAGAAACCGGCGATCTCCGCCAGGCTGCCTTTGAACGTCGTGCGGGCCACGCCCGTCACCGTCTCGACGCCAACTTCCAGGTGTTGGGCGGGAAGGATGAAGGGCAGGAAGGCCAAAAGAAATGCCGGCAATATTGTTCTCGTCATGCTTTTTCCTTTTATCGAACCAGCGATATATCGCCTTTAAATCTTTTCTTCACTCCGTTTCCGAAGCGCACAATTCCCTCATAGGTATACACGCCCGGGGGCATGGGTTTTTCGCCGAAGCGGCCGTCCCAGCCAGTAGACACATCGTTGAGAAAGAGCTCCTCGCCTTCATATATCAACGCCCCCCAGCGGTCGTAAACACGCAGCCTTTCGATGATCTCTCCGGAGCCGTTGTCGCTGTAAAAAGTAAAGCGGTCGTTGCGGCCGTTTCCATCCGGGGAAAAAGCGTTGGGCACGTAGACGTCGCCCAGGACGATCGTCAGCGGGAAACCGTCGGAGGCCTTACACCCCCGGGCATCTTCGACGATGATGCGCACATCCATATCCTGGCGGGTCAGGAAATCCGTAACCGGCCCTCCCGTGTCGATCTCCCGGGGCAGCCACTGGTACTGCCGCACATCGCCGATCACCTGAGCGGACAGGCGCACCGGCGTGTTGGGGCGTACCTCCAGATATTCGGTGTCGATCTCCACCGCCAGGGTATCCGGGGAGAACAGCTCCACCGTCTGTTCCCGGATGCAGCCGAGATCATCCTGAATGGCCAGGGGGTAAATACCCGGCAGCAGTTTGGCGAACCTGGGGGATAAAGCATACGTCTCTCCACCGTCGACTGAATAGATGAGGGGCTGATCCGGGTTGGCGGGAATAAAGCGGATAAGGCCATAGTCGTTGGGACAAAGCGGCTGTTCCACTTCCACGGCAACGTCTGGGCCGTCGGGAGCGGGCAGGGTAAAGGTGCGGGTAGTGAGGCAGCCCTGGCCATCGGTAACGGACACCCGGAAATCTCCGCCCGTAGCGGTGGCCAGGGCGCCGCCCTGCCGGCCATCCTGCCATACGTACTGATAGCTATCGGGGAAAAGGTAGATCCGGGTAGTGTCGCAGCTCTCTTCCACCACCGATTCGATATCGGAAGGGGTGAAACCGAAGACATCGAAAGTTTCGGTAACGGGACACCCCAGGGAGTCGGTTGCCGTAAGGGTATAGGCGCCGATATCGGAGGGCTGAAAATTGAACAGCACGCCGTTGGGGATGGAATTTCCCCGGGCTCCTGTCCAGCTGATCTGGCCGAATAGGCTATCGTTTTCCAGGCGGAGGAAGAGGGTATCCTCCAGGCATACTTCGGTAAACCGGATCTCCGGATCGGGCGGGACGTTGACGGTAAGCAGCAGGGTGTCGGTATCTTCGCAGCCTTCCTCGTTGAAGGCATGCAGGATGTAGGGGCCGCTATCGCTGCCCCGGGCATCGGGTATGGCCAGCAAAGCGCCATCTTGAGTACTGCCGCCGGGTGTTTCCCAGAAATGGCTGAGGCCGCCCCCTCCCTGAAGGGTGGCCGTCGTGCCCTGGCAGATCAGCTGATCAGGCCCTGCCTGGGCAAAGTCGGGGTTCTCTATCAGCACGGAGTCTATATACAGGCAGCAGTCGTCTTCCACCCGAAGGTAGTACATGCCTTCGTTGCCCGTCAGGGCCAGTTTAGCGGTGGCCGTGTTGGCGCTCCATCCATTGGCGTTCGACCACTCCACCTGCACCGGGCCGGAGAAGCACTCCTGGGGCAGTACGGCCGTCAGGGAGATGCTGTCCGCCTGGCAATCCACCTCCACTTCCTGGCTGATCACGCAGGGCTGCACCGTTACCGGGCAATGGATGTGGGTAGAAAACTCGGTGGAAGTGCTGTTCGGGTTGCTGAACACCACGAATTCCACCTGCAGGCCATCGGCGCAGAAGGGCGCCCGCCCGCTCAGGCGGCCTACGCCGGCGAGGGTCTGCAGGTTGGCCGGCAGGGCGTACGGAGGTTGGCCGAGCGATTGCAGCCAGAGGTTCATGGTGTTGGCATCGCTGACTCCCTGTACCAATAGCGAATCGTTGTCCATCAGGGCGAACCCATCCACACAGCCGATGCAGTTGCCGAAGGAGAGGCTGCCCAGGAGTTTTCGGCTGCCGTCGGGCATGAGGGCAAAGACGCGGGCGCGGTCTACCTGTTGCCCCCCGAAAGCATTGATGTCTATATAGTAGGCCCGAAGAAGCGTGTCTTCATCAAAGTAAGCCGTATACAACAGGGTATCCTGCGACGGCTGGGTATGGCCGAGTTCGTCCTGGGGGTCGATATAGGAAACGCCGCATTCCTCGAGCACGAGTACAGACTGGCCCGGCATACCGGTGGGCAGGCAACAGAGGAGTAGCCATAAAAGGGATAGCGTCCAAATGCTCTTCATACGAGAGTAAACCGGCTCATTTTCCAGATAAAA
>JAGFJE010000266.1 GCA_024103175.1 Phaeodactylibacter sp.
TCCTTTTTGATGGGTTTGAATTTGGGCGGCAGGCTCACTTCCACCACCTCTTCCGCCAGGTGGCCTTCCCCGAAGGCCTTGTCGGCCAGCTGGTGAGAGCGAACGGCGTATTCATCCTGCTCCTCCCGGCTGACCCCGAAGCGGGCCGCCATGATGTCGCAGTCTTCCCCCATGACCCGGTTGGTGGTGTACTCGGCCACCTGCGGGCGCTCCGGGATGAAGTCGGAAGGGCGCAGGGAAGACAGGAAGCCCAGGTTATCCCCCACTGTCTTCAGGCGCTGCGCCTGGAACAGCTTCTTGCGCATCTTGCGGGGAAACTGAATGGGCGTATCGGAAGTGTGGTCTACGCCTCCTGCGATGACGATATCGGCCTGCCCCGTCATGATCTCCAGGCAGCCGTCGGCAATGGCCCGGTTGGCGGAGATGCAGGCCTGCGATACCGTATGGCAGGGCGTGGTGCTCGGAATGCCGGCGGTAAGGGCCGACTCCCGGGCTACATTGGGCGTTTTGATGTTCGAGATCACATTGCCCATGGCCACCTTTTCCACCAGGGCCGGATCCAGGCCCGTCTTGGTGAGCAGGCCCTTAATGGCATAGGCCCCCAGCTGATAGGACATGAGGTCGATATAATCCGTACCGGAACGAAGGAAGGGCGTACGGCTGCCGTCGATGAATACTACTTTGCGCATGGTTGTTCTGTGAATGGAATGAGGGAATGGAGGAATGAGGGAATGGAGGAATGAGGGAATGAATAGCAGTGCAGCCCGTCAATCATTCCTTCATTCCCTCGTTCCTTCATTCCTTTTAAAAACAATATCCTCTTTTTTCGATAACAAATCCAGCGATATTCCGCCTTAATTCCCTGGGATTGACATCATAGGGTTTCAGCAGGGTATTCACTACCCGCGTATAGGCCCGTTTCTGGGCGCCGGATGCGAAACTGGCGACGGCCTCGAGGGCGGCCTTGCGGGCTTTGGCCAGGGCTTCGTAGAAATAGAGCTGCATCATCTGCCGCTGTACGTCCAGTTTGGCTTTATCGGCGGCCGGCATACCTTCCAGCTTTTTAATTTTCAGCAGTACGCTTTCCGTAACGAAGGCTTCGGCCAGGATATCCGACAGGTTCATGACGATCTCCTGCTCTTCGATCATCTTTCTGCCCAGTTTTTTGCCGGCCATGCCGGAGAGGAATAGGAAGGTGTTTTTCAACCCCTGCACGATGCGTTCCTCTTCTGCGTAGCCTGCTCTGGAACGGAAAGGCGACAACTGTTTCAGCAGGAAGGCCGGTATCTTTTTGCCGGCGCCCGCCAGATCGAGCTCTTTTGTCACCATGGCCCTTTTGGTCAACTCGCCCACTGAGAGCAGGCGGTTGACTTCGTTGGTGCCTTCGTAGATCTTGGTGATGCGGGCGTCGCGGTAGCCCATTTCCATGCCGGTTTCCTGGGCGTAGCCCATCCCGCCGTGTATCTGAATGGCCTCGTCGGTGGCATAGCAGGCCAGTTCCGAGCCTTTTACTTTAATGATGGACGCCTCGATGGCGAATTCCCGAATGGCCAGGGCCTTGGCTTCGCTCTCCGGCAGGCCGGCGGCGGTGAGTTCGGCTTCTTTGCGGTCGATGTTGTCGGCGGTGCGGAACAAGGCGGCCTCGCTGGCGAAAGCCCGCATGGCGATGTCCCCGATCTTATACTGTATGGCGCCGAAGTCAGCGATGGGCTTGCCGAACTGCCGGCGCCCGACGGCGTATTCTACCGCCCGGGTAAGCGAAAACTGAGCGCCGCCGATGCCTCCCGCTCCGGCCTTGATGCGGCCCCCGTTCAGGATGTTGAGAGCCATCCGAAACCCTTCCTGCCTCTGGCCAAGCAGGTTTTCCACCGGCACCTTGCAGTTGTCGAAGTAGATCTGTACGGTAGAAGACCCCTTGATCCCCATCTTTTTTTCCTCCGGGCCGGCGGAAAACCCTTCAAAATGCCGCTCAACGATAAAGGCCGAGAGCTTTTCATCCTGACCGATCTTGGCAAAAACGATGAAGACATCGGCAAAGCCCCCGTTGGTGATCCATATCTTCTGGCCGTTGAGGATGTAATGCCGGCCGTCGGGGCTCAGCGCAGCCGAGGTTTTTCCGGAATTGGCGTCCGAACCCGCGCCGGGCTCGGTGAGCGCATAGGCGGCCACCAGTTCTCCTGAGGCTATGCCGGGCAGGTATTTTTCTTTCTGGGCCTCATTGCCGTAATAAACGATAGGCAGGCAGCCGATAGACGTCTGCGCCCCCAGCGTGGTGGCGAAGGAAAACCCATTGGCCATGACCTTGGAGAAGAGGGTATTGCCTTTAAAATCAAGGGCCATGCCGCCGAATTTTTCCGGGATGCTCACTCCGCACAGGCCCAGCTCTCCCGCTTTTTTCAGCAGGGCCAGCACCGCTTCCCGGTCGGCCGGGTTGGTGACCTCCAGTTCCCTGCCGCGCCTGAAAAAGGGCTCCTGCACCTCCCGGATGCAAAATTCGGTGACCATTTCGGCCATCATCCGGTGCTCTTCGCTCAGCTCTTCACTGATGAAGATCTCTTCCGGCCTCGTGTCCCCAATGACGAAATAGCCTCCCTTCAGTTTGGGGTTGGCCTGGGCCAGGGCCCTGCCCTGCCGGTTTACTTTTGTTTTTTCCAGTGTTGTTTGTGTCATGAGATAATCATTCTTGCAACGGGTTTTGTGCATTAGCCCTCTCCACCCCTCAAATCCCCTGAAGGGGAAGTCCACCCACAAATGCATAAAACCCGTTGCCTTTGAACATAATAGCTGTTATTCTGATAATTTAATAGCGGGCATAACTTCCAGCCCTTCCGATTTCCGCTCCTCTGTCAGGTAAGGGTAGACCAGGTGTCCGATGGCCCGGATGGCGTCGTCCCAGCCGGGCTGGCTGTCTCCCAGGATGGCCTGTCGGGCAAACCAGAAATGCAGGGTCTGCCAGATCATCTCCGCCAGGGTGTCGTAAAGCCCGGGGACGGGCTCCGGAACCAGTGTTCCCTTGCCTACCTGCATGTAAAGTAAGTTCTTGATGATGTTGATCTCCTCCGCTACCTGCTGCCGGTGCCGCTTCCCGATCTCCGGATAGGTGCGGATGATGTCGAGCGTATCCTGGAAGAAAAAGCGGAACTGCTGCATGTAACCCATATAGACCGCCGCCACTTCCAGCTCTTCTCCTTTTTTCTGGAACAGGCGCCCGCTGATGCCCAGCTCCTCCAGCGTCTTGAGCATGTACCGGTAGATGGATTCCATCAGGGCTTCCTTGCTCCGGAAATGATAGGTCAGGCTGCCGACGCTGACTTCCAGCGCATCCGAAATGTCCCGCATGCGGACGTCGAAGTAGCCGCGCTCGTTGAAGAGCTCTATGGCTTTTTGTATGATCTTTTTTTTCATTGCGATGCAGAAATAAGCTCACCTGTACAATGAGGGCTCTGTTTTGCCGTACAAATGTACGGGTTTTTGGCTGTATTTCTACTTTCTGTACAAGAAATTGGCCGGGGCGTTAGCCCCTGGTAAAGGATCGAAGAGGCATTAAGCTCCGTACGCCGTCGGCCGAAGCCTATGGCGTAGGGACGAGGAGCGACACAGCGCTTTGTGTCGCAGCTACGCAGCTCGACAACCGGCCATCCTCATGCCTTGGGCTTGCGCCCAAGGCTGAGTTATGTCGCCGCGATGCGGCTGTCCTTAAGGACTTGTTTAGTGGACCAATTCGCCGCGGAAGGCGCGTTGTAAGAGAGATTGGAAAAGGGCTTCGCTTTGGGTTATTTGTTGGCGGACTTTTGCTTTTTGGGCTTCGATGTTTTTAACAATTTCTGCAAAATGATTCTGAATGTGAGGGGGAGGAATAGGTAAAGATTTCTTCAGTAATCTTCCTTTAGAAATATTTGGCATTGAACCAGAACTCCCAGAGGCCAACCTTTGAATTTCTTGTCTGAAATTTAAATCATTTATCAACTGCCATAAAAAGATTGGAGAAACTCTTCCTTTGACATAGTTCAATCTGAAAATGGTGTCTGGCAACATCAGCCTAGATGGAGTATCAAAAACATAGGCACAAGCACCGACCAATTCGTATGTATTCTTTCGCGAAAAAAGCAAATCTCCCTTTCTGACTTCAATCTCTGGCTTTTCTCCAGTTTCTTTTTTTAGAGCTTTATTCTCATTAGGATTATAGATTCTATATGTGACAGCACCGAGCTTTAACACAGCCCAATCCTTATCGTCAGTTTTGGGAAAATCTTCACATTTTGGGCTCCACCCACTGTCAATGGATTCAATTACATCCTTAAATTCGAGAATATCCCATTGCTTTTCGTTCTTCACCGGATCCCCAAATAGCTCCAAAAACACCGCCTGCACCAGCTCGTCGTACTTGTCCAGCAGTTCCCGGCCCTTCCGGCGCAGGGCATCCGCCTTGTCCAGGATGGCGGCGATTCGGCGCTGGGTGGGGAGGGGAGGAAGGGGGATTTGGAGTTCTTTTAACTTGGTACTATTTACACCAGGAAGAGTCGCTCCCGTAGCAGAGCTTGATATTTGCCCCCAATAGTTTGGGGTATCGAAGAAATAAGACAAATATTTTGAGAACACCTCGGCCTTATTCGGCCTCACACGAATCAAATAGGAAGCAAAAACGGCATTTTCCGGACATTCTTCAATAAGAAAACTTTTCCCAGTAGTGGCGCCTGTCCGTGCAAATACAATGTCTCCGCCAGCCAATGCATATTTTTCAATTTTGCTACATTCTACTTGGGGCACCGTTTCCCAATTAACGATCCCATTTTGAATATCGGTAATTCTCAAGAATTTCACTCCTGAATTTCCAGCTGAAGCAGTATAGCCGTAGTCGATCTTTTCCGAAATCTGCCCTAAACTCTTCTTCGTCCATTTCATTCTTCAATCATTTTCCAAATCAGCCAATGAACTCACATTTCCCAGACACGGTCTGGGATTTTCGATATACTGAATAAATTTCTCCATTTCCTTTGTATCTCCTCCTTTCATCTGAATTAAATAGTACGTACTTTCGCAGATACAAGCCCCACTTGAACGAAGGCTCA
>JAGFJE010000289.1 GCA_024103175.1 Phaeodactylibacter sp.
AATGCGGGGCAGGATACGCTCCACCTGCAAAGCGTGGAAGGTTGCGACAGCATCGTGATCATCACCACCACCTACCAGCCCATACCTCTAACTACGGTAAGCACAACCACCTGCTACTGGGCGCAGGCGGGCATTCAGCGCGATACCCTCAGCAGCTATGAAGGCTGCGACAGCCTCGTCGTCTACGAGAGCCGGTTTGATGAAGCGCTGATCACGCGCCTGCCCGACGCCGCCACCTGCGATGAGAACCTGCTGGGCATGGATACCATCTTCCTTGCCACTCCGGGAGGCTGCGACAGCCTGGTAATTCAAACCTGGCTGCCGGCAGAGCCCCTTCAGTCCAGCTCCGATTCCACCATCTGTGCGGGGCAGCGCATCACCTGGGCGGGACAGGTGCTGGACGAGGCAGGCGTATATGAGCAAACCCTGACGACAGCTGAGGGGTGCGACAGCATCGCCTCCCTGCAACTCTTCATTCAGGATGCGCTCTTCAACGAAGTCCGGGATCTCCTCTGCCCGGGAGAAACCTATACCTTCGGCAACATCCTGATCACCAGCCCGGGGGCTTACACCCAGTTCTTTACCACCGAGGCCGGCTGCGACAGCACCGTGGAGCTCACCCTGGAGGGCTTAAGCCAGGAAAACTTCCGCCTCGAGCCCGATGCCGGCATTCTCGTTCAGGGCAATGACAGGATCAGCCTGTCCCTGACCGAAAACGACCGCCTGCCGGAGCAACTGTCCTGGAATATTGCTCTGGCCACCTCGCCGAATGAAGGCTTCGCTTCCGTCGATGCGCAGGGGCGCCTGGAATACGAACTCGCCAATCCCGGCTTCCTGGGTGTCGACTCCTTTAGCTACGAGGTATGCCTGGAGGATTGCTTCGATGCCTGCCGGGAAGCTACCGTACGTATCAGCACCCTGCGCGACTGCCGCGAAGAACTGGAAGCCAACCTGCCCACCGGTTTCACTCCCGATGGCGACGGCGCCAACGACCTTTACGACCCCCTGGCGCACGTCCGGGACATCGGCTGCCTGCAGGACCCAAAGAACGCGGAAATGACGATCATTTCCCGCTGGGGCGAGGTGGTCTACGAAGCCTCGCCCTACCGGCCCTGGGACGGGACGGCGGGGCATATCGGCAAGGCCGTGCCGCAGGGCGTGTACTACTGCATCCTGCGCTTTGAGCTGGGGGAGGAGATGGAGGTTAGGAAAGCGGTGCATGTGTTGCGGGGGAGGTGAGGGGGCCTTAGGCAAGCAGAGGGTAAATAGAGTGGCAGATCAGAAAGTTGAGAGCAGTATATCAGGCCTGAACAGGGAGGGCAGTATATTTCCTTTCCGGGAAACCCTGCCGGTTAAAGTTGGTTTTTGCCCGGTAATCTTTATATTTTTGTCGATCATGATCCCGTTCCCTTGAATCACTCACTAACTACCGAAACCCATGCGCCGCGAAAGTAGGCTGAAGTACATCCTGATACTTGTTTTTGCCATTTGCCGGATAGGGCAAATGAACGCCCAGAGCAACGAGGTCAACCACATAGAGGTCAGCCCGCTTAACCCGACAACGAATGACCTGATAACCATCACTTTGTATGGTATGGTCGAACTGGAAAATTCCTGCGCGTTTTTGGATTACTCAGGGCCGGCGTTGAATGGCAATGAATTCACCATCGATCTGTTTGTCAATACTACCGGAGGGCCGACCTGCTTCTTTCTTTACAGTGTAGAAAATTTCACGCAGGAGATTTACGTCGCTCCCGCCGACCCCGGCGATTATTGCGTTACCGTTACCGGTTTCCCGATGACGGCGGCTGTCACCGATGATATGCGTTGTTTTACAGTGGCGAGCCCCTGTTCCAACCTGGGCCTGGGCGTCAGCACGCAGCCGGCCAGTTGTGGGCTGGCAAATGGGTCCGCTACGGCTTTGGGGAGCGGCGGCCAGGGGCCCTACGAATACCGGTGGAGCAATGGCAGCGCCGGTTCGGCCGTCAGCGGGCTGAGCAGCGGGGGGCACTCCGTTACGGCCACAGACAATTCAGGTTGTATTACGGAGGCCAGCTTTACCATAGCCGAAGAAGCCTGCTCTTGCCGGGCCCAGGACTCTCTGGCCCTGGTGGCCTTTTATAACGCCACCGACGGCCCCAACTGGCTAACCGGCTGGAATTTGCAGCAGCCGATGGACAGCTGGTTCGGCATTATGCTGAACAATGATGGCTGCGTCCGTTCCATCTACCTGGAAGAGAATGGCCTTTCCGGGCCGCTGCCCGACACTATCGGCAGCCTCGGCAGCCTGGAAGCCCTGGAGCTTCAGCGCAACGCACTGTCAGGGCCTTTGCCGGCTGCGCTTGGCAGCCTGGGCGCCTTGCAACGGCTTTTGTTGTACGATAACAATTTTGACGGCTCCATTCCAGATTCGCTGGGCGCGCTGGGCCAACTGCAAATGCTGGAGCTTTCCGATAACCAGCTTTCGGGCAGCCTGCCGGCCGGTTTAGGGCAACTGGCCAATCTTTATTACCTGAGTGTGATGAATAATAACCTGTCGGGGGCAATCCCCCCTTCGCTCTACGGCTTATCCCAACTGAGGGTGCTCAACCTGTCCGGCAACCAGTTTTCCGGCGAACTTTCCGCACAGGTGGGCAACCTCCCCCAATTGAATATCCTCGCCCTGCGGGACAACCAGTTCTCCGGCCCGCTGCCGGTCAGCCTTGGCGGGCTTGACAACCTGTCTGCGCTGGACTTTCGGCAGAACGGTTTCACCGGCGCCCTGCCACCTGAGATCGGCGATATGGCCCTGCTATCGATACTGCTGCTGGACCACAATGACCTCACCGGAGACCTGCCTTCGAGCTTGGCTACGCCATCATTTCATACGCTGTCTTTAGGCAACAACGACTTCACCGGCGCTTTGCCCGCCCTCAACACCCAGGGGCTGGTTTACCTGCAGGTAGACAGCAACCGGTTGAGAGAAGTCCCGGTGCTGAGCCTGGCGCCCGAGAACGGCATCATATTGCCGGTGATCTACCATCCGGGAGAAGACCCGGTTCAGTTTTTCATTGACGCGCCGGAGGTGATGATCGGCGAGAGCGCCTACTTTCTGGAAGGCAACGGGCTGACCTTTGAAGA
>JAGFJE010000334.1 GCA_024103175.1 Phaeodactylibacter sp.
ATACCGAAACCACGGTGACCGGCTCCTCCATGACCCTGGCCTATCACCGGGCCAAGGACATCATCAAGGCGCACGTGGGCGCCCACTCCAAAGACGTGCTGATCTCCTCCAATTCGGGCATGACCGGCGTGGTCAACAAATTCCAGCGCATTCTGGGGCTGAAGGTGCACGAGCGCTACACCAGCCAGGTGCGCCTGCCGGAGGAAGAACGGGCTGTAGTCTTCGTCTCGCACATGGAACACCATTCCAACCAGACCTCCTGGCTGGAAACCCTGGCCGATGTGGAGGTCATCGAACCCAACGAGGAGGGGCTGGTCGAACTGGAACACCTGAAATTTCTGCTGGAAAAGTATAAGAACCGGAAGGTAAAGATCGCCGCCATTACTTCCTGCTCCAACGTGACGGGGATCAAAACGCCATATTACAAGATTGCCGAACTGATGCACCGCAATGGCGGCCTTTGTTTCGTCGATTTTGCCTGCTCGGCGCCCTACATACACATCAACATGCGGCCGGAAAACAAGCTGCAGCACCTGGACGCCATCTATTTCTCACCCCACAAATTCCTGGGCGGGCCCGGCTCCACCGGCATCCTGGTATTCGACCCCAAGCTGTACACCAACCGCGTGCCCGACAACCCCGGCGGCGGTACAGTCGACTGGACCAACCCCTGGGGCGGACACAAATACATCGACGAGATCGAGGCCCGGGAGGATGGCGGAACACCCGCCTTTCTGCAGACTATGCGCGTGGCCCTCTGCGTGCAGCTCAAAGAGAAGATGGGGGTAGAAAATATCCTGAAGCGGGAGGAAGAAATGCTGGAGCGCATCTGGCAGCGGCTGGATAAGTTGCCTAAGCTACACATCCTGGCCGACAATGTACGGGAACGCCTGGGGGTGGTATCCTTCTACATCGACGGCCTGCACTACAACCTGGGCGTAAAGCTGCTCAACGACCGCTTCGGCGTGCAGGTGCGGGGCGGCTGCTCCTGCGCCGGCACCTACGGGCACTATTTACTGCAGGTCTCGCAGCAATATTCCCGTTCAATAACCGATAAGATCAACCACGGCGACCTCTCGGAAAAGCCGGGATGGATCCGTATGTCCATCCACCCCATCATGGCCGACGAAGAATTGGATCATATCCTGGACGCCATCGAGCAGGTCTACCACCACCACGAAGAGTGGAGCCGGGATTATGTCTACAACCTCCACACCAATGAGTACACCTGCAATTGCGACCCGGGCTATGAAACCCAATTGGTGGATAGCTGGTTTAATAAGGAACTGCTGTAGCTGAGGTGACGCCTTCCTTCAGGTACTGCCCGGCAAAAGGTGTCGCCTCCCACCAAAAGAAAAACAAAAAGCAAAGCATGAAAAGAATATACTTCGACAACGCCGCCACTACCCCCCTGGCGGAGGAAGTGGTCGAAACCATGGCAAAGGCCATGCGGGAAAACTTCGGCAATCCATCCTCTATTTACGCTGAAGGGCGCGCCGCCCGCGCCGCCATCGAACAGGCCCGCAAGGAGGTGGCTCATTACCTGGGCGCCTCCATTGGCGAGGTCTTTTTTACTTCCTGTGGCACCGAATCGAACAATATGGCCCTGAAGTGCGCCGTGCGCGACCTGGGCGTAGAACGCATCATATCTTCCCCCATCGAGCACCACTGCGTACTGCATTCGCTGGACAGCCTGGAGCGCTTCGGCCAGATAGAACGCCGGGAGGTGAGGCTCGACGCCCAGGGCCATCCGGATATGGAGCACCTGGAGGAGTTGCTGAAAAGCAGTAAGAAGAAAACAATGGTTTCACTGATGCACTCCAACAATGAGATCGGCGCCATGATCGATTTGCGGGAAGTAGGGGCGTTGTGCCGGGAGCATGGCGCGCTGTTCCACTCCGATACCGTGCAAACCATCGGTTATTACCCCATCGATGTTTCCAAAACGCCGATCAGCTTTCTTTCCGGCTCGGCCCATAAGTTCTATGGCCCCAAGGGAGTAGGTTTCATTTACATCAACGGCGACAACATCATCAAGCCCTACGTGGACGGGGGCGCCCAGGAGCGCAATATGCGCGGCGGTACGGAAAACATCTACGGCATCCTCGGCCTGGCCAAGGCCCTGAGCCTGGCCTTTGATAACCTGAAGGAACGCCGCCGGAAGGTAACAGAGGTGCGCGACTACATGAAGGCCCAACTGGAAGCCAATTTTGACAACCTACAGTTCAACGGCGACCCGGAAAACGGCCACTACAAAGTTCTGAGCGTGGCCTTCCCGCCCTCCGCCAAGGCTGATCTGCTGCTCCTGAGCCTGGACATTGCCGGGGTGAGCGTCTCCGGCGGCAGCGCTTGCAGTTCGGGCGCCGACGCGGGCTCGCATGTCATCGAAGCCCTGAAGGGCGATCCGGATCGGAAGACGATCCGCTTTTCGTTTTCGCATAATAATACAAGAGAAGAAGTGGATCAGGTGGTGGCTAAGTTGAAGGAGATACTGCCGGTGGGGGTATTTGGAAATTGAAGGCACGGCAAGAGCAAAGAAATAAATTGAAAAAGAGTTTGATTTAATCTTATCTTATCTTATCTTTATTAAAATAAACAACACTAACGAGCGGTCCGCCTTGCTTTTAAAGGATCATATTGGCATTTCAAACGACCGAAGATACAATAAATTCATTTGCTTTTTAACTAGTGGCAGGTATTCTTACCAGTTGTGCTAGTTAATTTATCCGATGCCGGAATTTGTGCATTCCCTGCGCCGCCTCCCGGCCTCCCAAAGGAGGTGCAGCTTCCCAAATGCCCAAATTCCGGGGCTTCGAAAAAACTAGCACAATTGGTATCTTATACCCACCTATAACTTTACTATCATGAAAAATTTCTTCTTTTTGTTTATCTCGGTGATTGTTGTTGTACTGGCATTCTCCAGCTGTTCCAAAGTTGAAAGTTCTAACAATGAAGGACTTGAAACTCAGCAAACTGTCAATCAGGAAATAATATCTCCTAATGGGGTACTTATGGCAAATTCTTTATCATCATTACATGAGATCATTAATCCTTCCGTAGAAAATTTATTTAATCATGGGGTGGAATTTGAGATCACGCGTTATGATTTTCTGGAGGCCGAGAATCAAACGGCTATGCTTATTGACATTCTGACAAAAGACGGCATGGGTAGCCGGGTAATACTTGTGAAGGAATATTCTATTTTCAGAGCGCCTGACAAATGTTATACAATAACTTGTGACAGTGAAGAGTGTACTTCTTGTCAGCCGGGAGGGACGGTTAGCAATGGTAGTGTTACGTTCAAATGCGAAGGCAGTTGTGCCTGTAGCATGACAGTCAGAGAACATGATTGTGGCAAGAAGTAGTAGTTTATACCTTTTCGGAAGGGGTTTTTAGCCGACTGGGAGGCAACATTGGGATGCGGGGAAACAGGAGCTGAGATAGCCCGAAATGAAAAGAGAGTGGAAGTTACCCGGGGCACAGCGCGCACTAGGCAATAGAAAAAGCCAAACGCAAAACTGTTAGTGGGCGCGATGCTAAATTGTGCCCCCCGCCTTTATTTCTAACCTAGCGGAGGGGGCTTGAACGGTTGGGAAGTAGAAGGAGATATTGCCGGTGGAGGTATGGGCGTGATGAGGGTTCGGATTCACCCGGCGCGCGAGCCCTGTTTCAATATTTCCTTTATTGTTTTCAGTGGTATAGCCAAACCGAAAAAATTAAAAAGTTTACTTATATTTGCTTGCATCAGGAAAAATCCCAAAACATGAAGAAAATAGTATTCTTATTCCTCTTTGCCTTTTGCTATACCCTCTCTGTAAGGTCCCAGGAAAAAGTTGTGGACGTTCCTTTTACCTCTCGACATGTACTTATGAGCCTGTTGAAAACAGGAGAATCCGGTTTTCTCCTCATTACCGGCGACAGCCCTATGATCGGAAAAGCCAAAGACTGGACGGCTTATTTTTTTAACCCTCAATTGGAGGAGGTGTGGAAAACGCCCTTTAGCCCTGGAAGCAAACACCCTGAGACGAGATACACTCTTCTGCAAAGCCCCAATCTCTTATGGCATTATGGAGTTATCATAGCTGGTAAGAACCAAGAATATGTGCAGTTTGATTTAGCAGGAAGCACAAAATTTCTGGAAGTAGAAAGGCCCAAAGGTTATCACGAAGTAACGAATTTTTTATGTGATGATAATTTCCTTTATATTACCTACTTTGATGACGATAGGTTGATGGTTCAGCGTTTTGCCCACGGCAATTTTGCCGAGGAACGATGGGAAATGGGTCTTCCTGCGGTGCAAAGCAAGAAGAAGGAAGAACTTACAGATTGGTTATATGTGGGGCATAACAATGCAGAAATTGTTTATTGCCGTACGGGGTGGCAAAAAAAAGAAAACCGCGGCCGGATCATCTTTTTTCATGCAAGTACCCAAGGCAAGCCCGGGCGGCATTTTGAAATACCATTTGCCCCACCTGAAGGGTTGTTTCTAACGCCGTCCTCTTTCACTCAGAATTTACCCGGCCAACAGTTTTGGATAAAATGGCCGACCATGGAAGGTTCCATGAACATCTATGCAGACGTAAAAAACCAGCGGCATTACATTTACGGGATACTCAGTTCAAAAGAGTTCACAAGGCGCAGTTACTATAACCCTTCCTTTTCTCACCTGTATTTGTATTGCTATGATACGGAAGGAAATTCAATCTGGAAAACAGTAGAGCCTTTGCCTGACAGGCTTCTGGCCGACGACAAATTCGTGGGAATGGCACGCCCTGCTCCCGCTGCGAAGATGTTTAAAACCACTGAGGATGGGCATTTCCTGTTCCAGTTCTTTTATCTAACTGATGATGGCATCCTGAATGCTGGCATGTTTAAGTTACACTGCTGTGAATTCTCGAAAGAAGGGGCATTTTTAGAGCATTGTGATGAAATCGTAGAACGCCGCTCGAAATTTCACTTGGGGCGTGTGCCTTCTGTATCATTCTTGGTGAGTTCTTATTCGGGAAGGGCTTTTCACGAGTATCCCAACTGCCAGGAAACCAAAGGTAAAGCATACCTCGAGTCACTGCCCTCGGACAAAGATGTAGATATACAGCAGGCTTTTCTTTACTTTAAGGATAGTGAGATTATTGTTGAACAGAACCATGAAGCATCCACCCTGCGCTTACTCCGTTTCAACTATGCTCCCGAGAAGTAAACCAATAATGCAGCCTTCCAAAACTTGATAGCATGAAGCTCCTTCTGACATTTTCTTTAATTTCGCTCGTTCTTTTCTCATTACCTGCACAACGTCTCGGCATATTTGGCTTGAAAGCAGGCGTTAATGCCGCAATATTTGCTGGTAGTGATATCGAATCCTCCTATGCGCCTGGCATAAGCGTTGGCACAGAATATTTTACTTATGGCACAGAAAAATTGAATTTCGTCTCAGGGGGGACTATTAGCTATTTCCGCCCACAAGTGGAATACGTTTCCTTTTCATCCGGAAGCCCGGATGCCCCTCAGCAGTTCAACCCTGGCTTTTTTGGTTTGTACGGAGGCCTTGGTGTGGATTATTCCCTCCTCCCTCCGTTGTTTAGCGTACAGGGTGGGGCCAACGTACATGCATACCTCCGGCTGTCCAGCCCAGAAGAATTTGATGGACCAAATGCCCTCAGCAGCTCCGGGGATATTCCCCTTTGGGGGCTTCGTGATGGAATATCGGGTACTGATATTGCCCCTTACCTGGGTTTTACCGTCGGAAAGGAAAGGCTAAGGGGTATCGCCCGCTATCATTATGGGCTGGCTAATTTTCTCAAGGATGCCGGAGGTAAAGCAAAATTGCAGTTTATGGAATTTGCCCTGGTCTATTATCTGGCAAATGTAGAGCGAAGGAGGTGAGGAGCCGCTATTATCCATACGCCCGCTCCCCGAACAGCAAACTCCCGACCCGCACCATCGTACTGCCCTCCTCCAGAGCGATCCGATAATCCCCGGACATACCCATGGAAAGCTCCCGGAAGCTGTCCTGATCGGCGAAGAAATTATCTTTCAGGTGTTGGAAGATGTTGCGAAGCTGTTTGAATTCCCGCCGCACCTGTTCCATATCATCGGTAAAAGTCGCCATGCCCATCACGCCGTTGATGCGGATGTTTTTCAGGTTTTGAAATTGTTCCGAGCGCAGCATCTCATAAGCCTCTTCCGGCTCGAAGCCGTATTTAGTGTCTTCCTCGGCGACCTTGAACTGCAGGAGGCAGTCGACTGTCCGCTCGTCGTTTTTTGCCCGCTTGTTGATCTCCTTCAAGACCTTGAAACTATCGATAGAATGGATGAGGTGCACCCAGGAGGTAACGTATTTGGCCTTGTTGGTTTGCAGGTGCCCGATGAGGTGCCAGCGGATGTCTTTGGGCATTTGCTCGTACTTCTCGATCATTTCCTGTACCCGGTTCTCGCCGAAGTCGCGTTGGCCGGCGTTGTAGAGTTCCATGATCTTTTCCGGGGGATGGGTTTTGGACACGGCGACGAGGGTGGTGTGGTGCGGTTCGAGTTCCTGGAGTAGGCCTTGCAGTTCTTTCATGCTTGTCTTTTTTTTGCCACAAAGGCACGAAAACACGAAGGCGGCACAAAAGCCTGGTATCTTTCCTGTGGCAGAACGGGATTCATTAATGTTATCGCTAATTGTAGAACAAAACAACTTTCCAGTAGTTTGGCCGCCCTCCCTTTTGGATTTCCTTAACGATAGATAGAAAATATTAACACGCATTACCTCGTTTATTCCTCATACTTTCATCCCAAAACCCTCGGCTATGTATTCCTATAATCATAAATTCGAGAGAGCAGCCAGGGCCCGCCGGGCCAAGGCGGTATTTTTCACCATCCTGTTCCACATCCTGCTCATTGCCGGCATCGCCTACGGCGCCGGGGCGGAAGTGGAGAAGTATACGCCGGAGTTTGTCAAGACTTTACTGGGCATGGAGGGGGATGAAGCCCCTACGGCGAGGGTGGAGGCGCCGAAGCCGTAAAGAGGAAAGGAATGATGGAATGATTTAACGAAGGAATGAATATGGCCACCAAATCATTCCCTCATTCCTTCAGAGTCCTTCATTCCCTCATTCCTTCATTCCCTCATTCCCTCATTCCCTCATTCCTTCATTCCTTCATTCCTTTCAAAAAAGCCCGTGCAGCTCCGCCCGCACCTGGTTCAGGATCTCTCCCAGGTCTTCGGGGTTGTGGATGAAGTCCACCTCATCTCCGTTAATGATCAGGAGGCGCCCTTCCTTGTAATTGCCGATCCAGTTTTCGTAGCGTTGATTAAGCCGCTTGAGGTAGTCGAGGCTCATATTGCCCTCGTAGTCCCGGCCGCGTTCCTGGATGTGGGACACCAGGGTGGGGATGCTGGCGCGCAGGTAGATGAGCAGGTCCGGCGGGCGGATCTGGGAGGACATGGTCTTGAAAAGCTGGAAGTAGTTCTGGAAATCGCGGGTAGACATCAGCCCCATATCGTGCAGGTTGGGAGCGAAGATATAGGCGTCTTCGTAGATCGTCCGGTCCTGCACTACGGTGCGGTCTCCGCTGAGTATTTTGAGCACCTGCTGGTAGCGGCTGTTGAGGAAGAAGATCTGCAGGTTGAATGACCAGCGCTGCATGTCATTATAGAAGTCGCTCAGATAGGGGTTGTCGTCGGTAGACTCGTAATGAACGTCCCATCCGAAGTGCTTGCTGAGCTGTTCGGTAAGGGTTGTCTTGCCGGCGCCGATATTGCCGGCAATAGCGACGTGTTTGACTTTTGGGATGGAATCCTTTGGAGGCTGGCTCATAGTACAGTTTCGTTGTCCGCCACGAAAATATGTTGCCTGAGGCAAAATTTTAAACTTTTGAGGGTAAAGTTTATACCTTTGTTCAGCGAATAATTCCCGGTGAATATCTAAAAATCTGCCATGAAGATAGATAAGCAGTTAATTTCGAAGCTCGAACATCTGGCGCGCCTGGAGCTTTCTGAAGAAGAAGCCGTCCGCCTGGCGGGTGACCTCAACCGCATCCTTGAAATGGTGGAAAAGCTTCAGGAACTGGACACCTCCGAAACCGCTCCCCTTGTATACATCAATGAGGATGTGAATGTCCTCCGGGAAGATAAGGTGGAAGGGCAGGTGAGCCGGGAAGAAGCGCTGCGCAATGCACCGGATCATGACGATGAGCACTTCAGGGCGCCGAAAGTAATTGACCTTTGACAGAAAGTAAAAAATCAGTATGAGCACGATTATCTCCGTTAAAGAACTGACCAAGACTTATATCATGGGGACGACAAAAGTCCACGCGCTGCGGGGGATCACATTGGATATCCAGCGCAATGAGTTCGTGGCGCTGATGGGGCCTTCCGGTTCCGGGAAATCCACCCTGATGAACCTGCTGGGCTGCCTCGATACCCCCAGCAGCGGAGATTACTGGCTCAACGGGACCAACGTCAGCACCATGGATGACAGCGAGCTGGCCGAGGTCCGCAACAAAGAGATCGGTTTCGTTTTTCAAACCTTTAACCTCCTTCCCCGCCTGACCGCCCTGGAAAATGTAGCCCTGCCTCTGGTGTATGCCGGCATCAGTAAAGCCGCCCGCCGCGATAAGGCCATGCAGGTGCTCGACGCCGTTGGCCTGGGGGATCGCGTAGAGCACAAACCGAACGAACTCTCCGGCGGCCAGCGGCAGCGCGTAGCCATCGCCCGCGCCCTGGTCAACGACCCCTCCATCATCCTGGCCGATGAGCCTACCGGTAACCTCGATACCAAAACCTCCATCGAGATCATGGGCATCCTGGAAAACATCCACCGCCAGGGAAATACCGTTATCCTCGTCACCCACGAACCGGATATTGCCGAGCACGCCCACCGCGCCGTACGCCTGCGCGACGGCATGGTGGAAAGCGACGCCATCAACGAAAATATCGTCACTGTGGATGACCCGGAGCACCGGTATAAGCAGGGGTGATGGTTCATTAGGTGTTTGGGTTGTTTGGTTGATTAGTGGATTGAGTTGTTTGGTTGATTGGGGGCTGCCTTCGAAGCCCTGAACCTAATCAACAAATAAACCCATCAATTCAATCAACCACCTCCTGCCCCCAAACTTCTCTACCATAGTTTTGTTATGTTTGACTGGACCAAACTAAAGAACTATGGCATTTCGCATTTATACCAAGACTGGAGACGAGGGGGAAACCTCCCTGTTCGGCGGCCGGCGCCTTCCCAAGAGCCACATCCGCATCGACGCCTATGGCACCGTTGACGAGCTGAATTCCTATCTGGGGCTGGTTCGGGATTACAGTGAAGAAGGCTCCGCCCGAACTGTGATCAAGGGGATACAGGACCGCCTGTTCACCATCGGTTCGAACCTTGCTTCTGACCCCGATAAAAAATTGGCGGTGCCTGACATCAAGCCGGAAGACATCACCCTGCTGGAAAAGGAGATGGACCGGATGGATGGATCCCTGCCGGAGCTGAAAAACTTCATCCTTCCCGGCGGGCATCCCGCTGTTTCATTTTGCCATGTAGCCCGGTGCGTTTGCCGCCGTGCCGAACGCCTGGTGGTCGCTCTGGCCCAGCAGGAAAAGGTAGAGCCCGTGATCATTCAATATTTAAACCGGCTTTCGGATTACCTTTTCGTACTGGCGCGTCAAATAGCTCATAGCCGGGGTGTAGAAGAAGTACACTGGGCGCCCCGCAAGGCCGGCCGCTGAATTTAGCGGCAGTTTGTACCGGCTAATGCTTATATTTGTATATTATGAGTGCATGGAGAACGACGATAGAAGGCCTGCCCACCCTGGTCAAATACCTGATGATCGCTGGAGTGGTGGCTTTCATTACCTTTTTGTTTCCGAATAACGCCAAATTCAAATACGAATTTGACAGGGGACAGCCGTGGCGATACGATGACCTGCGGGCGCCGTTCGACTTCGCCATCCGAAAGCCGGCGGAAGAGGTAGAGGCGGAAAAAAAGAAACTGCGCGAAAACTTCACGCCCTTCTACGAACTCAACCTGGAGATCATTAAAGACAAAAAAAGAAGCCTGGCCGGGGAGTTCGACCACCAGCTGGAACTGGTGCAGGGGGAAGGGCAATTCGAGGATGTGGTCACCCGGCCGGAAAAATACCTCCAATTCGGTAAACGCTTTCTGGAAAACCTCTTCCAGCGGGGTATCCTTCAACTGGCGCCCCAACACCAGGACAAAGGCGAAGACTTCGTCATCAATGTGGTGCGGGGGAATACGACCCAGCCCCGGACGGTAGGCAACCTGCTCGAGGCAGAGGACGCCAAAGAGTTGCTCAGCGATTCCCTGCCTTACAGCGGCCTTGCCGAACCCGAATTTTTGTACCCCCTCCTGGAGGGGCTGGTCAGCCACAACCTCACCTATAACGATACCCTGAGCCAGAAAATACTGGAGCAAGAGCTTTCCAAAATTCCTGTCTTTAAGGGAAGGGTGTCTAAAGGGCAGCTCATCGTCACCAAAGGCGCTTACATTACGGATGATATTTACCAGAAACTGATCTCCTTCCGGCAACAGTACGAGGAGGAGGTCACTCAGAAACAATCCTATTTAGGAGTGCTGGGCGGGTACTTTCTGTTATCGGCCCTGATCATCGGCGTCTTCCTCCTGTACGTGCGGCTATATGCCCAGCCGGTGTTTGCCAGCTTCAACAAGTTGATCTTCATCCTATTGTGGCTCGTTGCCTACAGCTATCTGGTTTATGTCGTGGAGCAGGTGGAGGTTTTAAGCACGTACATGATCCCGTTCTGCATCCTGCCGATCGTGATCAAAACCTTTTACAATGAACGCCTGGCCCTGTTCACCCACCTGGTCGTCGTATTGCTGGCCAGTTTTCTGTCGAGCCTGGGGTATGAATTCGCCTTTCTGCAGATCCTCGCCGGGATCGTAGTACTGCTGAGCGATGTCGAAACCCGGGAGTGGTCCCGCTTTTTCTATTCCATCTTCTTCATCTTCCTGGTCTATGTGATGGGTTACCTCGGCCTTTCCCTGATCGTGGAGGGCGACATTATGGATGTAGACTGGACGGAAGCTTCCTGGCTCGCCCTGAGCTCGTTCCTGACGCTGCTGGCCTATCCGTTGATCCCATTGCTGGAACGCTTTTTCGGGTTTACTTCCTCGATCACGCTGGTAGAGTTGTCGGATATGAACCGCCCCTTGCTTCGGGAGCTTTCCCTCAAGGCGCCTGGCACTATGCAGCATTCTTTGCAGGTGGCCAACCTGGCGGAGGAAGCCGCCCGAAAGATCGGCGCAAACCCGCTCCTGGTCAAAGTGGCCGCCCTGTATCATGACATTGGCAAAGTGGCTAAACCGGAGTATTTTATCGAAAACCAAAGCGGCAAAAACCCTCACGATGGCCTATCAGACCTCGAAAGCGCTCAGGTGATCATCAGCCATGTCAATGAAGGGGTGAAAATGGCCAAAAAAGCCCGCCTGCCGGGCATCCTGGTTAATTTCATCAAAACCCACCACGGCACCACGCGGACGGAGTATTTCTATCGGAACTACATCAAGGAACATCCGGAAGAAGAAGTAGATGAAAGCGAATTCCGCTACCCCGGCCCCAAGCCCCGCAGCAAAGAGGAAACCATCCTCATGATGGCGGACTCCATCGAGGCAGCCTGTAAAAGCCTGAAGTCTCCCACCGAAGAAAGCCTGAATAACCTGATCGACAAGATCATTTCGGGTAAGATCACCCAGGGGCAGTTCGAGAATTCCAACATGACTTTTGAGGAACTGGAAGAATGTAAGGCCGTCTTCCGGCAAATGATGAGGTCGGTCCACCATGTCCGGATAGAGTACCCCGAAGAAAAGGAAGAGAAGGAAAAGGAAGAGAAAGAGGATGCCCGCAAGGATTGAGGGCATTTAGCGCTTTCAATTCCTTTCTTTCCTTTCATCTTTTTTCTGTCCTTCTTTTTTAGACCCATACGGGCAATGGCGGCAACCGCTCTGGCAGCAGTATCCCCGTTTAAGCAGGTAGTGTTCGGTAAATACGAACAGGCCGTTTTCGATGTAATAATCTGTACCTTCTTTTAGCGCTGGTGGTTTGGGCATAGATCTGGAATATCATTAACCATGTAATGCAACAAAGGCCTTGAGAAAATATTTGAGTAACAGGTGCTGTTGGTTGCTTGTCGCCCGCTTATAGGCAGCTCCAGGTTGCTGAACCAACAACCAAACAACCAACAACCAACACCCCATTTCTCACGAGCCCTAAACCCTCCCCAACGCCAGGGCCGGAAAGCGCCGCTGCGCCCATTCATAGCCGCCGAAGAGGACGCCGACATAGAACAGGTCGCCCAGCAGGGTATTCCAGAAGAAGGGGATGCCGGCAGCGTAGGCAGCCATCAGGCCGGCGGCGGTCTTTGGATATTTTGGGTCGGCCATCCAGGCTCCGAAGTTGGTAACCAGAAAGAAAAGGACGGATGCTATGAGGCTGGCAACCAGAAGGTTGGTAACCTTTACCTTACGCAACAGCACAAACCCCAGGCCAACGATGGCAGCGAAGGCGCCGTATACCCAGGGGTTGCCGAACCAGACAAAGCCCTCGCCGTAAAAGTCCGGATAAAGCCGGGCGTAAATGAGGTTGTTCAACACCAGGTCGCTAACCCACATGGCCAGGAAAGGCACGGCAAAGGCGAGGGCTTTTCTGGACAAGTAGGCGGCGCCGAATAGGCCCATGGCGCCGATCGGAGTGAAGTTGTAGGGGTGGGGGAGCAGCCGGCTCATGGCTGCTGCCAGAACTATGATAGAAATAATGCCAAATCGAAGCTGGATCTTGCTGTTCATAAATTATTCAGGTTTTTTTCTGCTGAGGCAAAAATAACTCAATTCCCAAAAGAGGCGGTATGATCGCGTGACAAATTACGGAAAATGAAAAAACCACAGCTATAGTACATGGAATATAACAAGAAAAACCGGTATTGAGGTTGGCCGTAGCTCCACTATTGGGCGATACCCCAAATATATCTTAGATTTGCACCGCAAAAAAATGAATGCGAGTTATGAAGGGGCTTTCCTATTTAGCTAGTTTATTGCTGATGGCCGCAGCGCTGCTTACGGCCTGCGGTGGCGGAGGGGCAGAACAGGGCGATACCGCCAGCCGGCCGGGTAATGTGCTGACCGTCTATACTTATCGTTTGTTGCCCGGGCAGGACTCAGTGCTCCGGCGGTTTGAACAGCGCAGTGGCCTGCAGGTTGAAGTAGTGGAAATGCCCGCCCGGAGCCTGGCTTCCCGGATACAGCAGGAAGGCGAGCAGTGCCCTGCCGATATCGTGATCTTTCCGGATGTTTCAATGGCGTTCCGCGCCCGGCTGCAGGGGCTGTTACAACCCTATCAGCTGCCCGGGGTCGACCAGTATTTTAAGGATGACCTTGGGGACTACGAGGGATACTGGACGGGGCTGAGCCGCATCGTGCCGGCTATCGCTTACAGCAGCGAGCGTATCCAGCCCACTAACCTGAATACGTGGGTAGACCTGGCTATGCCCCGCTTCCGCGGCAAGGTGCTGGCGCCATCGTCGGAAGACCCTTACCTCCAATCGCTCATAGCTTCCTTCATCCTCCACAACGGAGAGGATGCCGCCCGCGCCTGGGTGGCCGCCATCATGCTGAACTTTGCCAGGCCGCCTCAGGGCAATACCATGGGCCAGCTGCGCAGCCTGGCGGCCGGGCAGGGCGATATTGCCATTACCACCGCCAGTGATTTGGGATATCTGAGGTATCCGCTGACCTACCAGGAGTACCTGATCGGCGAAGGAGCCCAGCTCATAATTCCCAAGAACGGGCCATTCAATACGCACATCAATGTCACCTGTGCCGCTGTGCCCAAAGGAGGAGAAGTCAATAAAGCTGTCGCTTTCCTGGAATATATGACCGGCGAAGAAGCCCAGATGGATTACCCCCGGGTTGCCCAGGAACACCCGGTTAATGTAATGGCCATTCCGTCTGATTTCATCATTGAAGAGGTAGGCCCCGTTGAGGAAGATGACCTGGAACTCAACCTTCTGGGCCAGTACAATGCCAAGGCTGTGCAGATCCTCAAGGAAGCCGGATGGCAATAAAATTATGGTTATGTCATTTTTTGAAGCTGCCAGGAAAGGAGATAATGCTCCTTTCAAATACGTAATTGCGATCATTGCCGTAATCATCGGCGCCTTCATCGGGCAGGTGCCGCTGGGTATCCTTATCAGTGTGAAGGTGGGCGAAGAAGCCGGCGGGTTTGAAAAGCTGGAGAAGTTTCAGGAAACGATGGATTTCTCCGTCCTGGGGCTGGACCCCAACCTCGGCCTTTTTCTCATTCTGCTGTCTTTCGTCAGCGCCCTGGCGGTGCTATTTCTTTGTATTACCGTTCTCCACGGAAAGAAAGCTACCGATGTGCTTACCGGCCGCAACCGGCTGGACTGGGGCAGGGTAGGCTTTGCTTTTGTATTCTGGTTCGGCTTGAGCGCGGTGATGGAAGTCGCGGCCTATTTCATAGACCCGGGCAATTACAGCTGGCAGTTTGAACCTTCCAGTTTTTTTCCCCTGCTTCTGATCGCCCTGTTGATGCTGCCCCTGCAGACTACTTTTGAAGAAGCCTTATTCAGGGGATACCTGATGCAGGGGTTCGGATTGCTGTTTCGCAACCGCTGGCTGCCCCTTCTGCTTACTTCCGCCGGTTTCGGGCTGCTTCATTTTGCCAACCGCGAGGTCGGCCAGTTCGGGTTTGCCCTGATGATGGGGTATTATATTGGTTTTGGCCTGTTGATGGGCCTGCTCACTTTGATGGACGAGGGCACGGAACTGGCACTGGGCCTGCACGCCGCCACCAATATTTACGGGGCCGCCATCGTTAATTTTGAAGCTTCTTCCCTACAAACACCTTCCCTTTTTCGGGTGCAGGAACTGGATGCCGGCCTGATGCTGGCCGTTGCCATGGCCAGTGGCCTGTTGTTCCTGTTCGTCGCCGCTCGCCGGTACCGATGGGAGGATTGGGGAAAGCTCTTCCGAAGGATCGAATTTCAGGATGTTGCCGGCCATTCAGAACAACCTTAAAATTGTAGTGTAGTATGGACCATTGGAAATTATTGATACTTTTCCTCTTTGTCACCATTTCTGTTCACGCGCAGCCAGAGCGCTGGCAGCAAAGGGTGGAGTATGAAATGTCGATCGATTTTGACGTTAAGCGCCACCAGTTTGACGGTACGCAACGGCTGACGTATTTCAATAACTCGCCCGATACGCTGGACAGGGTGTTCTACCACCTGTATTTTAATGCCTTTCAGCCCAACTCCATGATGGATGTGCGTTCCCGCAACATCGCCGACCCCGACCCCCGGGTAGGCAGCCACATTTTCAGCCTCAAAGAAGAAGAGATGGGATACCATAAGATACGGTCTCTTAAGATGAACGGCGAACCGGTAAACTATGAAGTGGCGGGGACTATTCTGGAAGTATGGCTGGGCCGCCCCATATTGCCCGGCAGCAATGCCGTTTTCGAGATGGAGTTTCAGTCTCAGGTTCCGGTTCAGATCCGCCGCTCCGGCCGTGATAATGCCGAGGGTATTGCCTATTCCATGGCCCAGTGGTACCCCAAGATGTGTGAATACGACTACCAGGGCTGGCACGCCAACCCTTACATCGGGCGTGAATTCTACGGCGTGTGGGGAGATTTTGACGTCACCATTAATATCGCCCGGGACTATATTGTTGCCGCCAGCGGCTATCTGCAAAACCCGGATGAGATCGGCCACGGATACGGCGAGGCCCCTTCCGGAAGGAGCGGCAAAAAACTGAGCTATCATTTCATTGCCCCTGATGTTCACGATTTCGTCTGGGCGGCAGACCCGGATTACACCCACGATACCTTCACCCGTAAGGATGGTACGGTGCTCCATTTTTTCTATCAGAAGAATGAAAATACGGCGGAGGCCTGGGGCCGCCTGCCGGCGATCATGGACAAGGCTTTTGATTTTATCAATTCGAATTACGGCCAGTATCCTTATAAGCAGTATTCTTTTATACAGGGAGGCGACGGGGGCATGGAGTACCCCATGGCCACCCTGATCACCGGTGAGCGGAGCCTGGGCAGCCTGGTTGGCGTTTCCGTTCACGAACTGATGCACAGCTGGTACCAGATGGCCCTGGGCACCAATGAGAGCCTCTACGCCTGGATGGATGAAGGTTTTACCAGCTGGGCCAGCGACGAAGTGATGAATTACCTGCGCAAAGAAGGGCTGATCCCCGGGCGCGTGCTGGATAACCCGCACGCCAGTGATTATCGGGGGTATATAAACTTTGCCAGAAGCGGATTCGAAGAACCGCTGATCACCCATGCCGACCATTTCGTGACCAATACGGCCTATGGTATCGCCGCTTACGTAAAAGGGGCGGTTTTCCTGGCTCAACTGGAGTACATCATCGGAAAGGAGGCTTTCCGAAAGGGAATGCTGAGGTACTTCGATACCTGGAAATTCAAGCATCCCAATTCCAATGACTTCATACGGGTAATGGAAAAACAATCGGGTATTGAACTGGACTGGTACCGGGAGTACTGGGTCAATACCACCCACACCATAGATTATGGAATAAGGAGTATAAGTGAAGCGCCGGGACAGGCTGGCAAAACGGTGGCCACCCTGGAAAAGGCCGGCGCCATGCCCATGCCGGTGGACGTACTGGTCCATTACGCCGACGGGCGCAAGGAAATGTTCAATATCCCTCTTCGCATTATGAGGGGCCACAAACCGGTTGAGCCTTCGGATATCCCTTTCAGTGTACTGGAAGACTGGCCCTGGGTGGCCCCAACCTATGAATTTGTTCTGGACGCCAGCCCCGATGACATTCTCGATGTGATCATCGACCCCCATGGGGGAATGGCGGATGTCAACCCGGATAACAACGCGCTGAAGCCTAAATAAGCAGTTAAAGGCTTTCCAGGTTTTTAGTATGTGTTTAGCGGTGCTCCAGGTGACATCTTTCGCCTGTTCACCGAACTATAGCTTATAGCACTGGTGTTTGAAGGCGAAAGGTGTCATCTGGTAACCAGCCAAACCTGGAAAACCTTTTTATCCATTATTTTATTTTACTCAGTTAGAGTTTTCTTTCTATTTAATCAATAAAATGATCAAAAAGAACACCCAAAACATCAGGCCATTTACCGCCGGAGACGATACCCTGATCCGGGAAGTATTACATCCCAAAAATGACGGGTTGGAATTGGGTTACAGCCTGGCCTATGCTACGCTGGAGCCCGGGCAAGCCTCCCTGCCGCATATTCTGCGCAGCAGTACGGAGCTGTACATCATACAGAAGGGTAGGGGGAGGGCTTTCATCGGGCGGGAGGTAGCTGAGGCCCTTCCCGGCGATGTGCTGTTCATCCCTGTCGGCGCCCGGCAGTATATTGAGAACATCGGGGAAGGAAGGCTCGAGTTCTGGTGTGTCGTCTCCCCGCCCTGGAAAAAGGAGGATGAGATCCTGGTTGATTGAGTTGATAAGTTGACCGGGCCCTTTGGGAGTGTTCGCAATTCGGTGTTCGCTGTTCGCAAGTCCCTGAAAATCAAGGGGTATTTTTCAGAAGAGGGCATCCGTCTAAGGCTGGACAGAAAGCTCCGGGGCGTGTACGGTGTACGAGCCAATGGCGCAGCTCACGGGCTTGTACGGTGTACGGGCCTGTCCAACGTTAGACGGGTAGCATCAGAAGACACAGAAAAATGAACTATTCCGGCCATTTATTCAACCCATCAACCAATTTTACCCGGATCCGAAGGAGACGGGCAACCCAATCAACCCAATCAACCCAATCAACCCAATCAACCCAATCAACCCAATCAACTCAATCAACCCAACCAACTCAATCAACCATTCCCCTTCCTCGCCCTGTCTATATATAATAAAAAGGCTATTTTTGCGAATTCGAACAGGGCCTCAAACCAGCAAACTGCATGAAGATACTTCAACTTTGCAAGAAATTTCCTTACCCCCTTAAGGATGGCGAGTCTATTGCAGTGACGACCCTTAGCCGCGCGCTTCATGAACTGGGCTGCGAGGTGTCTTTGCTGGCGATGAACACGCGGAAACATTATTTCGGCGACGATGGCCGGCCGGAGGCGCTGGGCCATTACCGCGCTATCTACAAAGTGCCCGTAGACAACCGGGTGAAGCCTGCGGATGCGTTCCTGAACCTTTTTTCCCGGGAGTCTTACCACATAACGCGGTTCATTTCTCCGGCTTTCCGGTCACAACTCATTAAGGTATTGAAGAATAATACCTTTGATCTCATTCAGCTGGAAACGCCTTACCTCTCACCCTATATCCCCACGATCCGCCAGTATTCGGACGCTTTGGTGGCTATGCGCGCGCACAATGTAGAACACGAGATCTGGCGGCGAATAGCCGCCAATACTACCTTTCTGCCGAAACGCTGGTACCTGAAGCACCTGGCAGGCAAGCTATTCCGCTACGAAGTTGAGCAGTTGAAGCAATATGATATCCTGGTGGCTATTACTCAGCGCGACCTGGACCACTTCCGAAAGCTGGGATACAAGAATTCGGCGGTTGTGGCCCCGATCGGCATTTGCGCTGAGGCCTATCAGCCCGATTACGACAGTTACCGGCGCCCCCTGTCGCTTTCCTTTATCGGTTCGCTGGACTGGATGCCGAACCTGGAGGGCCTTCAATGGTTCCTCCAGAAGGCCTGGGAGCCGTTGCAGAAGGCCCACCCCGGCCTGGAGTTCCATATCGCCGGCCGTAATACGCCGGGCGACTGGCGGCATAAACTCGCTTCAAAAAATATCATCATTCAAGGAGAGGTGCCTGATGCCGCTGAATTCATCAACGGGCACAGCCTCATGGTTGTCCCCCTGCTTTCCGGCAGCGGCATGCGGGCCAAAATACTCGAGGCCATGGCCCTGGGCAGGGTAGTGCTGTCTACTTCCGTTGGCCTGGAGGGCATTGCCGCCCGCCCGGGAAAGGATGTCCTGGTTGCCGATACGCCGGATCAGTTTCTGAACCAGGTGGAGTTCTGCCTGCGCCAGGGCCGGCAGTTGGAGTATATGGGAAGGCAGGCCAGGAACCTGGCGGTAGAACAATACGACAGCCGGGCCATTGCCCGCCGGCTGTTGGATGTTTATCTGGCGTTAACAGTGGAGGTAGCCTGATTATGGAGTGGATAGCAGCTACTATTTTCTGGCTGAGCTTGTTGGGTATCCTGCACTCCTATCTGTTTTATCCTGTATTGCTTCGGTGGTTGTCCAAAGGAAAAAAACTGAACGCGCTGGTGTATACCGAGGAAGACGAGTGGCCGCAGGTTTCCGTTATCATGTCGGCATACAACGAAGAACAGGTCATTGGCCAGAAAATGGACAGCCTGCTCCAACTGGATTATCCGGATGGCAAACTCAGCCTGTACGTCGGGTCTGACTGTTCAACGGACCAGACCAACGCCATCCTTGAGCGGTATTCGGCCGACAACCCCAACATTCACTTTTTCCCGTATACCTCGCGCCGCGGAAAACCCGGGGTGATCAACGAACTGGCTGAAATCGCGCTGCAGGAGGGGGGCTCCGGCCCGGAACACCTTTTTATCATCACCGACGCCAGTGTCATGATGGACCCCCACTGTGCCCGGGCCCTTGCCCGCCACTTCAAGAACCCGGAGATCGATGTAGTAGACGCCCACATGATACATATCGGCATGACAGAGGAAGACATCTCCCGGGCCGAGGATGAATACATTTCTTCCGAGGTGCAACTGAAACACCGGGAGGGGCTGGTATGGGGCAAGATGATCGGCCCTTTCGGCGGCTGTTATGCCCTCCGGGCCAACCGCTTTTCCAAGGTGCCCTCCAATTTCCTGGTGGACGATTTTTACATCACCATGAAGGTGTTCGAGCAGGGCGGCAAGGCGATCAACGACCTGGAAGCCACCTGCCGGGAACCCGTCTCTCACGAGATCCGTGAAGAGTTTCGCCGCAAAGCCCGCATCTCGGCCGGCAATTTTCAGAACCTGCTTACTTTCACCCATCTGTGGTGGCCGCCGGCAGGGCCGTTGGGCTTCGCTTTTTTTTCTCATAAAGTCCTGCGCTGGCTGGGCCCTTTCTTCATGCTGGCTATTCTCTTTTCTTCCGGCCTTTTGGCTCTGGGGGACAACTTATTTTATACTCTGATGTTTTGGGTTATGGCAGGCGCTTTGATATTCTTACCTTTGTTAGACGCGTTATTTAACTCCCTGGGGATAAACCTGTTACCATTGAGAGGAGCGCGTTACTTTGTAATGATGAACCTGGCCCTGCTCCGAGGCTTTATTAATTTCATAAAAGGTATTCGTTCTAATGTCTGGGAACCAACTAAAAGAGACCATCGATCAAAGCCTTAAACTGGATCCGATAGAAGACGCCATTGCCGACATCAAGGCCGGCAAGGTGATCATCGTCGTCGATGATGAGGACCGCGAAAATGAGGGAGATTTTATCTGCGCCGCCGAATGCGTCACCCCGGCGATCATCAACTTCATGGCGACCCACGGCCGGGGGCTCATCTGCGCGCCCATTGACGAGAAGCGGGCCGATGAACTGGAGCTGGATATGATGGTTTCTTCCAACACAGCCCTGCACGAAACGGCCTTTACCGTTTCCATCGACCTGATCGGCAGAGGCTGTACTACCGGCATTTCCGCTTACGACCGCGCCACCGGCATTCGCGCCCTGGTCGACCCCAATACCAAGCCTTCCGATTATGCCCGCCCCGGGCACATTTTCCCGCTGCGGGCAAAAACGGGCGGGGTCCTGCGCCGCACCGGGCATACGGAAGCGGCCATCGACCTGGCCCGCCTGGCCGGATTTGCCCCCGCCGGCGTCCTGGTGGAGATCCTGAACGAGGACGGCACTATGGCCCGCCTGCCCCAACTGATGGAGATCGCCGAAAAATTTGATCTCAGGATCATTGCCATAAAAGACCTGGTGGCTTACCGCATGCGCAACGAACGGATCGTCAGGCGGGAGGTATCCGTCAACCTCGAAACGAAGTACGGTAACTTCGAGGTCATCGCCTTTCGCCAGATCACCACCAACGACATCCACCTGGCCATCAAATGCGGCGACTGGGAGCCCGAAGAGCCGATCCTGGTGCGGGTGCATTCTTCCACCGAAACCGGAGACATCCTGGGCACGTTGTTTGACGACTACGGCGTACAGCTGCAGCAGTCCATCGAGATGATCTCCGAAGAAGGGAAAGGGCTCCTGCTCTATATGCGGCACGGCGAAAAGGCGGACACCATCCTGCACCGCCTGGAAGCCTATCGGCAGAAGGAAGAACAGGGAGAGAACCCGGCCCTGGAGAAAAAAGGCGAAATGACCCAGCGGGACTTCGGCGTCGGCGCCCAGATCCTGCGCGAGCTGAACATCTGCAAGATCCGCCAGATCACCAACAACCCCAAGCGCCGCATCGGCCTGATCGGCTACGGCCTGGAGATCGTAGAGAATGTGCCTTTGCCGTGAATTGCTATTTGTGAATCGTGACTCGTAAATCGTGACTCGTGAATCGGGCCTTGCGGACGAATCAACCAATCCCGAACCAACGAATCAACCACCCCCATGCGCTACGAACGGAAATACAAACTCGATAACGTCCACCCTGCCATCTTCGAACAGGCCGTTCGCCTGCACCCCGCCTGCTTCCGCCCCCTCTTTTCCCCCCGCTGGATCAACAACCTCTATTTCGATACGCCCGATTTCAGCGCCTTTCACGACAACACCGCCGGCGTTTCCCAACGGGTCAAGCACCGCCTGCGCTGGTACGGCCGGCCCTTTGAGGTGATCAACGGCCCTGCCCTGGAAACCAAGGTGAAAGAGAACCTGCTGGGGCGAAAAGAAAGCTTCCCCTTGCCGGAAGGCCAATATTCGGCGGGCAAACTGGATGGCCTGTTGGAACAGGCGCGGCGCCATCTTGGCTACGGCCCGGAATTGCAACCGGTATTGTTCAACTCCTACTACCGTTCCTATTGGGCCACGCCCACCGGCCGCTTCCGCATCACCATCGACAGTGAATTGCAGTTCGGCGCTTACCGGAAGCAGGAAGGGCAGCTGCTGCCCTACCGCCTGCCGGCCGTTATCCTGGAGCTGAAATACGAGCAGGAAGACGAAGGGGAAAGCGATTTTATAATGCAGCATCTGCCCTTTCGGCCGACGAAGAGTTCGAAGTATGTAATTGGCGTAGAAATGTGTTATGGGGTTATGCCCTAAAACTTTGGGCAAAGCACCACCTCATCCTCATACTCTCCCAGGTAGGCGATAGAGATCTCGATGGCGCCCCGCCGTTCCCGCGGCGTGCCCAGCGCGTTCGTCCGGGCGTCGTAGCTCATGCCGAGCAGGAAGTTGTTGTATTCGATGCCCACCATACCGACGATGGCGTCGAGGGAGAAGCTGTCGTCGGCATTGCGCACCGGGCGTGCCCAGGCGCCGACATGCAGGGCTGTGCCGCTGATGTCGTCGACGAGGAAGCGGATGTTGCTGCCGGCGTTGAGCGCCAGGTGGGGCCCCTGGTTATACAGCAATACCCGGGGGTGGAACTGAAGTGATTCGCTTACCGGGACACGAAGGTTCACATAAGCGGAGTATTTGCGCAGCAGGGTGTTGGGGTCTGCCCGGTCGGGGTCGTCGTCGCTGGCGTAGAAGCTCACCTCTGGTTCCAGGATGTGGTGCATGGCCGCGCCGGCGAACAGCCCGACGGAGCGCTCGGGGGAATAGGCGTAATTGACGCCAACGGCAAAATCGGCGACCGTGAAGTTGTTTTCGGGAAAGATCTCTCCGGTGGGGTTGTCATAGCCGGAAGAGCCCGAGAACTGGTCTTCGAAGAAGAGGTTTCCATAGCCAAAGTTGCGCTGGGAAATACCCGCCTGGCCCCCGATGCTCAAAAACTGGTCGTTGCGGGGGCTGAGCGACTTGTGGAACCCCCCCGATATGTTGATCTGGTTGTTGGAATAGCCCACTTCCGGCACTTTGTCGTTGTAAAAAACCACTCCGACACCGAAGGCGTCCTTGTACCGCTTGCCGATGTTTCGCATGTTGAAGCGCAGGTCGATGGCGCCGGCAAAGGTCTTGTACGGCTCCTGGTCCCGGTAGATGAACGCTACGCGGTATTTGCCGTCGAAAGTGCCGGTCAGCGCCGGGTTGAGCGTCAGGGGAGAGGCGAAGAACTGGGTGAAGTGCTGGTCCTGGGCCCTGCCGGACAGGACGGCGGCAAGGATAAAAAAGATCGGTAGGTATTGTTTCATATATACTCGGTAGTGGTTGGTTAACCTGAAGTCCGCGCAAAAGTAACGGATAATTCAAAGAAGACAACGGACTTTCCCGGATAATTATTATTTTTGGTAATATGCTTAACCCAACCGCAGCAGGAGGAACAGGCAGCAGGGACGCAGGCGGAGCTTAAAACAGCCCCACATGTCATATGTAATTTGTCCGGTAAGTATCGTTCCCATTCGGAACAGCTCCTCGAACAAGAGTGAGATGATCTCCCAGCTTTTGTTCGGCGAGCTGGCCGAAGTACTGGAAACCAGGGGGCGGCAATGGACGAAGGTCCGCTGCGCCTGGGACAATTTCGTGGGCTGGGTGGCTTCCAACCAGCTCAAGCCCGTCACACCCAGCGAATTCGGGCGCTTTCAGCGCGAGTTCGCCTACAGCCTGGAACTCTTCCACACCATCCTCGCCCAGGATTTCTGCGTGCCCATCGTCATGGGGGCTCAGCTGCCGGGCTTCGACGGCATGCGCTTCAAACTGGAAGAGCACTACTTCACCTTCAGCGGCCAGGCCGTCTTTCCGGAAAACATCGAACAGACGCCTGAATTTGTCCTCAAGATCGCCCGCAAGTACCTGCATGCTCCCTTCCTGTGGGGCGGGCGCTCGCCAATGGGCGTCGACGCTCCCGGCCTGATACAGATGGTCTTCAAACTAGCCGGCATACCGATGCCGCGCGAGGCCGAACAGCAGGTCTACCTGGGCGAAGCGGTAGACTTCGTCGAACAGAGCCGCCCGGGAGACATCGCCTTCTTCGAGAACCGGGCCGGCAGGATAACCCACTGCGGCATCATCCTGCCCAACAACGAGGTGCTGCACGCCTACGGCAGCGTCCGCATTGACGCCATCGACCACTTCGGAATCTACAACAAAAAACAGGCCCGCTACACCCACCGCCTGCGGGTCGTCAAGCGGATGCTGAAGGGAAAAGCGGAGGAGAAAGGGGCTGTTGAAAAAGCGGTGGAGAAGGCGCAGGGGCAGTATGAGTTGTTTTGAGGGAAGGGTGTTGTAGAGGTGATGCCCTGCCGCCCCGCTGGGGCAGGGGTGATTGCTTCTGGTTAGAGATGCCTCGGAGAGGCCTAATGTTGTTAGAAAATAATTTTTGTCGCATATTCAGCTCCAGCGGAGCGAAATGTTAATTGGGTATCCACTCAAAAGAATGACTCACATTTCGCTACTCTGTAGCTGTTCTTAGCTCCTGGCATCAATTTCTACCAACATTAAGCTTCCCGACATTCGGTCAAAAAAAAGCCCGAGCAATGTATATGTTTAGCGGTGCTCCAGGTGACATCTTTCGCCTATTCACCGAACCTTCCGCTTGTAGCACTATTGTTCAACGGCGAAAGGTGTCATCTGGAAAAGCCTGGCACTGAAACGAGATGACACCCTTTTTGCCCTAATCTGGCA
>JAGFJE010000729.1 GCA_024103175.1 Phaeodactylibacter sp.
TGCTCTGCCGCAGGGCTTGCTAGGGCTCCTCCGCCTGCCATAGCTGAAGGCAGGACTAGGTACACCCTGCACTGGCTTAGAGCCCCTGGGCGCAGGCCCTTCTGTCAACCGCAGTTTTAAACATGCCTTCATCGCGCCTCGTTCAGAACAATATTTGCTCGTTCTCGCCTCACCAACACTTCTCCGACAGGCTCCTAGAGCTCGCAAACAAGCTGCAGTGGAAGTTCGGACAGGCGCAGACAAATGGATACCTGGGCATAAATTATGCGGTAAAATCCGACTACACCAAATCTATAGCCCATTTTCAGACGGCCCTTGCGGCACATGAAGAACTGGGAAATAAAAGTAATGTGGCCACCACGCTGGTCAACCTCGGCAACATTTATCTGCTGACCTCCGATTATCCGCATGCGCTCGAATACTACCTGCGGGCGCTCAAGATCCAGGAAGAAATCGGTTATTCAAAAGGCATTGCCCTAAGCTTGTCTAACATCGGCCTTATATATAAAAACCAATCGGAGTATGCCAAGGCCCTCGAATATTTTTTGCGGGCACTGGAGATCAATGAATCGGGCGGAACTAAAAACAACATTGCCAACAACCTCTCTTCCATCGGCATAGTTTATGAGAATCAGCAGGATTATCCGAAAGCCCTGGAATATTTCAGCAGGGCACTAAAGATCCAGGAGGAACTGAAGGTGACCGACGGCATAGCGAAAACACTCAGCTATATTGGCAGCGTATATGCACAGCTGATCAATAACGTAACCGTCTTGTTTGCCGATATCAGGGGCTTCACCCGGATTTCTGAACAGCTCAACCCGAAAGAACTGGTGGACAAGATCAACGAGTGTTTCTCCGCATTCGATCATATTATGGAACAACACAACGTAGAAAAAATTAAAACGATTGGCGATGCTTACATGGCCGCAGGCGGCCTGCCAACCCCCAACACCACACATGCAGGCGATGTAGTTAAGGCCGCGCTGGCCATGCAGCAATTCATGCATGATCAGAAAACACAAAGCCTCGAACAGGGAATTCCTTTCTTCGAGATACGCATAGGCATTCACAGCGGCCCCGTGATAGCAGGTATAGTCGGCATCAGGAAATTCGCTTATGACATCTGGGGGGATACCGTGAACCTGGCATCTCGCATGGAAAGCAGCGGCCATGCCGGTAAGATCAACATTAGCCAGCGTACCTATGACCTAATAAAAGATCAATACCATTGCATCCATCGCGGAAAAGTGAGCACCAAGGACAAAGGGGACATAGATATGTATTTTGTAGAAAGCACTAGCAGCTTCAGGCGGCGCTTGGCGGCAAAAATGTAGCCGGACTGCCCATCCAGAAAAGGGGGCCAGCACGAGGCGGATGTGGTCCTCCTCTTCCATATCCGCGCCCCGGAGTTTGGAAAAGCAAACGATCTCTTTCGGTGAAGGGCCCTCGCAGCGAATGCTGAAAATGAGGCTTTTCTCATTGGCCAACACCCGTACCTCGGTGCGCCCCGATGGCGCTCCTCCTTCTACCGGGACGGTGGTGCGCATTAGCCCTTCAACTGCTCCAGCAACTCCATCCGGCCGGAAGAGATCCAGCTTTTGACGATATTGTCATCCGCAAACTGCTAAATGGCAATGAAGTGTCCACTTCCCACTTCCGGTTTCCCCTTTTCCCCTATCTTCGCGCCGCCAGAGAAAAAAACTCAAAAAAAACTCCCCCCCTCTAAACCTTATTTATACTTTTTTGTATAAATTCCGGACTTCGTACTTAAAATTAGTCTAAATAAGCGAATACAGAAAAAACGACAGCTATATGAGCGATTCCATGCAAACGCTGGAAGAACACACCAGAAGCGACTACAAATATGGCTTTACCAGCAATATCGATTCGGATACCTTCCCAAAGGGCCTCAGCGAGGATGTCGTGCGCGCCATATCCATGAAGAAAAACGAGCCGGAATGGCTCACCGAATGGCGCCTGAAGGCCTACCGCCACTGGCTCGGCATGAAGGAGCCTAAATGGCCCAACGTCAAATACCCGCCGATCGACTATCAGGACATCATCTACTATTCGGCGCCTAAGCCCAGGAAAAAGCTGAACAGCCTGGATGAGGTGGACCCGGAACTGCTGGACACCTTCAACAAGCTGGGCATCCCTCTGGAAGAGCAAAAGCTGCTGGCCGGCGTGGCCGTCGATGCCGTCATCGACAGTGTTTCCGTCAAAACGACGTATAAAGAGAAACTGGCCGAGCTGGGCATCATCTTCTGCTCTTTCAGCGAAGCGGTTAAGGACCACCCGGAACTGATTAAGAAATACATTGGCTCGGTCGTGCCGCATACGGACAATTACTTCGCCGCACTCAATTCAGCCGTTTTCAGTGACGGTTCCTTTGTTTATATCCCCAAAGGCGTGCGCTGCCCGATGGAGTTGTCCACCTACTTTCGCATCAACGAGCGCAATACCGGCCAGTTCGAACGCACCCTCATCGTCGCCGAAGAGGGCAGCCACGTCAGCTACCTGGAGGGCTGTACTGCCCCCATGCGGGACGAGAACCAGCTCCACGCCGCCGTGGTCGAACTCGTAGCCCTGGACAACGCCACCATCAAGTACTCCACCGTGCAGAACTGGTACCCCGGCGATAAGGACGGCAAAGGCGGCATCTACAACTTCGTCACCAAGCGCGGCCTGTGCAAAGGTTATAAGTCCAAGATCACCTGGACGCAGGTGGAGACCGGCTCTGCCATCACTTGGAAGTACCCCAGCTGCGTACTGATGGGCGACAACTCGGTCGGCGAATTCTATTCTGTGGCCGTGACCAATAACTACCAGCAGGCGGATACCGGCACCAAGATGATCCACCTGGGCAAAAATACCCGCAGCACCATCATATCCAAAGGCATCTCCGCCGGCTTTTCCGACAACTCCTACCGGGGCCTGGTCAAGATCGGCAAGAAAGCTGAAAACGCCCACAACTTCTCCCAGTGCGATTCCCTGCTCATGGGCGATAAGTGCGGCGCGCATACCTTCCCCTACCTGGAAGTCGAGAACAACTCCGCCAAGGTGGAGCACGAAGCCACCACCTCCAAGATCGGCGAAGACCAGCTGTTCTACCTCATGCAGCGCGGCCTGAGCGAAGAAGATGCCGTCAACATGATCGTGAACGGTTACTGTAAGGAGGTCTTCAATGAGCTGCCGATGGAGTTCGCCGTCGAGGCGCAGAAGCTGCTGGCGATCAGCCTGGAAGGCAGCGTGGGATAAGAGGAAACAGGGAACAGGATATCAGTGTGTCAGTCAATTGCTTCGATAGAAATCCTGATACACAGATACCCCGCTCCCTGACACACTTTTCACCAATACACTAAAACACAATCAAACCAACCATAATGCTGACGATAAAAAACCTCAAAGTCTCAATAGAAGATAAGGAAATCCTCAAGGGCATCAACCTGGAAGTCAAGCCGGGCGAAGTACACGCCATCATGGGGCCGAACGGCTCCGGCAAGAGCACCCTGGCCAATGTGCTGGCTGGCCGCGAAGAATACGAAGTCACTGACGGCTCCATCGAATATAAGGGTGAAGACCTGCTGGAAATGGAAGTAGACGAGCGGGCGCAAGCCGGCATCTTCATGGCGTTCCAGTATCCGGTAGAGATCCCGGGCGTGAGCACTTCGAATTTCCTGAAAAGCACGGTCAATGCGGTGCGCAAGGCACAGGGCAAGGATGAGCTCAACGCCGTACAGATGCTCAAACTGATCCGCGAGAAGATCAATATGGTAGGCATGAATGAAGGCCTCCTGAAGCGCTCCCTGAACGAAGGGTTCTCCGGAGGCGAGAAGAAGCGGAGTGAAATGCTGCAGATGGCTCTGCTGGAGCCGAAGCTGGCCATCCTTGACGAAACGGACTCCGGATTGGACATCGACGCCCTGCGTATTGTCGCCGACGCCGTCAACCAGCTGCGCAGCGAAGACCGTTCCTTCATCATCGTGACCCACTACCAGCGGCTGCTGAATTATATCGTCCCCGACAAGGTGCACGTGCTCCAGGGCGGCCGCATTGTCAAGTCGGGTGACAAGAACCTGGCGCTGGAACTCGAGGAGAAAGGATACGACTGGCTCAAGGAAGAAGCAGGTTCAGTTCCTGCATAATTGTATTGCCTGAGAAAGAAAAACTCGAAAAATGCCAACAGTAGTTCAAGATAGATACGCCGAAGTAAAGGCGCGCTTCCAGCAGTTGTTCGAAGCGCAACACATACAGCTCAACGGCCATGCCAGCCATCCCTATCACCAGTTCCGTGCCGAAGCGATCAAAAAGCTGGAAGGCTTGAGTTTCCCCACCCGCCGCGACGAGGAGTGGAAATACACCAGCGTCAACCGAGTACTGCAGCCGGAATACCAGCTGGAAACGCCGGCGGAGGTAACCGCTGAGCAGCTGAAGCCCTTCCTGATCGAAGGCCTCGACGCCATCCGCCTGGTTTTCATCAACGGCGCCTTCCGGGAAGAGCTTTCCGACATCGGCAGGCTGCCCCAGGGATTGACGGTCATGGAGCTGGACAATGCCCTCGCCGATGAGCGCTTTCAGGAAATGGTACAACGACAGCTCGACAGCCTGATGGAGGGCCAGACGGACCCCTTCATGGTGCTCAACGCCGCCTTCGCCCGCCACGGCATATTCATTCACGTGGCAAAGAATACGGTGATTGAAAAGCCGGTCTACCTCATTCACCTCGCTGCTCCCGGCGACGTGCCGACCTACAGCAGTTACCTGAACATCGTCTTCGCCGAACAAAGCAGCGAAGCATCCTTCATCGAAGGCCTGTTCGAACTGCCCGGCGCCGAAGGCGCCTATTTCAACAACCTGGTGAACCGCTTCCGGCTGAAGCCCAACTCCCATACGCACCACTACCGCCTGCAGCAGGAAGGCCTCGAAGGCTTCCTCATCAGCAATGTGGATATCGAGCAGGACGGCGACAGCACCTACTCCTCCTACTCCGTCGACCTCGGCGGCCGGCTGGTGCGCAATAACCTGGCCACCACCCTCAACAACCAGGGGACCAACACCAATTTCTACGGCACCTACTTCGCCAAAGGCGAGCAGCATATCGACAACCATACCTTTATCGACCACGCCATGCCGCACTGCCAGAGCAACGAGCTCTACAAGGGTATCCTGACCGACAAGGCCCACGGGGTGTTCAACGGCAAGGTGCTGGTGCGGAAGGATGCTCAGAAGACCAACGCCTTCCAGCAGAACAGCAGCCTGGTGCTTTCCGATAAAGCCCAGATGGACAGCAAGCCGCAGTTGGAGATCTTCGCCGACGACGTGCGCTGCAGCCACGGCGCCACCATCGGACAGCTGGATGAAACGGCGGTGTTCTACCTGCGTTCTCGCGGGCTATCCGACGCGCAGGCGCGGGCCATGCTGCAGCACGCCTTCATCGAAGAGGTCATCGAATTTATGAAGCTGGAGCCGGTGAAGGACTTCGCCGAGCAGCTGATAATGAAAAAATTTGAAGAATAGCTTATGCCAGTAACCGCTCAGAAAGGCTTCGATGTAGAAAAATTGCGCAGTGATTTTCCGCTGCTGCAGACGTCTATGAACGGCAAGCCGATTGCCTTTCTGGACAGCGCTGCATCGAGCCAGAAACCTGCCCGGGTGATCGAAGCGATGGACACCTATTACCGGGAAAAACACGCCAATGTGCACCGGGGGGTCTATCAGCTCAGCCAGGAGGCCACCACCGCCTACGAGAACGCCCGCGAGCTGGTGAGGGACTTCATCAACGCCCCTTCCGCCCGAGAGGTGATCTTCGTACGGGGCTGTACCGAGGGCATCAACCTGGTGGCCTCTTCTTTCGGCCGCCGCTTCCTCGACGAAGGAAGCGAGGTGCTCATCTCCGCCATGGAGCACCACAGTAACATCGTGCCCTGGCAGATGGCTTGCGAAGACAGGGGCGCCAAACTCAAGGTCATCCCCGTCAACGATGCGGGAGAATTACAGATGGATGAATTCGAGCGGCTGCTGACAGACAAGGTAAAGATCGTGGCCCTAACCCACGTTTCCAATACCCTCGGCACCATCAACCCCGTCCGGGAGATCATTGAGAAGGCGCATGCCAAAAATATCCCGGTACTGATCGACGGGGCGCAGGCTGTCCCCCACATGCAGGTGGATGTGCAGGAGCTGGATGTGGACTTCTACGCCTTTTCCGGCCACAAGGTCTACGGCCCGACCGGTATCGGAGTACTTTACGGCAAGGAAGAATGGCTCAACGCCCTGCCTCCCTACCAGGGCGGCGGCGAGATGATCGAAACGGTTACTTTTGAAAAGACCACTTATAACGAGCTGCCCCACAAATTCGAGGCCGGCACGCCGGATATCGCCGGCGCTATCGGGCTCGGAGCGGCCATTGAGTATGTTCGGTCGGTCGGTTATGAGGGTATTCACGCTCATGAAATGGAGCTGCTTCACTATGCCGCCCGGCAGTTGCAGGAGGTCGAAGGGATCCGCTTCATCGGCACGGCCCGGGAAAAAGCAAGTGTGATCTCCTTCCTGGTTGAAGGCATCCACCCCTACGACCTGGGCACCATCCTCGACAAACTGGGCGTTGCCGTACGCACCGGGCACCACTGTACCCAGCCGCTGATGGAACGGTACTGCATCCCCGGGACGGTGAGGGCGTCGCTGGCGTTCTATAACAATAAAACCGACATCGACCGGCTGGTGGAGGGCGTGAAGCGAGCGGTGGCGATGCTGCGGTGAGCTGCAGAAAAGACTTGACAAGTTTCCTGTTTGCAGCCAGGGGGTAAACTTGTCAAGTCTTCAACACCTAACAGACAACAAAACATGACCATTAACGAGATACAGGACGAGATTATCGATGAGTTCTCTCTGTTCAGCGACTGGATGGAAAAGTACGAGTACATCATTGACCTGGGCAAGCACCTGCCCCTGATCGACGAACAATACAAGGACGAAGAGCACCTCATTAAGGGGTGCCAGAGCCAGGTTTGGTTGCACGCCGGCCTGAATGGCGACAAAGTGGCCTTTACCGCCGACAGCGATGCGGTGATCACCAAAGGCATCATCGCCCTGCTGGTCCGGGTGCTGTCCAACCAACCGGCGGAAGAAGTGGCGCGGGCCGACCTGTACTTCATCGACCGGATCGGCCTGAAGGAGCACCTCTCCCCTACCCGGTCTAACGGCCTGCTCAGTATGGTCAAGCAGATGAAGCTATACGGAGTAGCATTACACGCAAAGAATTAATCAACCATGTCTGAACCCAAATCAGAACTCGAACAACAGATCATTGAAGCGCTCAAGACCGTCTACGACCCGGAGATCCCGGTAGACATCTACGAGCTCGGCCTGATCTACGAGATCGATATCCAGGAAGATGGAAAGGTCAATATAACGATGACCCTCACTTCCCCGATGTGCCCGGTGGCGGAATCGCTGCCTATGGAAGTACAGCAAAAGGTATGGGAAGTGGACGGTGTTTCCGAAGTAGCCCTGAACGTAGTCTACGATCCTCCCTGGAACAAGGAAATGATGAGTGAAGAGGCGCGCTTTGCCCTCGATATGTTTTAACCCAAATTCAAGCCCAACCCATAGACAATGAAGATATCAGCTCAGGACGAATACGGACTCAGAATACTGCTCAGGATCGCCCGTTCCCAAAGTTCAGACGGACTGAGCATTCCCCAGCTCGGCGAGGCCGAAGGCATGTCGGCTTCCTATGTGGCCAAACTGACCCGCACCCTGAGGATGGCGGGCTTCATACAGAGCACGCCTGGCCAGAAGGGCGGCTATGTCCTCGCCCGGGCGCCGGAAGAAATACGGGTCAGCAAAGTGCTGCGCGCCCTGGGCGGCCCGCTCTACGATGAAGATTTCTGCGACAGCCACTCCGGCGCTTTCCGCATTTGTACCAATTCGGTCGATTGCTCCGTGCGCTCCCTGTGGAAGATCATTCAGTATTCCGTCGACCACGTGCTCGGCCAGGTAACGCTCCGCGACCTGCTGGGCTCGGAACAGAACGCCAACCAGGCCCTCCAGAATGTTGTCCAGTACCTCAACCAGGCTCAGGCGGCGGTGGCGGAGGGGTAAAAACGGGAGATGGGGAGATAGGGAGATGGGGAGATAGGGAGAGGGGGAGATAGGGAGAGGGGGAGATAGGGAGAGGGGGAGATAGGGAGATGGGGAGAGAAGGTGAGAGGGAGAGGGGGGAGGTATTCGCGATTAGATTTTGGGCGGTGGCCAACCTTACTATAGGGAGGGTGGGATGATGTTCTTGAAATGCCCGTTCATCTCTGCCCGCTTGCGCAGGTTTTCCATCTCTTTTACGATCGGTATCAGCTTTTCAAGGTGCATGCGCATGAATTCCTGGCGGCTGCGTTCGTCTGTGACGCAGAGGAACTGATATTCCTGTTCCAGGGAGAAGCCAACGTGGTGAGCCAGGTCATAAGTGACGAACGCCACCGGGTCGGAAGGAACGCTTTTCTTGATGTTCATCAGGCTGAACAGTTCTTCCACCAGTTCCAGGATCTGGGTATTGGCCACTACATCTCCTTTTGTATCGTGAGGAAGTTTACTGACATCACCAGCGGAATATAACTTTTGGGGCGCGGTACGATGGAATTTCTTGATGGAGAACAACCCCACGCCCTGCGTTTTGATGTCCATCTCTCCATTGGAATAGCGCTTTTCTACACTCAGGAGTTTGATCTCCGTACCCACCGTCATCACTTTGCCGTCGATATAGGCAGGAATGCCGAAGGTGATGCCTTCCTCTTCACATTCCTTGACCAGCTGTTTATAGCGGGGCTCAAAGATGTGCAGGTTGAGATTTTCGCTGGGAAAAACCACCAGTTGGAGAGGGAATAATGGCAGGAGCTTATCCATGAAGTATTTGGGATTGATTGAAAATTAATTACTGCTCCGCCCGCTTAATACTTGAAAGGTAGGCGGGAAGCGATTACATTGCGTTAACAATTCTAACAAGAAGTATAGAACAGGGTTGCGAAATTCCCGTTCTATTTCCAGATGGAGCCGCTAAATTCCAAAACTATGACAAACAACAAGTTCTCACTTCTTCCCACACTGATCCTTTTTCTCGCCGCCTTAATCGCCTTACCCTCCTGCAATAAAGAAAAACGCGCCCGGAAGATGCCGGAGAGCGTCAGCGCTTATGTTTACGGCTATACCTCGGGCATCATCTCCAGGGCGGCGCCCATCCGCGTCCGGTTTGCCACCCTGGCCGCCGGTGAAGACGCCATTGGGCAGGAAGCCGACAGCCGCCTCATTTCTTTTTCCCCCAGCATCGGCGGCGTTGCCGTTTGGGAAGACGCCCAGACGCTCCGATTCGACCCTTCCGAGCCGCTGGCCTCCGGCACGGCCTACGTCGCCACCGTTTACCTGGATAAGATAATCCCCGATGTTCCGGGAGAAGCCTCCTCCTTCGAGTTCGACTTCCGTACGCGCGACCAATACCTCGAACTCGCCATCGACGGCATCAGCGCCCCCAACCCCAATGACCTGAGCAAACAGGAACTACAGGGGGCGCTCTACACCGCCGACATGGCGGAAGATAAAGCTGTAGAGGCCACCCTCACCGCCCGTCAAAAGGGAAAGGAACTGCCCATCCGCTGGAGCCATTCCGCAGAAGGCGTCGAACACTACTTTTACGTGGAGGGCATCAGCCGGGGCGAGCAAGCGTCCACTGTAAAGCTCAGCTGGGACGGCCAGCCGCTGGGCGTCAACACCGGTGACAGCCGGGAAGTGGAGATCCCCGCCATTGACGACTTCAAAGTTACCGGCGCACGAGCCGTTCAGGGAGAGGAGCAGTACATACAGCTGTATTTCTCCGACCCCCTGCTGGAGTCCCAGTCTCTGGAAGGACTGGTCAGCATCCCCGGTTATGGAACCAATTTCCGCTTCATTATCGACGGCAACAAACTCAGGATCTACCCCACTTCCCGCCTCGTTGGCGAGCATACCGTACAGGTAGCTGCCGGCGTCCGCAATATCAATGACAAGCGGATGCGCAACCCGAGTGAATGGGCTATCCGCATTCAGGATGTAAAGCCGCAGGTACGCCTGGCCGGCTCCGGCGTCATCATGCCCAACTCCGAGGGCCTGATCTTTCCGTTCGAGGCAGTAGGGCTCAATGCCGTAGAAGTGGAAGTTTTCAAGATCCACCACAACAACATCCTGCAGTTCCTGCAGGTCAACGAGCTGGACGGCAACCAGGAACTCTACCGCGTCGGGCGCATCATCATGCAGAAGAAGGTGCCCCTGCTCAACCTCAACCCCAACGCCAGCACTTCCGAATGGACGCGCTACGCCCTCGACCTGAGGAACCTCATCCAGGAAGACGGGCAGGCCATCTACCAGATCCGCATCGGTTTCCGGCCGGAATATTCCACTTATTTCTGCAGTAGCGAGGAGGAAGGGGCAGGAAGTGACGCCCTTGCGCTTACCGTAGCCCAGGCAGAAGAGGAAGAGCCCGAAAGCATCATGGACAACTGGTACGGCTTTGGCGGCTACTATTCCGGATATTCCTGGGAACACCGGGAGGACCCCTGCCGGACTGCCTACTACAATGCCGACCGCTTTGTGCAGCGCAACGTGATCGCCTCCAACCTGGGGCTGATCGCCAAGGGCGGTACCGACAATTCCTACATGGTGGTGGTATCCGACCTGCGGACTGCCGCGCCGCTCAGTGGCGCGAAGCTGCAGTTCTATGACTTCCAGCAGCAAAAGCTTACCGAAGCCACCACTGACGGGCAGGGCATGGCAAAGGTAGAACTGCCCCGCAAACCCTTTGTAGTGATCGCCGAACAGGGCGGCCAGCGCGGCTACCTGCGCCTGGAGGACGGGAACTCCCTCTCCCTCAGCCGCTTCGATGTTTCCGGCGCTGTCGCCCAGAAAGGGCTGAAGGGCTTCCTCTACGGAGAGCGCGGCGTCTGGCGGCCCGGCGATTCCGTCTACCTCGATTTTATCCTGGAAGACCAGAGCGGAAAACTGCCGCCCAACTATCCGGTCACTTTTGAACTGCGCGATCCCCGGGGGCAACTGCAGGAACGCCGCTCGGTGGCCCAGCATGTCAATTACATATATCCGCTCCACTTCACCACCCGCCGGGACGATCCCACCGGCGCCTGGATGGCCACCGTCAAAGCGGGGGGCGCCACTTTCGAGAAAACCATCCGCATTGAAACCATAAAACCCAACCGGATAAAAATAGAACTCGATTTTGGCGCCAAAGAACTGAGCGCCGCCGACGAGCCCCTCAACGCCACCCTTACCGCCTCCTGGCTGCACGGCGCTCCCGCCGCCAACCTGGATGCCAAGGTGGAAGCCCAGCTCCGCTCCGGAAAAACGACCTTTGAAGGGTATTCCGGCTATATTTTTGACGATCCGGCCCGTTCTGTCGAGTCCCAGCCGGCCACCGTCTTCGACGGCACGCTGGATGCAGAGGGCAAAGCCCGCCTGCAGTTCCGCCTGGCCGGCAAACAGCCCATGCCGGGCAAGCTCACCGCCAACTTCAAAACCCGCGTTTTCGAACGGGGCGGCGATTTCAGCACCGACAGCCGCAGCCTGCCCTACCACCCTTACGAGATATACGCCGGCATCCGCATCCCGGAAAGCAAATACGGGGAAAAGCGCCTGGAGGTCAACCAGCGGGGCAATATCAGCTTCGCCACCCTGAATAAGGATGGCAAGCCCGCCGCCAACCGCCGATTGAGCGTCGGCCTGTACCGGGTAGAATGGCGCTGGTGGTGGGATCAGGGTTATGACGACATTTCCCGTTTCAACAGCAGCTCCCACTACGATGCACTGCTGAAACAGGAAGTCTCCACCAACGCCAAAGGCCAGGCCGAATGGGGCGTGACGCCCGAGGAATGGGGCCGCTACCTGGTGCGGGTATGCGATACGGAAACAGGGCACTGCACCGGCGATTTCTTCTACGCCGGCTATCCCTGGTACGGAGAAGGGGACGAAGCCAACCGGCAGGCCGCCGCCATGCTCAACTTTGCCACAGACAAAGAAAAATACAATGTCGGCGAACAGATAAAACTCACCCTTCCCGAAGGGGAGGCCGGAAAGGTGCTCATCACAGTCGAAAACGGCACCAAAGTGCTGGAATCCTTCTGGGCGGAATCGAAAGAGGGGGAAAATACCTTTACTTTCCAGGCCAAACCCGAGATGGCGCCCACCGCCTACGCCCACGTAGCCATGATCCAGCCCCACGCCCAGGTCAAGAACGACCTCCCCATCCGGATGTACGGCGTGATCCCGGTCAATGTAGAGGACCCGGCCACCCGCCTGGCGCCGAAGATCAAAATGCCGGAAGAGCTCAAGCCCGAGCAAACTTTCACCGTAGAAGTCTCCGAAGCCAAAGGGCAGCCGATGGCCTACACCCTGGCTATCGTCGATGAAGGCCTGCTGGGCCTGACCCGCTTTGAAACGCCCAGCCCCTGGGATGCCTTCTACGCCAAGGAAGCCCTCGGCGTACGCACCTGGGACGTCTACGACCAGGTGCTGGGCGCTTACGGGGCCGAACTGGAGCGCCTGCTGAGCATCGGCGGCGACGGCGAGATCCGCCGCGGCGCCCAGGAAGACCGCGCCAACCGCTTTGAGCCGGTGGCCATGCACCTGGGGCCCTTCCTGCTCAAGAAAGGCAAAACCGCCAAACACGAGATCCGCATGCCGAACTACGTCGGCGCTGTGCGGGCCATGGTTGTAGTGGCGGACAACGGCGCCTACGGCAATGCCGAAAAGACCGTCCCGGTGCGGCAGCCGCTCATGGTGCTGGCCACCCTGCCGCGGGTGCTCAGCCCGGGCGAACAGCTGGAGCTGCCGGTCAACGTGTTCGCCATGGACAACAAAGTGAAGAACGCCACCATCAGCGTGCAGGAAAAGAGCGGGCTGGTGAAGGTCGGAGCCGCTTCCCGCAGCGTGCAGTTTTCCCGCCCGGGCGACCGGCTGGTGAGCTTCCCTATTGAAGTGAAGGAAACCGTCGGCGTCGCCCGCTTCACCATTTCCGCCAGCGGTGACGGGCAGAGCGCCAAACAGGAAATAGAGATACAGGTGCGCAACCCCAACCCCTACGTCACCGATGTAGACAGCAAAGTGCTCGACGGCGGGCAATCGCACACCTTTGCCTTCACGCCCATCGGCATGCGGGGCACCAATGAGGCCATTCTGGAGGTTTCCAGCATCCCGCCGATCAACCTGGGCGAGCGCCTGGAGTACGTGCTCCGCTACCCCTACGGCTGCCTCGAGCAGACCCTCTCCGGCGGCTTCCCCCAGCTCTACGTCAACCAGCTGTTGGAGCTCGACGAAGCGCAGAAGGAAAGGATTCCCCGCAACATCAACGCGACGATCGACAGGCTGAAGCAGTTCCAGGTAGGCCAGGGCGGCTTTGCCTACTGGCCGGGAGGCAATACGCCCGACCACTGGGCGACCTCCTACGCCGGCCACTTCCTGCTGGAAGCCAAAGCACTGGGATACACCATTCCGCCCGCCATGCTGGAAAAATGGACGCAGTTCCAGAAAAAGGCAGCCCGCATGTGGGACCCCCAAATGGAAGAGATGGGCTTTTACTCCCGCAACAACTACGAGCTGATGCAAGCCTACCGCCTCTATACCCTGGCGCTGGCCAAGGAGCCCGACATGGCGGCTATGAACCGCCTGCGCGAATACCGGGGTCTCACCCTGCAGGCCAGCTGGACGCTGGCGGCAGCCTACGCCGCGGCCGGCAAACCGGAAGCGGCTCAGGCCATCACGAAAAACCTGGATACCAAAGTGCCGCAATACCAGGAGCTGTCCTATACCTACGGCTCCGGCCTGCGCGACCGGGCCATGATCCTGGAGACGCTGGTGTTGATGGGCGAACGGGAAAGAGCGGCTACGCTGGTGCGCTACATTTCAGACGAACTAAGCAGCAGCCGTTGGTGCAGCACCCAGGAGATCTCCTTCTCCCTGCTGGCCATCGGCAAGTACGTAGGTAAGGGAGGTGTGCAAAGCAAGCTGGCCTTCACCTATCAGGTGCAGGGCGGCCAAACCGTCAACGCCGGCTCCAGCCAGCCGGTCATGCAGATACAAATCCCGCTGGAAGGACAATCGCGCCGGGAAGTGATGGTGAAGAATACCGGGCAGGGTACGCTGTTTACGCGAGTGATCCGCACCGGGCAGCCCCTGGCAGGGCAGGAAACCGCCAGTTCCAATGACCTTAGAATAGATGTAGCCTACAAGGATATGAAGGGAACCATCATCGATCCGGCCGCCCTGCCGCAGGGCACGGACTTCATCGCCGAAGTGCGCATTACCCATCCCGGCACGCGCCCCATTCCCTACCGGGAGCTGGCGCTGAGCCAGGTGTTCCCCTCCGGCTGGGAGATCATCAACACCCGGATGGATAACATCGAGGCCTTCACCCAAACGAACAGCCCCGATTATCAGGACATCCGGGACGACCGGGTGAATACCTTCTTCGGCCTGCAGGAACGCCAGACCGATACCTACCGCGTACAGCTCAACGCCGCCTACCAGGGCCGGTTCTACCTGCCGGCAACCTCCTGCGCGGCGATGTACGACAACAGCATCAACGCCCGCGCGCCGGGGCGCTGGGTGGAAGTGACGGCGCCGAGGGAGATATAGTTTTTCGGATTATTGGTTATTCCAGGCGTTCGCCGTTTCAAGCCCTTGAATGTCAGGAATAACCAATAACCATAGGCCACCAGTCTAGCGTTGGACAAAGTCGGAAATCGGACACGAGCGAAGCGACTGACGGAGTAATTCGGAATTCGGAATGGCTTGGGACGTTCCGCGACATCTTGGCTATCAATAGTGTCCAACGTTAGACGGGTGGCCTAACCATACTACTGT
>JAGFJE010000369.1 GCA_024103175.1 Phaeodactylibacter sp.
GGGTTCCTGCACCAGTTTCCCGGAGCGAATACGGAGCAGCTCGGCCTGATGGGCTTCAGCCTGGGCGGCAGCGCCACCCTCACCGTTCCCATGCGCAATCCGAATGTAAAGGCCGTAGCCAGCCTCGACGGGTGGCATCCGGAGAAAAACCTCTCCTGGATGCCTTTTATAGATCCGGAGCGGTTCAATTTTCCCTTCCTCTTTGCCTACCGGGGAGGAACCGAGAATCCCAACCGGTTCATTTACGACAAGGTAGGCGGAGCGGACGCCTATGCGCTGTCCTTCAAAAAATTCGGGCACGTCTTCTACGGCTCCGCCTGGATCTTACTCACGGAACACAAGGCTGACGACTGGGCGGCCATTGGCGCCGGCCAGGAAGACATCAACCGTGGCTACAACCTGCTCTGCCGCTATGTACGCCATTTCTTCCGGGCCTATCTGCTCGGTGATGAAGAAAGCAAAGGGCAATTAAAAACCCTGCATGAGGAGGAGCAGGCGCCGGATGACTTTTTAACCGTAGAATTTAAAGAAAAGTAGCATGGCTTCCATCCAAGACCTACTTGCCAAAGGCGAAACCGCCCGGGCCCTGGCCCAACTTCAGGAGCACATCTTCCGGAAGGCCCCCAAATGGCGGCAGCCCGTCCTGCTGCTGCGCGCCAGCTGGGCGCAGTTGGAGAAGGAACGCCTGCAGGGTATTATCAACCAGGAACAGGCGGAACTGCACCACACCAGCATCAACGCCGCGGCATTGCACCTGCTGGAAAGTGTAGACTCCGGCCTGGCCCGGCCGGATGAACTCTGGTTGGAATTCAAGGGCCGGTTCTGGAATGAAAAAATCGCCGAAACCATGAAAAAAGGAGAACCGAACAATAACGAGCTCTCCAGTACAAGGATTAACATTCATGGGAACTCAAATGTGGCCATAGGCTCCGGCAATACTATCAGAAAAAGGATATTCAATGTACTGAAGCGCTGGAAATTCTGGAGTATATTGGTAATGTTGAGCGCCTGAAGTGTTGATTAAACAGCTAAAAAACTAAATGCATGAAAGCCCAATCTCTGTTATTTCTCTTCTTATGCTCCCTGCAGGCAGGCCTCTACGCCCAACTCCCCTCACCTGACTCCCTCTACCTGGCCGCCAAATGGCAGCCCGGCCAGAAGGCCATTTACCAGATGGAGCGCTTTAAGCAGTTCAAAGGAGGAGAACTGGAACGGTGCATATCGGATAAGCATGAGGTATCGTTTCTCATCAAAGATCAAAAAGAAGATTCCTATCAGGTCGTCTTTCAGGTAGACAGCACCCTGCAGCTCATGCCAGACGCTACCCAGGAGGATAAACTGTTCAACGACATTTTCACGAGATTGTCCTTTGAATTTACCACGGAATCCTACGGCGCTTTCCGGCGCCTCACCAATAACGAGGAGATCTACCGGCAGGTGCAATCCTTTTTTGATGAAGAAGCCGATGAAGGGAAAGGCCAGGCCAACCTTGCGCTGTTGCAGAAAATATACAGCTCACCGGAAGAAGCCCAAAACCTGCTACTCGATTACATTGGAGACCTCTACAGCGTCTACGGCTTAACGCTGCCGCTCGATGAGGAGATCTGTTGGATAGAAGAACGGCCCAATATCGTCAGTGGAGAGGTGATCCCCGTCGATGCCTGCGAGATCTTAACGGATTGGGGCCCGGAGAATAAAATTGTCCGGTATTCCTACCGCGCCGTCATCGGCCGGGAGGCCGCCACCAGGACGATCCTCAACACCATGCGGCAAACGGCCCAGGAAAGCATGGGTAAAGAGAAGGCCGCGGAAATGGATAGGGCGATGAAAGATGTGAGCTATGAGATCAGAGATACCGGCGCTATGGTCATCCACTACCCCAGCGGCTGGATAATGGAGAGTTTCTGGCAGCAAAACATCATTACCTACGAAAAAGGGCGAGCGCCATTTGAAGAGCTCACCGGCGCCCAATTCAAGATACTGGGCATAGAGCAAGCCGCTACTGATCCGGACGAAGAACTGGTAGCGTTGATCGAGAAGGTGGAAGAGTTGCCCCGCTTCCCCGGCTGCGAAGGCCTCTCCGATCCCGCTCTGAAGAAACCCTGCGCCGACCGTAAATTGCTGGAGTTTATTTATGGCAATATCCGGTACCCCAAGCCGGCCCGGCGCCGGGGCGTGCAAGGCATCTGCGTCGTCTCCTTTGTAGTGGAAAAGGACGGCAGCCTCAGTAATATCCGCCTCACCCGCGATATCGGCGCCGGCTGCGGCGAAGAGGTGCTTCGCGTAGTGCAGCTGATGAACGACAAGAAGCTCCGCTGGATACCGGGCAGGAAGTACGGGAAGGCGGTCCGGGTGGAGTTTAATTTGCCGGTGAAATTTAGGTTGGAGTGAAGAGGATGGCATCGTGGAATAACCACACCTTAAAAAAAACTGAAATAATGAAACCTCATTCCCTGATCCTTTTCTTCCTGCTTCACCTGCAGCGATGCCTCTACGCCCAGCTTACCACGCCGGACTCCCTGTACCTGGCCGCCGGCTGGCAGGCCCGGCCAGCGGGCCGTTTACCAACTGGAGAGAACCACAGAGCGGAAAGAATACGGGCAAACCGTAAGTTCAGATGCGGAAAAGTACCTGGCCTCCTTAACCATTAAGGAACGTAAAGACGACCACTACCGCCTCGAGTTCAAAATAGACAGCACCCTGCAGCTCAAAACAGAAACCTCCGTGGAAGGCCGGCTGTTTGCTGCCATCCTGGGGAAAAATGCCTTCGAATACCTGACAGAGCCCTACGGCGCCTACCGCCGGCTCGCCAACAGCGAGGCCATCAGCCGGGAAGTGCAGGCCTTTTTTGAAGAAGAAACGGCGGCCGGGAAAGAAACCGATCCGGCCCGGCTGGCCGTACTGCAGAAAGCCTATGCCTCCCCGGAAAAAACCCAGAAACTCCTTCTGGACCACATAGGCAGCCTGCATTCCGTTTACGGCTATACCTTCCCGTTGGATGAGGAAACCTGCTGGGAAGAAGTGCGGCCCAGCCCCGCCAACGGCGAACCGGCAAAGGTGGAAGTGTGCGACATCCTCACCGGCCTGGACAGCGTGAACCAAACCGTCCGCTACCAGTACCGCTCGGTAATGGGCAAAGAGGAAGCTACCCGCTCCATCCTGGAAACCATGGAAAGCCAAAAACTGAAGGGCGCCAGGCAGGGGGCCAGCTATGAGATCATCGACAGCCGAGGACTGCTCTTACACTACCCCAGCGGCTGGGTGATGGAGAGCCGCTGGAGCCGGAACGTCATCACCTACAGCGGGAAAGAGAAGAGCAGCGAACGCATCAGCGGGCAGGCCTTCAGGTTGCTGGAATTGCAGGAGGGGGAGGCGGAATCTATTCTCCCGCCAGGCGAGTCCCTCCCCTACGCCGAGGAAATGCCCCGTTTCCCGGGCTGTGAAGACATCACCGATCCGGAGGAAAGAACGCACTGCGCCAAGCAGAAAATGTACGACTTTCTATACAGTAAGCTGAAGTATCCCCCGGAAGCCAGGAAGAACCGGCTGGAAGGCATCTGCTCCGTCACGTTTGCGGTGGGCAGTGACGGCCGCATCCGCGATATCCGCGTCACGAAAGACATCGGCAGTGGCTGCGGCGCTGAGCTGGCGCGGGCAGTGGGCCTCATGGAAGAAGGATGGATCCCCGGCCGGCAGGGAGGAGAAGCGGTGGACGTGGCGTATGACTTGTCGGTGCGCTTTTCGCTGGGGGAGTGAGCGTCAGCCAAAACTGCCAGATTTTTGAAATCTGGCAGTTCTGCGGCAAACACCGACAAATACACCTAAATAACTGTAAAACAAAACTTGCGCCTCTACAATCTCCTCTGCATTTACAAATTTGAAAGTTTTTTGCTCCTTGTATACCCCATAAATAAACAAACCGGAAAGCCGGTAAAGGGGGAGATTGATAATTTCAGGTTCGATCGGATGGCTGGCCTATACTCAACGGCAATAGGTTTTGTGCATTTGTGGGTGGACTTCCCCTTTAGGGGATTTGAGGGGCTGGGAGGGCTAATGCACAAAACCTATTGCAACCAAGTATAATTACGTCAGAGATACCCGGCCTCAAACACTTTACCGTCAGAGGTGAAATCCTCCTAAATACAAAGCCGAGGATCACCATCCACCAACTCCTCGCCGGCGGCCGCACCGCCGAAGCCCTGGAACGACTCCAGGAGCACATCCTTGATCACGCTCCCAGATGGAGGCAGTCCATCCTGCTGCTCCGCGCGAGCTGGGCCCGGCTGGAACAAGAGATCCGGCAGGACCTGGCCAGCGGCGAGGAGGCCGAACGGCGCCTACATCTTTTTCACTCTGATCTGGCAACAGCCAACAAAATAGTAAGAAGGGAAAAAAACATCATCTAAAACCTTTAAAAACACCCAGCCATGAGAAAAAAAGAAAGTCCAGAGACTCAAAATAGTGCACTTCCAATAGTAATGGATGGAGGAATATTAGCCCCTCAAGCGCTCGCTTCCCTTGACGACTTGTTGGAAATGTACCGGGAAAAGTTCCCCAGCCGATGCCTGACAGTGACTTTTGAAGAATTACTTCCTCCCATTGCCTGTGCAGATGGACTTATGGATCAGGCGTGGAAAGTACTGAAAGGCAGCCCGGCGGCGGCCGCGTACTTCCGCAGCCTGTTAAACGCATACCCGGGAAGCAGGCCCGGGTCGCCCGACTGGAAGCGGGCAGCTGCTATTATTTCCACCGCATCGGGTAATAACAATCCGAAAAGCAACGGAGCGGACCATCCTTTGCTGCCCAGGGAACGCATGATTCCCGTCGCTATGGCAACCATTTACTCTTCCAGGAACCTCCGTGAAATGACCAGCCTTCTGGGGGGGCTTTTGTATGGGCTGTCCGGCATTGACGCATTGGCAAGGCTTTTCAATACAGGTATGTCAAACGCTGAAGAATTTGATATTACCCGTTTTGTGAGTGCCTTTGATATTGCGGCTCGCCAGGCGATCTCCTTACCCTGGCCCGATGGAAGAAGCATACCGATACCGGACCCGGGAGAGATCCCTGATTTTGGTGATTTCCCTTTGCCGGGGATACCTGGCATTCCCGGTTTCCCCTTTCCCCGGGAAATTCCGGAACCGGAAGTGCCTGACTTCCCCCGCCTGATCGATGGGTTCGAGGCCTGTCTGCAGGAGATGATACCGCATATGCATAATCATGGAACGAGTATTTTTTCAGGTACAGGAACACGTTATGGAGTTGACTCTGTATCACCGGAACATGCTTGTTCGGGAGATATCGTTACCATCGAGGGGACTGGTTTTTCGGGTACCAGAGAGATCTTTTTTACTGGAGAGCCCAATGGCGTTTCCCCAAGGTCTGTTTCCGATACGGAAATCACCGTTGAGGTGCCACCGAGGGCAGTTACCGGGCCGGTATGGCCCAATATCCCCGAGCGGGTAAAAACCTGCGATGGCCGTTACGTTTCTGTTGCCCGGCGAGGCCGCCGTGGAACATTTATTTCCGGCAGGGCGTCAATAACCAGGTTTGAGTTGACCCGTGGGCGGGATTGTTTTTTCCAAGGGGAGCCTGCCACCCTGTACTGGGCGGTAGGGCCTGAAAACGTTTCAGTGGCCATCCGCATGAAATACGAAGATGAAGCAGCCGAGACCCTGTACAGCGGAACAGCCCGGTTTGGAACACTTTCCATGGAGGCTTTCAGCCGGACAGGAAATTACAGGCTAACGATCAGAGTGGCAAATGAAAACGGCAGTTGTGAATCATCCAGCCGGACGATCCGGTTTTCAGCCGTTCCCCGGCCGGTTCACCTGTCCATTCTCGGAGTAGAGCTTACACAGGGCATCCAGCGGTTTACCCTGGGGCACCCTGATCCTCTCCACAACAACTCAATCGCACTAGTTGCGAACAAACCTACAATTTTGCGGGTGTATGTGCGGGCTGTAAGCGAAGATGAAGAAGCAGCAAGGATAACAGGATACCTGAACTTTAGGAGGCACCGCATTGCCCCCATTAATGGCGATCCCGCCGGATCGAGCCCATTTATTGTCGGCAAGCCTTCCCCCAACCGCAGAGAAATAAATGATACGCTTAATTTCCTGATCCCCGAGGCGCTGAGCCATGGGGACGGAGAGGCTTACATTGAAGTCTTCCCCGAGTTCTTTTGTCCTGGAATCAGCCCCGTTTCTGTATCTTACCGGCAAAGGCTCAGCTGGCGGCATCGTCCTCCCCTACCGATAACGATCCGGCGAATTGCCGACCCTCATACCGGGGATGTGGTTACGCCGGGGGAGGCCCTGCGTATTGTCGTGGAAGCTTTTGACCGTTTACCAAGCCCGGCCAGCGAGGTGCGGATACGGCCCGGTGTATTTTCCATTCCTCCCTTTTCGGCGGAAGCCAATTATTGCAGGGAAGGCGGGTTTTATCAACTTGCCTTGTCAGTAGCTTATGAACACAATAGTGTGGAAGGGGTATGGCCGGATCCTCACGAATCGATATGGATAGGCTTATTCTTTCAATGGGGATGCAATGCAAGTGGTATGATGAGCTGGCCCTGGACATCGACTTGCATCAGCCAGAGGGCCGCAGTAACGGCAGCGCATGAGATCGCCCATTGCGTAGGAATGGGGCACACCAAAACGACGGCCGGAGAGGATTGCGATAACTTGTTTCAACCCGTTGCTTGCCTTCACATTGAGAACAACCCTGATATAGAGGAGGACAATGGCCAGGTACTGGATGTAGTTTATGACATCAGAAATAACCTTATCCCCGACCCGGATGATGTCTGGGACCTGATGTCCTATCATTCAGGGTTCCTTTTTCCTCATCCCGATCATTGGGAAGGCATCCGGATCCGTATGGACGACCGTTTTTAGATTTAAAATATTACCATCATGTCATCAACTGCCAATTTCATAGTCGTGGAAGCCCTGATCAGGGAAAACATGAGCTTTGAGCTCCTAAGGGGTTATGAAGCGGATAAGGCGCCGGCTCAGGAACGCCGGTATCGCCCGGAGCATATATTGCACGCTTACTTATCAGATAAACAGGGCCAGCGCCTCCTTGCCATTTCACCGGAGCTCTATTTCCCCCGGGCTTGTAACCCCAAGACTACAAGTACCGGCGAGGGTGAGCATATTTTTTACATTCCCCGCCACCCCGAAGCAACCCAGCTCACTATTGAGAACTCCGGTAAAATTATCTTTGCTGGGAAAATAGGGACAAAACCACCGGAAATAAAAACATTAGAAGCCTCAACATGCCCTGAACCCCATACTGTGGAGTTGAAACTGTATCCGGCCCAACCTTCTGAAGTCGATCTCGATTTTTTCCTGGAAATTAAAAGTGGGCGGCGTTTTCCGTTGTTTGCCGACAATAATGGCCAGGCCTATATTGTAGACTTATCCGCATACGCCGGCCGTGGAGAAGGCCGGATCGTCGTAAGGGCCAGCCGCAATTTCTGCAGCACAGAAACTTACAGCCAATATTGGCAATTGCCCGAAGACAAGGTTCAGGGCCTTATTCTGGCTCCACTGGATGGCGATGAATGGCCCTCCGGGCATCATGGTAGTTTTATGGGCAACCTTTCCAACCAAAATGGCCGGCGCATACCCTGGGATGGGCAACAGGTACGATGGTTACTCAATAATAAACCCCTGAAACAGACGGAAGCAATTGTTCATTGCCCTCCTCTTCCGCCAGGTAACTACACATTAAAGCTTTGTTATGGACCGGATGCAGAACTCCTGGACAGTGTTAAGTTCAGGGTCCGGGAAAAAAGCGAAGAACAACACCGATATGATGCCTTGCTGAAAACAATGTTGAATATCAGGAAAGGCCCGATTTTGAATGAGGCTGAAGATCTGATTTGAGAATATACGGCGATGAATATCTGCCCATTGGCTTTTAGAATATGTTTGGAAGCAGTCTTTGGAGATAAAGATTGTCAATTTTTTGATGCAAAAAGGCAGGGGATGATAACCGGACAGGCAAATTTTCAGCAGCTGAAGCCTGAGCCCAATATCGGGCGCTAATCAATTTCATCAATCGTTATCCATGTGTGCTGTTTGCACCCAATTTTATCAACCACTATGAAAATCCTATTCTTTATCCTTCTCCGGAGAAGCTTTGGGCATGTTTGCCACGGCGGGAGTATACATGGATAAGACGGGCTAGGAAAAAACCCACCCATTTCTTACCTTGCAGTCCATGTCACGCACCCGCCGCCTAGCCGCCATCATGTTCACCGATATCAAGGGGTACACGGCCCTTATGCAGCAGGATGAGGCCCGCGCCATGCAGGCCCGCAACAAGCACCGCCGCATCTTCAATGCCGCCACCGAAAAGTACGGCGGGACGGTGCTGCAGTACTACGGCGACGGCACCCTCAGCATCTTCGACAGCGCCCTCGACGCCGTGCAGTGCGGCATCGAGATGCAGCTGGGCTTCCGCGAGCCGCCCGAACTGCCGGTGCGGATCGGCATTCACACCGGCGACATCGTCTTCAGCGAGGAGGAGATCATCGGCGACAGCGTCAACATCGCCTCCCGCATCGAGTCGCTGGCTGCGCCGGGCAGTGTGTTCCTCTCGGATAAGGTCTATGATGAGATCAAGAACCAGGCGGACATCCGGGCGGTGCGCCTCAAAGCCTTCCGGCTGAAGAATATCGAAAAGCCCATCGAGGTGTACGCCATTGCCAACGAAGGGCTGGTGGTTCCCCCGGCGGAAGAAGTGAAAGGAAAAACAGAGCCGGAAGCCCCACCCTCTAAACCCCGGGAAAGCGGCATGCCCATTCTGGCCACCAAGCTTTTCCTCCCTTCCTCCCGGCACAATACCATCGCCCGCCCCCGCCTGAGCGAACTCCTGAACAAGGGCCTCAACGGCAAGTTCACCCTCATTTCCGCCCCCGCCGGCTTCGGCAAGACCACCCTGGCCGCCGAATGGGCCGCCAACTGCGGCCGCCCGGTAGCCTGGCTGTCGCTCGATGAGCAGGACAGCCTCCCCACCCGCTTCCTGGCTTATCTCACCGCCGCCCTGCAGAAGGTGGAGGCGGGATTCGGAGAAAGCGTACAGGCCATGTTGCAATCGCCGCAGCCTCCTTCTACCCAGGCCATACTGACGGCCTTGATCAACGAGATTGCCGCCCTGCCGGCCCCCTTTGTCCTCGTGCTGGACGACTACCACGTCGTTGATTCCCCGGCGGTAGACGAAGCCCTGGCCTTCCTTCTTGGCCATCTGCCCCCGCAGCTGCACCTGGCCATCACTACCCGCGAGGACCCCCAATTTCCCCTGGCCCGCCTGCGCGCCCGGGGGCAGCTCACCGAGCTGCGCGCCGCCGATCTGCGCTTTACCGCGGAGGAAGCCGCCGGCTTTCTCAACCAGGCGATGGGGCTGAACCTTTCGGCGGAAGACGTAGCCGCCCTGGAAAGCCGCACCGAAGGGTGGATCGCCGGCCTGCAGATGGCAGCCCTCTCCATGCAGGGGCGGGAAGATACCGCCGGCTTCATCCGGGCCTTCACCGGCAGCCACCGCTTCGTGCTCGATTACCTGGCGGAGGAGGTGCTGAACCGGCAGCCGGCCGCCACCCGCAATTTCCTATTGCAGACCGCCATCCTGGAGCGGCTGTGCGGCCCGCTCTGCGACGCCGTTACCGGCCAGGAAGGCGGCGGGCGGATGCTGGAAGAACTGGAGCATGATAACCTCTTTGTCGTCCCGCTGGACGATGAGCGCCGCTGGTACCGCTACCACCACCTCTTTGCCGATGTGCTTCGGGCCC